>NZ_JCAHZS010000006.1:0-184547 GCF_059415145.1 Sulfurospirillum sp. E15m
AAAGATTGAATTTGACATTGTTAAAATGGTAATGAACTTGAAGCAAATGCCCTACTTTGGGCGCTTCTTTCTAACCCCGTTCTCTCAAACGAGGACGAAATTATATACTCACCTTCCTTAAAATAACATTAAAGATATTCAAGGCACTCAAAGTTTTTGAGAACTTCTTAAATTTATTTAGTTTTCGTTTACTCTCTTTCCATATAATAGGGAAATTAAAAATTGCATTCTTATTCTTGAATTTGATAAAATGCTTTTTTATTTTAACATTCTTATGACATATTTTAAAGGAGATTTTACATGGGACTGTATGACAGAAACTATATACAACAACATTCACATGAAGGTACTTATGAACAAACGAAAGCGAGTGATAGCTCAATTGGCGTTTTCATAAAACAAACATACCAATTATTTGCAGCTTCACTTCTTGCAGCAAGTGCAGGATCTTATGTTGGATTAGGGATGCCTAAAACGGTTGCTTCTTGGTATTGGGGATTAGTGATTTTAGAATTTGTGTTTTTATTTGGGCTTTATGCAGCTAAACGCAAACCCGGTATCAATATGATTTTACTTTTTGGCTTTACGTTTATCAGTGGATTAACCCTTGTTCCTCTTCTTGCACACACATTAGGTATGGCAGGTGGAGCAAGTATCGTTGCAAATGCATTTATTTTGACAACGGTTGCTTTTGGTGGACTTTCAGTATTTGCGATGAATACAAAAAGAGATTTTTCGGCAATGGGCAAAATGCTATTTATTACATTGATTGTTATTGTCGTTGCAAGTTTGATCAATATCTTTTTTCATAGTCCGATTGTTCAGTTAGCTATTGCAGGAATTAGTTCAATTTTATTTAGTGCATTTATCTTGTACGATACTCAAAATATCATTAGAGGGGCATATGAAACACCTGTTGAAGGTGCTATTGCCCTTTATTTAGACTTTCTAAATCTCTTTATTTCCTTGCTTCAAATTCTTGGAATTTTTGGTTCTCGTGACGAATAGGTTCTAAAAAGCATAAAAAAAGGGGATAGAGAATTATACTCCCTATCCCCTTTTGTATTTTTACATGTAAAGATTTTAGCCTAAAGGCTCATTGACTTTAATCTCACATTTACTGTTTTTATCACATTTAATATTAGCATCAAAATAGAAAATTTTACTCACATCTATTTTTGCATTTTGAAGCTTCAAGAAAGCCTCCATAGATCGACCACCTGCAGAACAATTAAATATAACTACCTTGCCTTTAGGTAATTTGGCTGCTAACTCTTTAGCACTTAATTTGCCCGCTTCAATATTAATTGCACCTTTAATGTGCCCATTCGCAAATTCTGCTGGTGTTCTTACATCAATGACCGCAACATTAGCTGGAATTTTATCGCTCGTAATTAATGCTTTGTACCACTCACCATCCACTGTACCTTCGTCTGCACCGAGTTTAATGCCTTCTACAAACATATCTTTTTTAGGGGCGGTAGCCGTTTCTACTTTTTTCATACCACCCGCTGTTGTTTGAAGACCTGCTTCTTTCCAACCAGGATAACCTGCAGCAAAAACACTCACTTTAGTATAACCTAGCTCCTGAAGCTTATGTGCTAAGTTATGCGATTTTGCACAATCGTATCCTTCACAAAACGTAATAATAGATGTGGCTTTATCTATCGGTAAGCGCCCAATGAATTTATCTGCATCAGCATCATGAATATGTAAAGCTCCTGGAATTGAACCGGCTAGGTATTTGCCAAGTGGTCTTGCATCTATTAAAAGGGCACTTTCGTTTTTAAATGCAGCTTGAGCAACAGGAAGTCCTACTTCTAAATAATTTTTCTCTTTCCACTCTGGTTCACCCGCTTGATACAACTTAACATTAGTAAAACCATGGTCTTTTAAATAGCCTGCAACAATTGGGCTTTTTTCACACTCCCAACCGCCACAAAAAACAATAATTTCTTTATCTTTCGCCACTTTATCCAATTGTCCAATATATTTATCAATTTGTGTATCGGGAATATTCAAACTGCTTGGAATTGTCCCGGCAAGGTATTTTGGATTTGGTCTTGCATCAATTAAAA
Source organism: Sulfurospirillum sp. E15m (assembly GCF_059415145.1). Taxonomy (NCBI): domain Bacteria; kingdom Pseudomonadati; phylum Campylobacterota; class Epsilonproteobacteria; order Campylobacterales; family Sulfurospirillaceae; genus Sulfurospirillum; species Sulfurospirillum sp. E15m. The sequence goes on from NZ_JCAHZS010000006.1 coordinate 2,079, forward strand.
GGGCTTTTGCTCCACTACGTGTGCCATTGCCTATGGCTTGTTTTGTATAAGCATAATCAACTATTTCAAGTTTATATTTCTCAATCAATTCCTTCACATGAGGTGTTGGTGCTGTCAATACCTTTGTAGTGGGTATTGTATTGACTTCAGGTTGATTAGTAGCGCATCCACTGAATAACAATGCTGCAACAACGATGCTAGCACTAATGACTCTTAGTTTCATCTTATCTCCTCTTTAGAATTTACGTTATAGACTCAATATTTACAAATGAGTTGAGTTCCTAAACGTCGTTAGTCACTCCCGTGACACCAAAGTAAGCATTATTTCCTGATAAATATATAAATAAAACATAATAATTATCTTACTTTATTACTTAAAAAGCTTTAAATGTTTAAATTTTTTTTAAAAGGATAAATTTTTTATATCCCTTTGGTAGCACTACACTCCTAGTGATGTTCTCTTAGTATATTAATAGAAAAAAGAGCATCAAAAAGTTTATAGATAGCAATGGCCACACCCAAAGAGCCAATAACGATGCAAATTTCTCCATAATGTGGAGCAATATAATTAAATGATTTGGAGAGCGCATAGAAATCGTATTTTTCATACCCTAATCCAAAACGATTTGACATAGGATTTGCATTACCACCATAAACAAATAAATACCGTCCTACAAAACCGCCTATAACCACACTCACAGAAGCAAAAAGCGTCAAGACTGACTTTCCTGGTTTGAGAATTAATAAAAATGGCAGTGCTAAGGTGAGAAAGATATAACCCATAAAATAAACATAACGAAACGGCCCAAATAGAATCAAAAACGCCCAATCTCTATCGACTGTCATATACCCAAAAATTTCATACACCCCTAAAATCGATACGAAAAATAACATAGCCTTACGCAATAACTCCATCATAGCTTTGTATTCTGGTTTATCACGATGCACTAAATAACTCAATATTCCCATAATCCCTAAAGAAGAGACGAATGCTGAGAGAATAAAGTAAAAGGTTAAAAAGGGAAATTCGGTCCATAAATGGCGCGCCGTATTCATTGAAAAAAGCTTTGCTTGAATAAAATACTCTATTAAATCAACACCGATACTTAGAACCAAAATAGGCAATGCCAAACGTTTGGCAAGGGTACGTTTGTTTGTTAAGACTAAATAAATTTCAAATAAAACAAAAGGGATATACGTACAATACAAAGGGAGCATAAGCCACATTCCAGCACCTATGTTAGGCGTTATAAACATCCATAACATATTGAGCATATTCAAATCTGTTGCAATTGTAAACAATCCTGCAAAAACCATAGAAATACCTATAACCATAAATCCTGCTGCTGCTTTAGCCACCAAATTAAAATTCATCAATTCAGCCAAGGCAACTAAAAAAATGACACCACTCCCCGTATAAATCATATACATGTAATTCACAATAAACAGTGTCCATGGACTACGGCGATTAACCTCTCCCACATCTCCAAAAACAGCTAAATGCATTGCTTCTTTTAATGCGGGGCTTGTCGGATTGAGACCTGATGCATGCGCATTGGCTGCGGCACTAAAATACCGGACATCAAAAATATCATAAATTCCAAATACAGCAAATGCTAGTAAAAAATAGGCCAAAAGCATTGTTTTATTGAAAAAAAGTTCACTAAAATGTATCTTGTTAATTTCAAGACCTGCAAAATTTATTTTCTCCATTCTTGACTCCTTCTATTCTTTGCACTCTCATAAAGAGGTTTTATATCATTCCATGTGTGAATCATCGTATCAGGAGAAACACTCTGCTTGGCATATGCTTCATCATCGGGTAAGATATAAAAAAGTTTTGGAAGTGTGCCAGCACTCTCTTTTTGAAAGAAAAATCGTTTTCGTTTGAGTAGTTTGACAATATCACTCTCTTCATCATCCAAATCACCAAATACCCTCACTTTCGTTGGGCATGTAGCCTGACAAGCGGTTGTGCCATACTCTTCAATGCGATGATCACAAAAAGTACATTTATCAACAGCAACCATCGTATCATCAACAAACCTTGCATCGTACGGACAGGCTTCCATGCACCCTTTGCATAAAATGCATTTATAGGCATCTACCTTGACAATGCCTCCTTTGGCGAAGTGGCTTGCATTGGTAGGGCAAACATTGACACAAGGAGCATCAATACAGTGATTGCATTGTGAAGGATAGAGATTGGCAAAAGGTTTTCCAAAAATCGTTCCTTCCACAACACCTATCCAAATACGCTGTTTATCAGCACCCAATTGAACGCCATTTTCTTCTTTGCATGCTACTTCACATGCTTTACAGTTAATACAATTTTGATAATTAAGAGCCATTGCATAGTTCATTGTTATACCTTTCTGATAGAAACAATAGTTTCATGCATATTGGCGCAACCATGAACGGGTTCTATTGTATCTTCGATAATTTCATTATCGCTTGCACCATTATCATGGGCAAAGCTAAGTCCTTCGGATTTGGCGCCAAAACCATGGATATAAAAAACCGCTTCTGCAATAATCTTAGGAGTGGGATACGCTTTAATATGAATTTTTCCAACGCTACTTTGGACTTCAACCGTATCACCGAACTCTATACCAAGTTTGAGCGCTTCTTTATCGTTAATCCACAAATAATTTTCACGCATCAGTTCAAGCAACATAATGTTGTTTTGTGTTGCATTTTGTGTAAATTGTGCATGACGACCTGTCACAAATTTAAACTTACCAGCAGGGACAGGAACGTAATCACTCTCTTTCCATGTAGGCATTGCATCAACACCTTTTGCCGTCATACTTCCTAAGTAACACTCCACTTTTTTATTGGGTGTATTAAAGGAACGTTGCAATCCTGCAACATCGATTGGATTGACGCAGGTATCGTGCAAGAATGTTTCGGGATTAAAGTCTTCTTCCAATTTGAGAACAGAATAAAATTTTTTATCTTGAGGGTAGCATTCATAGGTATTGTTATCAATTTTTTTGAAGTATTGCAACATATTGGGATAATAAACACCCCTTTCTCGTAAAATATTCCACGCTTCTTCACCATGTTTACTGACGACCATATGTTTGTTAATCTCTTCTTGCGACTCAGCAAAAGGCTCTGTCAAATCAAAACCATTTTCTTCAATAAAATCCTCTTCTTTACTCTCTTCCAATCCTTCCTGTACATCTTCATCGTATTTTTTGGTAATTTCCCACAATGGCTTTGTAAGTTTTGTACTCAAACCTCGCATAATTTCTTGTACAGGCTTTGTCTCATACATCGGGTCAATCACTTTTTGGCGCAGCACCAAAGCGGGTTCTGTGCCAGGAAATGCTCTTACAGGGTCTTCTCGCTCAAGATAGGTACACTCAGGCAAAATCACATCTGCCATCATTGCCGTATCACTGGGCATCGTGTCTATCACAACCACCAAATCCATTTTTTCAAACATTTGACGTGTTTTTTTTGTGTTTGGAACCGAGAGCATTGGATTTTGCTTATAAACAAACATGCCACGAATCGGATACGATGATTTACCTTCTGCGACAAGATTACGCCATCCGACCCATGAACCCGTTGCTCCAACAATGGCGGCAACATTTTTATCAATTCTCGATTTTGCATTAGCATACATCGGCGCATTGATACTATGGTCTCCAAGAGGAATGGATTTTCCAAATATAATGCCACCCTTGACATCAATACCTCCACCTAAGGCTGTAAATAAGGCCATCGCTCGACGTAGTTGAAAATCATTTTTTGACCAGGTAGTGCGTCTGCCTTGATAATAAATAGATTGAGGAGCATTCGCCATAAATTCATGCGCGATTTTACAAATCGTACTGGCAGGAACTCCAGTGATTTTTTCAGCCCATTCAGGCGTATAATCATTGTCGATAATATGCTGTTTGTATTTATCAAAATCAACGAAATTTTTAGCGACATAACTGCGATTGTAAACTTGATCGATAATCGCAACATACGTGAGTGCTAGAACAAATGCTAAATCCGTTCCTGGTTTGATTGGCACATACGTATCTGCATGCATTGCCGTATTGGTAAAGCGAGGATCGACTACAACCAATTTTGTCCCACGCCCACGCGTGCGTTTAAACAAATCCATAGTATCGGGGGTTAAGATAGCTTCTGCACGGTTTGCCCCTGCCATAATGACATATTTGGCATTTTCCAAATCTGCTTGACCATAGCCGCCAATCGTTAATGTAAAGCCAGAGACTGCTGTTTGCAAACAAATAGAGGAATGGTTAATGAAATTGGCTGAACCAAATTTGTCTGACATAAATGCTTTAAAGGTGTGCTCCGCCATCCCTTCACCAGCGCAATAGCCAATACAAGAACGATTATCTTTCTCTTCGTCTAAGATTTGTACCAATTTCTTCTCAATAAAAGTATAGGCTTCATCCCATGTTGCTCTTCTGTATTTTCCATCACCTCGTTCACCCACGCGAATCAAAGGATATTTAAGACGGTCAGGGTCATACAACGCATGAATGCCTGCATCACCACGTGCGCATAACATATTCCTTGATTTTGGAAAATAAGGATTCGGATCAAGTTTCGTGACAATGCCATTTTTTACTGTTGCAATCGCAGCGCATTTATTCACACACATTTCACAGACGGTAGGGACTTTCTTCATGAGTAAATCTTTAGCATCTTCTTTCGATTTTGCCAACATAGCCGTTGAGCTTAGAGTTGTTCCACCCAATACGCTTAACGCTATACTACCCTGAAGAAATCTCCTTCGTGAGATTTCAACTTTCATCATGTTGCTCCATTTTCTGTTTAATTTATAATCTTGAAATTCATAGAAATAATGATTTCTGGAGTACATTGTAAAGGCAGTTTCTTTATATTATTATTAATCATAATTTTATTTATAAGTTTTATTAATTAAATTTTTATTGCAAGTACCTAACTAACGCTTATAAAAAAAATAAAATATTTTTATAATTAATTCTATAAAGAGTAAAAATAAGGCCATTTTTTAATAAAATAGTTAAAAATTTGTTACATTATTGAGATTTATATATTAAAATTTAAAAATAATTAACCAAAATAAGTGCTATAAAATTGTTGAAGAGGAGATACACCCAAGGGGTATCTCCAAGATAGAATGCTTAGCGAGTTTGTTCTTTTGTACAATTATTACCATCTCCTTTAATAATCACTTTAACTTTCTTTTCTTTCCCAGATGAACTATCCTCATTTAAAATATCTCTTATCTCTTTTTGGAAATTTTCTATACAATCACCGTTATCTTCAGTTGTATCTAAAACGATAACATGTTCATCATTTGAATTATTTGGTATTTGAACATCATTTGCAGTCTTGTTAATATCAATTTTTGAAACATTAATATCGCACTCTTTGTCCAAAGCAGAATTCATTTTTTTTGTTAAATCTTCAAGTGTAAGATTTTTATCTGCAGGTTTAGCATAGAGTATTTCGGACAATTCTCGCTGAAAAGTCTCAATACAATTTTCTACTTGCGCAGTATCTGCACCGATAAGAAACGACATCGCAATTGGTAAACTTAATATAACTTTTTTCATTTTTAACTCCTTTTTTTGACAATTATATAATATAATTATCAAAAAATTTACTTTTATTTATTGTAATGGTAAACAAGATAGTTTTTCGTTACAAAATATAAATAAATTTTACTTTTTTGAAATGTAAGCTGATGGGGAGAGTCGATTTAAAAAAGGAGAAAGAAGTACAGTCGCACTTCTTAAAATGTTAGAAAGCGGGTTTTATATCTTGTTTATGCGTTAAATAATCCAAAGTACTTTCAATCAGAGCATCTTGAATACGATCTTTAAGATAACAAATATAAAATTTTCGTACCAATTGAATACCTTTTATTTTAGCAACATGCAATGTTCCTTGTTCCACTTCGTCCTCAACCATGTATTTGGAGAGAATCGAAACGGTGGGAGCACCATTTGTATCTGCTTTTAGTAATGTTTGCTTAATGGTCATTGCACTGTTGGCAATATTTTTAATGGTAAAATTTTTACAATCTACCTCTATTTTTGCGAACGTTTCATAAATAATTTTACGCGTGTTCGACTCTTCTTCGCGGCATATCCAATGCAGATCAAATAGTTCTTCTTTTTTCAGAACTTTTGGTAAAGCAGAGCGGCTAACAACTACAAGCTCATCATCCATCCATTCTCGATAAAAGATGTCATTATGAAAGACAGGTGACTCAATTAACGCCAAATCAACTTTTCGATTCAACAATAATTCTGTAATTTCGAGGGAGTTATTCACTTTGACCATAACACTGTTTGAAATCACTTCTTGGATGTCATTTAAAAATTCAGGCAAAATACAATTACCAATAACAGGGGACGCCCCTAGGATAAAAAGCATCTCTTTATTAACTAAGCGTAAAATCTCTTTTTCAGTGAGCAACATCTGTTTTTCAAGATTTAGAAAAACTTGGAATAGCTCCTCACCGGCTTTGGTTAAATTAATCCCATTTTTTTTACGATCAACAATTTGGATGTTTAAATACTCTTCAAGTTGCTTCATTTGTTGTGTTACGGCTGGCTGGCTAATACCTAATTTGCGAGAGGCTTTTGAGAAGCTTTTCTCACGGACTACAGTTAAGAACGTCTCTATTTTTGCAAAGTCTTTAAACATATTTTTTCCAAATTTAAATTAATAACATACTGCTGTATTGCCACTATCACTCGCGTAATAATATAAAAATTCATACATATCTTTCAATGCATCTGTTTTTAATGGCTTTGCATTGGGACATTGGCGTAAAAGTTCTTCTTGAAGTTTCCCTGCTTCGTACACCATTTTCCATTCATGTTGAGCATGTTTTTTTGCCATAACATTACCGCTAAATCCACATACTTTACGCATTGTTTGCTTGTAAAGTTCTAGCCCTTTATCAACACTCGCATACGCTGGAGTCATCACAAAGAGAGTTCCAATACACAGTAGCTCTATTGTTCTCGTGAATTTTATCATTTTTACTTCTTTATTCAAAATAATAAAAGCATAGAAGAGAGCTTCTTCTATGCTTTTTCAACTTTACATGTAAAGTACATGGTTGGGATGCGATAGCCAATTCGCTTATGCGTGATGAGCGCCTTCGGTTTCGTCAAGATTAAACACTTTATCCGCAAGATAGTACATAAACAATGCCAAACCGATACCACCAAAACCAATTGCAAACTCAGTCGCAGAAGGAAAATATTCGATAAACGTTGGAGGCAATTGATACTCAGAACGTTTTAGAGTTGCCATTGGGTAGATCAAAGTATCATGAACTAAATCGTATCGCATAAAGAAGATACCAATCATACCTGTGATTGAAGCATAGACGGTTGCTTTAATCGCTTTTGCATTACTCAAAAGAATAACCGTAAAAGGAATCAACATACCAAGGAACAACTCTCCAAACCAGAATGTTGGGCTTTTAGTTGCATGTAAAATAGTCTCAGCACGCTCAGGCATATTGCCATAAAGTGCTGTGATGATTTTCCACGCTTCAAAAAAGATTAGCACCGCTAAAAGCATGCCTAAAATTTTTGCAAGTTTGACCAACATCACGCTGACTTTTTCAGGGAAGTTCATTTTATATCTGAAACCATACATTAAGAAGACCAAATAACATCCTGTAATCATTGCAGAAAGAATGAAGTAAACAGGATAAAACACGCCATTTGCAGATGGGCGTGAAATCAAAAACCCAAAAACCGCACCAAGATTAGAGTGGGCAGCAAGACCGACCAAAAGACCGCAAATACCAAAGATTTTAGAGAAAGTATGATTGACTTTAATCGCTAGAAAGAAAAATTCTAAACAGATAAATGTTAAGTACAAACCATATAATGTTCCCATCCACCAAATCGCTGATGTTAAACCCGGTGTTAAGACATTGTAAATGACCATTGTCATAGGGTGGCCAATTTCTAAGCCAATGACCGCAAAACCTGAACTAATCGTAATAATAGCCCCAGCAATAGCACGTTTACCAATTTGCTGAAACTCTTCTATGCCAAAAACATGTCCAATCGAAGAGATAATACAAAGACCCGTACTGGATACAACAAAAAAGACGTACATTGCAATCAAAAGCCCCCATGGATGTTGGCGCGTAACGTTATACGCGTGGTGTCCATGAAGAATATACACAACAGCTCCTGCTGCAAAAGCGGCAAGAAGTGCAACGGTAACAAATGCCATCACAACATTGAGTGGCGTTTTTTCAAAATAAAAGAGTTTTTTCAAAGAAAGTGTTTGCATTGTAAACTCCTACAAAATATAAAATAGTTTTGGTTTAGTACCCAAGTGACTCTTAACTTGACGATACTCTTTGTTGGCAAGTAGTTGCGAAATTTCACTATTTGGGTCATCTAAATCACCAAATACTCTTACTTTTGTTGGACACGTTGCTTGACACGCTGTGGTGGTTTCACCATTGGCAAGTCTGGTATCGGAACAAAACGTACATTTATCCACCGTGTTGGTTCTCTCATCGACATAACGTGCATCATAAGGACACGCATTGATACAATAGGTACACAAAATACATTTCGTTGGATCAACAAGCACAACACCTTCTGGACTATAGTGTGTTGCATTGGTTGGACATACTTGCTGACATGGCGCATTTTCACAATGCTGACATTGACTTGGATGATACGTTTGTGACGCAATCGAAATATTCGGGAATTGTCCTTCCGCTTCTTTGACTCCTACCCAAATACGATAATGATCGGGTAAAAGTAAAACGCCATTTTCTTCTTTACATGCGCTTTCACATGCTCTACAATTTATACAGTTATTGTAGTTTAATGCCATTCCATAACGTGCCATAATCAAACCTTTCTAATTTCTACAATTGTGTCATGAAGACAAGAGGCTCCATGCATTGGCTCAATGCTATCTTCAATAATAGCGGCATCATTACCACCATTATGGTATGCACGAGTTAATGCTTCAGAGTAATTGCCAAATCCATGGATAAAAAAGAGTGTATCAGGTCCAATTTTCTCTGTTGGATACGCTTTTATGGTCGTTTTACCTGCACGACTCGATACTTCAATTTTATCGCCAAATTTGATACCCATTTTTTCTGCTGTACGCTTGTTAATCCAAGCATAATTTTCAGGAACAAGGTTGAGTAACATTCGGTTATTAGAGGACCCAGATTGTGTAAATTGGGCATGGCGACCTGTTACAAATCTAAATTTACCGGCGGGAATTGCCATTTCATATTCGCTTTTCCACGTTGGCATACCATCAATACCTTTTTTCTCTAATGAAGCAACCACACACTCAATTTTGCCAGATGGGGTACCGTATTTATTGTTTTTTACCGAATAAGCACGTTTACTTTCTGGATAGTACTCATAATCGTTCACACCTGTTTTTTTGAAATACTCATTCATATTAGGATAGAAAACGCCTTTTTCTTTCAATATTTCAGCAGCACCTTCGTATTTTGCTACGGCATGCTCATTGAGCTCTTCTTGTGAAGAGGCAAAAGGCGTTGTCATATCAAAATCTTTGTAAACCGTTGCCTCATCATCATCTTCAAGCGCTGATTTGACATCTTCATCGTATTTTTTGGTAATTTCAAACAGTGGTTTTGAAAGTTTTGCGCTTAATCCTCGCATAATTTCCATTACTGGTTTTGTCTCAAACATTGGGTCAATGACTTTATTGCGTTGGGCAATAGAGGGCTCAATACCGCCAAAAGAGACAACAGGGTCTGTTCGCTCTAAGTAAGTACACTCTGGCAAGATAACATCGCTGAGCATTACCGTATCGCTTGGCATCGTATCAATCGTAACCACCAAATCTAATTTTTTGAGGAACTCTTTTGTTTTAGCATTGTTCGGCATGTTTTGCATTGGGTTGTGTTTGTAGTTAAAGAGTGCTCGAATAGGATATGGACTTCGATTTTCTAAAACCATATTTCTAAAAGCGACCCATGAACCTGACCCTCCGATAACCGCAGCTTCTTTTTGTTCTATTCTTGGTTTTGCTTGTGCGTATAAAGGCGCTACAACATCGTGTGCGGCAATAGGAATACTCTTACCAAAACAGATACCACCTTTCACATCCACACCACCACCAAGGGCTGAAAAAATTGCTTGAGCACGACGAAGTTGGAAATCATTTTTAGACCAAGTAGTGCGTCTTCCTTGATAGTAAATCGCTTGAGGAGCATTTGCCATAAATTCGCGTGCTACTTCGTAAATATCTTTCGCTTTAATACCAGTAATCTTCTCAGCCCATTCTGGCGTATAGTTGTTACTTAAGATATGATTTTTATACTCTTCAAAACCATTAAAGTAGTTTTCAACAAACGCTTTATTATAAATCTCTTCTTTGATTGCAACATAAGTGAGTGCCAAAACAAACGCTAAGTCAGTACCAACATTGACTGCCAACCATTTATCGCTTTTTGCAGCGGTATTGGTAAAACGAGGATCAACAACGACTAGCTTAGCACCACGTCCTTTGGTTCGTTTGAAAAAGTCCATGGTGTCAGGCGTTACAATCGCTTCAGCACGATTTGCTCCTGCCATAATGACATATTTGGCATTCTCAAGGTCTGCTTGACCATATCCGCCAATCGTGAGTGAATAACCAGAAACGGTTGTCGCAAGACAGAGACTTGCATGGTTAAGGAAATGAGATGAACCAAACATCGTATAGAAACTTCTAAACGTATGTTCTGCCATACCCTCACCCGCACAAAAGGCTACGGTTGAGCGATTGTCTTTCTCTTCATCTAAAATTTTGGTGAGTTTTTCATTGATGTAAGCATAAGCTTCGTCCCAACTGACACGCTTAAACTTACCACTCCCTTTTTCACCATCACGAATCAAAGGGTATTTAAGACGATCTGGGTCGTATACGGCTTGAATGCCTGAATTACCTCTAGGACAAAGCATGTTACGTGATTTTGGGAATAATGGATTTGGATCAAGTTTTGATATGACACCATTTCTCACATGCGCAATTGCGGCACATTTATTAACACACATCTCGCATAATGTTGCTATTTTTTTATCTTCATTGCCAACTTTTTTGGCTGGTGATGCAGCGCTCGCCATCATAGAAGAAGAGCTAAGACTTACTCCTCCTGCAATAGACATTGCCACACTACCTTGAAGAAATCTCCTTCGTGAGATCTCTACTTTCATCGCGTCTCCTTGTTATCTTTCTGCCTTTTAAGCTTTACCTTGTGAGATAAAGCCTAAAAGCATATCTTTGTAACTCCATTGTAAAGGTTAAATCTTAGAAGAAACTTACATTTAAGATAGGAGCTACTTCCCTGAAATAGGCAATTTGCTGCGAATGCCCTATTTATCGGAATATAAAGAATGAAAAAAAATGATAACTTTTTTTAGAAGAAAGAGCAAAAAGTCAATTTTTTTGAACATTTAGTTAATTTTTTTTTCACTTTTTACAAAAAATAGACTAAATAAATAGTCTATTTTGTTTAAGTTTATTTAACCATTACTCTATTTTTAGGGGATTTTGTTTAAAATAAATTATATTAATAATTAAATAAATTAATAATTAATACGTTTATTAAATTGTAAAATATTTTTTACTATTATAATTATAATAACTAATTTAAATAATTAAGCTTTTGCGGGTGTTCCCCATATAAAGAGAACTTCAAATTCAAGATAGTCATGTGGATAATTGCGAATCAATTCTTTCGTTTGAGCAACACTTAAATATTTCTTTCCGCCACTGACACCGCTTTTTTTAATATAACGAAACAAAGAGAGGTTATCATCAAAAAAGAGCCGGTAGGATTTGATTTCACTTTTACATGTAAAATGCTTTTCGAAGACTGCACGTAGCTGTTTTGCTTCGGGTAAAAATCTGGGAAGATGGCTCATCTCATAAATGGTTTGAAATGTTTTATCGGTAAAAACGGCAAACGCTCCCTCTTTACATGTAAAAGCCATTTTTTCAATGAGAGCTTGAATATCATGTGCCCACTGCAAAGCAGAAGATGAAATAAGAAGATCATAAGAAGGCTGTAACTTTGAAGCTAAATCCTCTGCTTCAAAATCATCACAAAGAATTGTTACATTCAAATCCTTAGGATGCCTTTCACACATCTTTACTGCACTATCGACACCTGTAAACGAAGTAAACTTCCAAGGAATCTGTTTGTAAATAGCACCACTTCCACACCCCAAATCTAAAATGGTTTGAGGATTGGTTGTCACAGATGCAAGCAGATATTGCGCAACCTCTTTTTGAATATCGGTGTAATCATCATAGCGATAAGCATTTTTAGAAAATTCATTAATGTGTTGAGCAATCATAGGCAAATTATACCCATGTATGCCTAAAAAATGACTGTTTTAGTATTCTATGCCATTCACCGTAAGAAGAGGCAATGTTACTTTAAGAAATCTTTTCATAAAATTATTAAAATACCATGTGTAGGGGGCTACAATGTCTAATTTCGGGCGTTTTGGAATTATTTTATGTTTACTTTTTGCAACGCAATTATGGGCATCTATTGGAAAAGTCTCTCTTCTGAAAGGTGAAGCGAGTGCAACCCGTGATCATCAAATGATTGCACTTGCAACTGGAGCTCTTTTAGAGGAAAATGACCTCATCAAAACCGGTGAAAATAGCCAAATTCAACTCGTTTTTGATGATAAAACCGTGATTACACTGGGCAGTAAAAGCGATTTAGATATCAAAGAATACATCAATGATGCACAAAACCCTCGTGCGAAATTTAAATTTACACAAGGAACCTTTAAAAGCATCACAGGAAAAATTGGCAAAACAGCACCTGAAAATTTTAAGATTGAAACCAAAACAGCGACTATTGGCATTAGAGGAACAACACTGGCGGGGCAAATGGGTGACCAACCTGAAACGCCCAGTCTGTTCGCCTGTCTCTCAGGAGCGATTGATGTTACAACACAAGGAGGAAGCGTTCTTGTCAATGCCGGATTTGCGACAACCATTCTCTCGGCTTCCCAACCGCCATCCCCACCTGTTCATGTAACGCCATCATTTATACAACAACTTGCAGGAGGAGGAACAAGCCCTCAGCCGCAACCTCCAACACCTGCATCACAACCACAGCCATTAAGTGCTCCATCGCTTGCAGCACAAGCCGCGCAGACATCGCAACAATCAACGACATACACGAATGTTGTAGGACAAGTTACCCATTATAGTGATGACTTTTACCCTATCTTTAATCCAACGCTCCTTTCTTCATCAACCCACAGTGGTACGATTAGCTTATCAGGCTTATCCACATCGCGCTATATAATGGATGAGACAGAGATACTCAGCACAGCCGATACCTTTCTTCTTACCATCAATAGCACCAACGATAGTTTGCGTAACAATGGTGAAACAACGTTTAGCTCTATTGTCTTAGATAGAGATACAGACGCTATTACTTCATTAGATTTAAAAAAATCTGGCAATAGTTTAACGATGACGTATAACGACTTGAACTCATTTTCGATTAAAGATTTTGATAATTATAAAGGATGGATTCAAACGGAAAACTCCTATCCTAACGATTATGTTTCATGGGGATATTGGGCCGTTAAAACCCATGACGATAGCATGCTGCTTCCAACAACCAATTACTGGGTGGCAGGTGTTGATACAGATGCGGCAGCGGCAACCATTGCCTCTTTAATCGCAGGGGAAGCTGTCACTTCTTATACCTACAACGGGCATGTGCTAGGTTCTGTCAGCGATGGTTCTCATACGTATGCTATTGATGCAACGAATAATAATGAAGTGGTTTTCAATTTTGATTTTGGTGGGGGCACTGGTAGCTTGCTAAACAGCAGTTATATCAAATTTCAAACCGAACAAACAACACCGCAATCTTGGAACATTGGAGTATCAGCGACAATACCGAGTGATGGAACAACCTTTAGCACGACCAATAGCGATACTGTTAAAATCAATAATGCCCTTCAAGCAGGAAGTTCCAGTACCGTCACAGGTCAATTTTATGGTACTTCGGCTGAAGCAGTCGGTGGAACCTTTAAAGCAACCGCTGGAACAAGCACGGCTTCAGGCGTTTTCAAGGCGGTCAAAGAATGAAACTCTCAACCCTTACTCTCATCGCTCTTTTGAGTACACATCTTTTGGCTACGGATATCACATCCAAAGAGCTGTATATGCATGCACAAGCAGCGTATAATCAAGGAGATTTTAAACAAGCCTATCCTCTTTTTGAACAACTTTTAGAACAAAACCCGCAGAGTGCAGAAATCAACTTCTTTGTCGGGCGCTGTGCGTTGGAACTTCGTCAATACGATGAAGCGATGGCCGCATTTGATCGTGTTTTAATGATCAACCCTAAACACACGCGAACCCATCTTGAGTTAGCACGACTTTATTATGAACGCCAACAATTGGAATTATCACAAACGGAACTCAATTTGGTTCTTAATGACCAACTCCCAAGCGATATACGCGATGTAGCGATGGCTTTTAAACGTCGCATTGATGCAAGTATCAGTCCACATCACTTTAATGGCGCCGTTATTGTAGGTGGTGGTTATGATAGCAATGTCAATAACGATATTGGCAATAAAGCATTTATCCTTCCTTCTCTTAATATACCCATTTCTGGAAGCAGTAAAGAAAAAGATGGCTACGGTTTTTCAACATTTGTTCTCAACCATAGCTATGATTTTGGTGAACGTGGCGGGTGGACATTGGAAAATAGTTTTGTAGGGTATGATAAGCTGTATTCAAAATCAAGCCTCAATAATCTTGTTCTTTTTTCACTCTCCAGTGCTCCCACATGGAGTGAAAAGCAAGTCAAATTCGCACTCCCCGTGATGTTTGATCGTGTGTATATTGATGGTAAAGGCTATCTTTACAATGTTGGAGCTGGTATTAAAAATACTTATTTGCTTGATCCACTTTCGGCTATTGAAGGAGGGTACACCTTTAAACGAGGGTACTATCACGAAGAGACACATGATGTCAATGCGCATCTCATTTACGCCAATTATCGACGCATCGTCGGTGACAATCTTTTCTCATTTGCCCTTCAAACCAGCTATGGCATTAACAAAGAGGTTGAATCAACACGCACCGATGTAGATTACACCGAATTTAAATACGGCATAGACCTTTCCAAAGAGTTTACCAAAACATTACGAGGCTCTTTTGGCTATACTCGCATTGAAGATCGTTACAGCGATGTCGATTCTATCTTTTTAACAAAACGTCATGATGAAAAAGACCAATATGAACTCTCTTTGGGCTATACCGTCCAAAAAAATCTCTCTTTAGGTGCGAGTGTTGCTTACAGCGACAATCATTCCAATCATGAACCGTACGATTACGATAAACTCAATGCGTTAGCCAGTATTATGTGGACATTTTAACCTATGCGAAAAAGCCTACTGCAACTCTTTTTTACACTGGTAGTAATACTCAGTGGTGTTGTAGGCTATTTGCATTTTAACGCCGTATGGCAACCTTTTGAGTATAAAATCAAAGATTTGATGCTTCAAAGCCGTGGAGAACTTCCGGGCGATGAAAACATCATCATTGTTGATATTGATGAAAGAAGTCTTAAAGCACTAGGACAATGGCCTTGGAGCAGAGACAAAGTGGCTACCTTGCTTCAAAATTTATCTGACCTTGGCGTTGCTATCATTGGCTTGGATGTTGTCTTTGCAGAGGCAGATAATAGCTCGCCTCACAATGTTTTTCAAAAATTGGGGCTTCCGTTTCAGGATGTTCCTAATTACGATGAAATGTTGGCAAAAACGATTGAAGACACTCCCACCATTGTGGGTTATGTCTTTGCACTTACGCCTGATTCTATCCAACCCGAAGGGCAACCTAAAACATCTGCCATTATGATTGAGCATGAACGTCCTAATCACTCGTATGTGATAAAACCGTATCGCCCTATTTTAAATATACCTCTTATTCAACAAAAAGCTTATTCTAGCGGCTATTTCAATACCATTCCCGATAGCGATGGCATCGTCCGAAGTATCCCTTTAGTCATGGAATACAATGGCGTGATTTATCCTTCACTTAGTTTAGAGATGGCGCGCCTCATTTTGGGTGAAAAAAAAGTGGACATCTTATACGATGAAAATGGTCTCAATCAAATTGTTATAGGCGAACACAAAATCCCTACCGATTTTTTTGGGCGCTTAATGATTAATTATAGAGGGAGCCAAAACAGTTATCAGTATATCTCCGCGATTGACGTGTACAACAAGCATGTCAATCCTTTACATGTAAAAGATAAAATAGCCCTAGTGGGAACCTCAGCCGCAGGACTTTTGGACTTAAGAAGTACTCCGTTTGAAAGTGTTTACGCAGGTGTCGAAGTTCATGCCAATGCCATTGACAATATCCTCCATCAAAATTTTATTGCAAAACCCATTTGGACGCGCGGTGTTGATATGGTGAGTATTGTATTATTGGTGTTGGTCACGTTTGCTCTTTTATTGCTCCCCAGCGCTTTGTTGAGTTTTAGTGGCCTTTTGGCGCTTAATCTCATCATTATCGCAGCGCACTATTATGCGATGGTTTATCAAAGTATTTTGCTCAACACTATTCTGCCGATTGTTTCTATCACTATTCTTTTTATCGTGGGGCAAGCCATTAACTATTTTCTTGAAATCAAGCAAAAAGAGATGATTAAACATAAATTCGCCAGTAAAGTAAGCCCTGCCGTTATGAATAATATCTTAAGCAGTGAAGCCGATTTTTTACAAGGTATGGAAAAAGAGATTACGATTTTTTTCTCGGATATTCGTAATTTTACAGCCATTTCCGAAGCAGCGGGAGATCCAAAACATCTGATTCATTTTATGAATGCGTATATGGACCCGATGACAGACATTATCATCAAAGCGGGTGGTACGGTTGATAAGTTTATCGGCGATGCGATTATGGCTTATTGGAACGCGCCACTGAGTGTTGAAAATCATGCCGATAAAGCAGTCTCTGCGGCATTAGAACAACTGCATCATTTGGTCAAATTAAATCAAAGTTTACAGAAAAACCCTGAGTTCTCCGCTATTCATACGATGGCGCTTCACAACAACAAGCCCATCATTGATATTGGTATTGGTATCAATACGGGTCTTGCCATTGTTGGCGAAATGGGAACCAGTCGCAGAAGCGATTTTACCGTTATTGGTGATCCTATCAATCTTGGTTCACGGTTGGAATCATTGTGCAAATATTACGGAGCCCATGTGATTATTTCGCATTTTACCAAGCGCCAATTAAAAGGTGAGTACATTATGCGATTATTGGATTTAGTCACGGTAAAAGGGAAGCAAGAACCCGTTGAGATATGGCAGGTGCATGATTTTAAAAGCATTCCTAACCATCAACAACCTTTGTATGAATGTTCGCAAGAGATGCTTGAAGAAGAACTGACGTTGTACCATGAAGCACTCCGACAGTATCAACAAGCACAGTTTCGTGAAGCACTGACCTTATTTGAAGATTTAAAACAAAAAAATTATCATATTAATGATACGATTTACACAATTTATTGTGAACGCTGTTCGCACTATATTGCTTTTCCACCCAGTGAATTTAACGGTGTGTTTGTTCACACAACCAAAGGATAAGTATGAGTCAGATTCGCATTCTTGGCGCACAAGGGAGCCGAGCACAAAATGCTTTTACCACGTGCCTCCAACTTACAAAACACACGCTTATTGATGCAGGGAACATCATGCATGCGCTAGGCGATGACGCCTTACATATCCATCGTATTTTCTTTTCACACGCCCATTTAGACCATATCATTGATAGCGCGTTTATGATTGATAATTTTTTTGTCAAGCGCAGCGAATCACTGATACTCTATGCGCTTCCTCAAACCATAGAAGCACTACAAAAACACCTCTTTAACGATGAAGTGTGGCCTAATTTCAACAAAATTCCTCTTTTAAATTCAACCGTACCGGCATTGCAGTATGTCAGCATTACTCCTTTTGAGCGTTATCCTATTGAAGATGGCATTACGCTCATTCCTATACCATCCAACCATACCGTTCCTTGCTGCGGGTATATTATTGAACAGCACAACAGCGCACTTTTATTTTCTGGGGATTCCTTTCACAATGAACTGCTCTGGCAAACACTGAATGAAAACAGTGCCATTAAAGCGTTGATTATTGATGTCTCTTTTCCCAATCGTTTGACAAAAATTGCAAAGGAGAGTAAACATCTTACCCCTAATTTTTTAGAATCAGGGCTCAAACTTTTAAACAGAGATGTCAAAATTTATATCAATCATCTCAAGCCCTTTTATATGGACCAAATTACCGACGAGCTTTGCGCTATCGGCATTGAAAAGCATAATATTTTAAAAGATGGCGAACTCATTGACATTGCAACAGGCGAACTGTGCCTTAGTACGTTATTGAGCAGTGATGAACGTGTTCAAAAGCTAACGCAAATTGGAACAGCGCTTTCAGCCAATGAAAACCTTAATTCACTCTTGGAGATAATTGTTACCGAAGCTAAAAATCTAACCAGTGCTGATGGAGGCACACTCTATTTGCTAGACCAGCACCAACTTCGTTTTACAATTGCACAAACCGACTCTTTAAACATCAAAATGGGTGGATCAAGCGGAAAAATCACCTGGGAGCCACTTCCACTGTATTTAGAAAACAACGAACCCAATAAAAAAATGGTTGCCGTAACATGTGCCTTGGAAGATAGGTTGATTAATATTCCCGATGTGTATGAAACCGAAGGCTTTTCATTTGATGGAACCAAGAAATTCGACCAAGGAACAGGGTATCGCTCCAAATCTATGCTGGTGATTCCAATGAAAAATCATGAAAATGAAATCATTGGTGTTTTACAGCTTCTTAATAAACTACACTCCTCAACACGCGAAGTGATTCCCTTTGATAGTGATGATGAAAAAATTTCTTTATCCCTTGCGTCACAAGCAGCCATTGCGATTACCAATACATCGCTCATTCAAGGCCTAGAAAGTCTACTTGAAGCCTTTTTAAAAAGCATCATCTTTGCTATTGGGAAAAAATCACCCTATACGGCAGGGCACATCAAACGTATGGTAAAACTGAGTCTTATGCTATCACGGGCTATCAATAATGACACAACGCTCTACACGCAAAAGCATTTCAACCAAGAAGAGCTCAAACAGATTAATTTCGCCGCCTTAATGCACGATATCGGGAAACTTGCAACCCCTGAACAAATTGTTGATAAGGCTACAAAGCTCGAAGCAATTTTTGACCGCATCACGCTTGTTAAGAGCCGTATTTCGACTATTGAGCACGCTTTACATGTAAATTTTTTGGAGAAAAAAATTGCACATTTAGAAGGCAAGGAGACGTATGAGCTTGAAGTGCTTGAAGCTCACTACATGACGCAAAAACAGCGATTACAAGATGCGTGGGAATTGATTCAAACCCATAACAGAGGTGATACCTTCTTAAGCGATACGGATGCTGCTAAAATCAAAGCACTTGCGCACACGTCATGGCATATCGGTGATGAAATCTATACAATTTTAACGGAAGATGAAGCCTATCATTTAAGCACACAAAAAGGAACATTAACCAAAGAGGAACGCGACATTATCAACGACCATGCTAAACTTAGCGTTGATTTATTAAATAAGTTACCGTTTCCAAAAAAGTACAAAGAAATTCCTCAAATTTCAGGAAACCATCATGAAAAAATTAATGGGAAAGGGTATCCCCAAGGGCTCAAAGGAGACGAAATCAGTTTTGAAGCTCGTATTTTAGCCATCGCCGATATTTTTGAAGCCCTCACCGCCAGTGACCGACCTTATAAAGCAGGAATGCCTCTATCAACCGCTATGAAAATTCTGTACACCATGGCCAAAGAAAATGAACTCGATAAAGATTTGGTGAAGTTTTTTTACACATCTGGTGTCTATCTAGAATACGCTAAAACCTACTTACCTGCGCGGTCTATCGACGAAATCACGGTTGATTTTAATATGCTTTAACGATTTTTTAACCCATTTTGGGTATAATCCTTGGTTCTACACTATTTTGAAAACAAAGGACATCTCTTATGACCACCGTTTTATTGGTTTTACAATTTGTTTTAACCGCCATTTTAACTGTCTCTGTCTTACTACAAAAAAGCTCATCTATTGGACTTGGCGCCTATAGCGGAAGTAATGAATCTCTTTTTGGAGCTAAAGGTCCAGCAGGATTTATGGCAAAATTCACATTTGTTGTTGCAATCCTTTTTGTAGCAAACACACTTACACTCGGTTATTTTTACAATCAAGATAAAAAAGTTTCTGTTGCTGAAGATATTAAAGTAGAGAAAAATGTTGTTCCAAGCGTTCCAGCGCCAGAGACAGCAGCACCTACTGCGCCAGTGGCTCCTGAAGCACCTAGCACTAAATAAGTAAACAATGAAACCTCTTTGGATTGTGTTGTGTTTGAGCATGATGGTATGGGCTGATGCGCATATCTTCATCTACCATCGTTTTAATGACAACCGGTACCCTTCAACCAACACGTCCCTAGAAGAGCTTCGCAAAGAGTTTGATTATTTTAAAAACAATGGCTATAAAGTTGTTCCTCTTCAGACATTGGTTCAAGCACTGCACAACAAAGAAAGCATCCCCGACAACTGGGTCATTTTAACCATCGATGATAATTATAAAAGCTTTTACGAGCATGGGCTAGCCCTTTTTAAAGAGTACAACTACCCTTTTTCGATGTTTGTCTATGTAGGCGCTACCGAGCATAAATACGGTGATTTTATGAGCTGGGAACAACTAAAAGATACTGCAAAGTATGGCTCATTGGAATTTCACTCTATGAATCATCCACATATGAACGAACTCAGCGATGAAGCACTTCACCATGATTTTCAAGAGGGACTTTCACTTTTTGAGCAACGTCTGGGTCTCAAACCTCACTATTTTTCGTACCCTTTTGGTGAATTTACCCCCAGAGTGAAAAAAGTTGCACAAAGCTATGGCTTTGAAGCCCTATTAAATCAAAATATGGGTGCTATTGCAACCTTCAGCGATCCTTTGGATTTGGATCGTTCAGCATTGGTAGGCAAAAGTGACCTCGCAAGCTTCCTTAAATACAAAGCACTTAATGCCTCTTGGAATAAACCAGAGACACTTAACCAAAAGAATGAAATTACCTCACTTTATGTCAAAGCGGACACGTCTGCTTCAAAAGGCGGTATTTATATTAGTGGATATGGATACCAAGAAACCTCTTTAAGCGATGGTGTTTTTCAGGCAGAAATTAATAAAATAGCCTCTAAAGAGCGTACACGCATTATTGTCTCTGTGGGCAATAAAATCTCAACGAAACTACTTGTAAAGGATAAATATGGAACTGAATAAAATCTATGCTGAACAAAAAGAGCATATGGAAAAATGTATTGCAGCACTTAAACGCGACTTCACGACCATTCGTAGTGGTAAAGTTTCTATCTCAATTCTAGATAACATTCATGTCGATTACTATGGAACACCTACAGGTCTTAGCCAAGTGGCTACTGTTTTAGCAACAGATGCAACAACGATTACAATTTCTCCTTGGGAAAAAAAGATGCTCAGAGAGATTGAAAAAGCAATTATGCAAGCTAATATCGGCGTCAATCCAAACAACGACGGTGAGGCTATCAAGCTATTCTTCCCTCCAATGACAAGCGAACAACGTAAAGAGGGTGCAAAACAAGCGAAAATCATGGGTGATAAAGCAAAAATTGCTATTCGTAATGTACGTAAAGACTCAAATGATCAAGTGAAAAAACTGGAAAAAGATAAACTTATCACAGAAGATCAGTCTAAAAAAGGACAAGATGAAGTCCAAAAAATTACCGATGCGGCTGTTTCAAAAGTCGATGATTTAGTGAAAGAAAAAGAAGCCGAACTACTTAAAATTTAAGGTAACCCATGCAAGTTGAGAAAATTTATAAAGATGCAAATGCCCTTCTTGAAGGACATTTTTTACTCAGTAGCGGTAAACATTCTCGCTTCTATCTTCAAAGTGCCAAAGTTTTGGAAGACCCAAAAGTTGCCGAAGCATTAGCAGTTGAACTGGCACGTATGATTCAAGCCCATGGTTTAGAAGTTGATACCATTTGTTCCCCTGCCCTTGGCGGTGTTTTAGCAGGGTATGAACTTGCGCGCGCACTTGGAAAACGATTTATTTTTGCAGAACGCGTCAATGGCGAAATGACTATTCGAAGAGGTTTTGAAATCAAAAAAGGTGAAAAAATCCTTGTGTGTGAAGACATCATCACAACAGGCGGTTCTGCACTTGAAGCCGCTAAAGTTGCCGAAAACATGGGTGGCATTATCGTTGGATTTGCAGCCCTAGCCAATCGTGGTTTTTGTAAACGCGTGGGCAGTAATTTAGAGGGAAAACCTACATGTAAATTACCCAACGATGCACCATTCTTTGCTCTGGCTGATTTTGAATTTGACATTTATGAGCCAAGCAAATGTCCTTTATGCAAAGAAGGGAGTGTTGCCATCAAACCTGGTAGCCGAGGTAATTAAATTACAATGCGATGGAGAGAGACAAAAAGAGGAGGAAAGAAGGAGGCAAACGCTTCTTTACTTCCTTACACCATCGCACCTTTCACAAGACGCGCTAAGGCGTTTGTTGTGGACTCTTTTATGCTTCTCATGCCCATTCTTTACATTGTTTTCTATCTTATTTTTGGCTCGCGTGAAGGCTTTGCGGCACATATGATTTTAGGATGGCTTCTGGTCATCGTCCCTTATGGGCTTATTACGATCCTCTTCTTTGCCATAAAAGGTCAAACGCCTGGCTATAAAGCCTATGAAATTGAATTGATAGACACAACCACGCTGAAAAGAGTTTCATTCAGCCGTCTTCTGATACGCTACGTCATTGCACTTAGTGTATTTGCCACTTTTATTGGGCTTTTCTTCCCTTTCTTTCGCAAAGATCGTCTTTTTATTCATGATATTCTCACACACTCTGCTCCTGTTTTGAAGTAAAATTGCGTGATCTTTTTTAAAATCTCTGGGTTTTTCTTTTCATACTTTGCCGTAACAGGCGTTTACGTCATTTTTATGCCGAAAATTTTACAAATGCTTGGGTACAGTGCTTTACAAATTGGTACTATTTTTGCCTTAGCCCCATTAATGCGGTTTGTGGTTCCTTTTTTCTTTCTCAAACATTTTGAGCTGACACAAAAAGTTTTTTATACTGCTCTTTTCGGCGCCATTTTTGCAATCGTACTTTTTTATTTTGCTATTCATAACTTCTACTTTTTTATGCTTCCCAATATGTTACTGGGTGCATGCCTTGGAATGATACTTCCCTACGTTGAAACCTACGCTATGGAGCATCTTCAAAAAGAGCGTTTTGGTAAATCAAGGCTTTTTGGTTCCATTGGCTTTATGCTCATTGGTATTGTTTTAGCAAGACATTTAGAAGATTACAGCAATGGCTTGCATTATCTTTTATTGGGTATTTCACTGACAGCTTTTTTTGCGTATTGGCTGACAAATAATAACCCTGTGTTTGAAGTTCTAACACCGCGCGACACACCGTTTCAACTTTTACATGTAAAGTTTTTATGGATTAGCTTTTTTCTCTTGCAAGTTAGTTTTGGTGCGTTTTATAACTTTTTTACCATTTATGAAACCAGTCATGGCATTAGTCTAGAAACCACCAGTTATTTGTGGGCATTTGGTGTTATCTGTGAGATTGTGCTCTTTTATTTTCAATCCCCTCTGTTACGCCGTTTTAATCTTTTGAGCTTAGTGAAATTTGGTGTCTTAACAGCAGCGCTTCGTTGGTTTTTACTTTTTTTATTTCCCTCATCGCTCTTGATTGCTTACGCGGCACAATCTCTTCATGCATTTTGTTTTGCACTGCATCACACAGCAGCCCTAAGTCTTCTATATACGCTGTATCAGCAGAAAAAACTTGCGGCACAGTTTTATTATGGTCTTTCATTTGGACTTGGAGGATTTGTAGGAGCGCTGATTGCAGGAAATTTTTACGGAGAGTATCTTTATCTTTATGCCAGTTTTATTGCGCTTCTTTCATGGGGTAGTTTAATGCTTTTCAAGGAGAAAGAATAAAATTTTTAAGATAGATTGTATCAATTTCATAACCGAAGGTATCTTCTAACATACTGATAAGCTCACTCTTGAGTCTCTCTTTCCCCGCAACCGTCTCTAGACCATTAGAATCCATCGTGTTGAGATATTGAAGCACGGCGTTGCGTACATTATCCATATTGTTCATAAGCGCTTTTTTGCCGCTTTTACTTTTCATTTCTAATGCGATATCTGCTTTTAGGATTTTAAATTTTTGAGAACGTATATTGATGAAAATTGTATCTAAGCTGACTTCTTGTGCATCGGTACTTACATTTGTTACTTTTTTGGCAACAGGAGAATCGGCGTAAGAAGAGATACTCGCTTCATCTTTGAGCATATAATTAATCGCGACAAATCCCACTATAATCAATAAAATAATAAAGCCTAACGATATTTTGAGTAGTCTTTCATTAAACATTAACGTTTGCTCCATAACTTTTCATTGAGTTTAAGCTCCTCAACAATTCCTATCATAGTATTTAAAATCTCAAAATACTCTTTAATATAGGAAAAATCTAAAAGGGAACGAGATAATATCGGCTCAAAAAGTGGTTTTGTGTAGGGTATGGCGATATATATTTTTGAATTTATGAAAGAAAGAGAGATATTTTTATTGATTTTGTGACGAAATTCGACAATTTTTTCCATAAGCGATGGCGAAAGAATATAACGGCTTTCAATGGGATCATTGCCATAGACCACAAAATATTTTTCAAACGCTACATGATCAAGCTTGATATGCTCTCCTCGACTAATGTTCATCCCTTGTAACCATGTTCCTAAAACACCTAATGTTCGCTCAGCAATATCGGGTAAAACAACAACGTTTGAGTGAAATTCTTTATTAAATTCAGCCACAAAAAAGAGTCCTGAAAAAATATCGTGCCATTGCTCTTTATTGTTTTTATCACGCTCTTTTCTTTCGACATGCATTACACAAAAACGTACATCTACCCCTTCAATTTTTCCACTGACAAGATCACTTCCACTAAAACGATCATAAGATTCAAGAAAAAGTTCGCTTGTTTGATACTCTGCTTCCCTGATAGTGTCACTTTTGCGGTACGTAAGGGAATCATCCACAAAATGAATAATCTTCTCAATGACTTGGTCTTTAAATAAAAGAGCATAACCTGAACTTTCATGGCGGTAGACAAACATATAGATTAAAAATCCACCCATTGCGCAGATAAGTGCGGCTTGCAAAGGAGCCATGATAGTCTGGTGTATAAGAACCAGAAATACTCCAACGGCTATGAGAGCAAGGAAAAGAGCTGCCTTTTGAAGTTTTTTAATAATCCGAAGCCTATCCAATTCCAAAACCTGTAATTCTGGATACATGGATTCATAATAATAATCCAATAACGATGCTATATTTGCCATGCAAAGGAGGTGTTATTGAAAGAGGTTCTTGACATTGACGTTTTGACGCTCACTTTCAGGAACATTAAAAACGACTTTGCGGTCCATTTTCATAAGACTTGCTACAAAATTGGTAGGGAACATTTCTATGGCGTTGTTATAATCAGTCACACTTTGATTATACGCACGGCGTGCAGCGGAGATTTGTTCTTCAATTTCATTCAGGGTGTGTTGTAGATGTAAGAAATTTTCATTGGCTTTGAGTGTTGGGTAATTCTCAACAGCAACCATGACACTACCTAGCATCGAGGAGAGTTGTTTTTCTAATACAATTTTTTCATTAGCGCTCAAATTCCCTTGTAACGCTTGCGTGCGAAGCTCAGTGATTTTCTCAAGCGTAATGCGCTCATGCACCATATACTCTTTTACCGTAGCGACAAGGTTGGGAAGAAGGTCATAGCGTTTTTTTAAGATGGCATCAAGTCCAGCAAAAATATTATCAACTTGATTTTTTCGAGAGATGAGAGTGTTGTACATAAAAACCATCGCAAGAAGAAGTGCACCTACGATTATTAAAAACGTCTGCATTTTACGCTCCTCAATAAATCATCATGTAAAGACCTTACCATCAGCATTGGCAAAGTCTTTACATGTAAATATGGTTTAACGACTCATACGCTTACGTTGTGTTGGATCAAGGAATTTTTTACGAATACGAATATTAGTCGGTGTTACTTCGACCAATTCATCATTTTCAATCCACTCTAACGCTAATTCTAAGTTCATTTTGCGTGGTGGAACCAGTTTAATCGCCTCATCAGCACCACTACTTCTAACGTTACTTTGTGGCTTACCTTTAATTGGATTGACATCCAAATCATTTGGACGTGAATGCTCACCAATAATCATACCGCAATAGACTTTGACTTGCGCATCAATGAATAAAACGCCTCTTTCTTGTAAACTAAACAAAGAGTAACCCATCGCCGTACCTGTTTCCATAGAGGTTAAAGCACCGTTTTTACGATGTTCAACTTCACCGCTAAGTGGTCGAAATTCTAAAAATGAGTGGTTCATAACACCCTCACCTTTGGTATCGGTTAGAAACTGTCCACGAAAACCAATCAAACCACGTGCTGGAATTTCAAACTCAATTCTGGTTTGTCCATCACCTGTTGGGTTCATCGCTTTCATCTCTGCTTTTTTACGACCGAGTTTTTCAATAACGGTTCCTGTAAACTCATCCGGTACGTCAATCACCAAATGCTCATACGGTTCTAATTTGACACCATTCTCTTCTTTAACGATAACTTCAGGGCGTCCTAAAGAGAACTCAAACCCTTCACGTCTCATGTTCTCAGCCAAAATGGTAATTTGAAGCTCACCACGGCCAGAGACTTTAAATTTACCCTCGCCAGCATTTTCATAACGCATTGCGATGTTCGTTTTCATCTCAGATTCTAAGCGCTCATAAATTTTATTGGATGTGACAAATTTACCATCAAGTCCCGCAAATGGAGAGTCATTGACCGCAAAAACAACGGAGAGCGTTGGCTCTTCAATGTGCAATGGGTCAAGTGGCATAGGATTGTTTGGATCCACCAAACTATCGCCAACATCCAGTGTTTCAAAACCTGCAACGGCTACAATGTCACCACTGAAAGCTTCATCGACATCGATGCGCTCCAATCCGTGAAATCCGATGAGTTTTGAAATTCTACCTTTCACTTGTTCGCCATCTGCTTTTGCAAGCATCACTGTTTCATTTTTCTTGATAGTACCGTTAAAAATACGTGCGATACCGATTTTACCGACATAGTTGTCATAATCAAGGGTAAACACTTGAAGTTGAAGTGGATTGGTAGCATTTCCAGAAGGTGTTGGAACATGCTTGATAATCGTTTCAAAAAGAGGTTCGAGGTTTTTATTTTCATCACTCATGTTGTATTTAGCATAACCCTCTTTAGCCGCAGCATAGACGATAGGGAACTCTAGTTGGTGTTCATTTGCACCCAAAGCAACCAAAAGATCAAAAACCTCATCCACAACACGGTCAGGATCAGCCGCAGGCTTGTCAATTTTATTAACCACAACAATAGGGCAAAGTCCCAAACTCAATGCTTTTTTCACAACAAATTTGGTTTGAGGCATAACACCTTCTTGTGCATCAACAAGCAATAAAACGCCATCGACCATTTTCAAAACACGCTCAACCTCACCACCAAAATCAGCGTGGCCTGGAGTGTCGATAATATTGATTTTAGTCTCTTTATAGCGAATAGCAGTATTTTTTGAAAGAATGGTGATACCACGTTCTTTTTCAAGATCGTTGCTATCCATTGCTCTTTCTTCTACTTTTTGGTGGGCACTGAACGTACCAGATTGTTTCAACAATTCATCAACCAAAGTTGTTTTTCCGTGATCAACGTGTGCAATCACGGCAATATTTCTAAACTCTTGCAAAAAATTCTCCTCGTAATCTTAACTTTTACATCATATGAAACGTACGTGATTTGTGTAGTTTGAAGAAGTAATATGCTTCATTATACCATCTTCTTACTAAATTTACATGTAAAGAGTTGTTACCAATATGGAATGAAGATTGCTTGTCATTGGTGCAGAATTGTCTCATATAAATTTATAATAAGGTAATGACAATGCAAGACATCTTCGCTTTTGTTCAGGCAAAAAGCCCTTTATCACTTACGCCAACCACCAATGATGTTGCAAAAACACAAAGTGGCGACGACTCTTTTTCAGAGAGTTTTTTCTCTATGATTTTGGGACAACTCACCAATGATGATGAGAAAGTTTCCCTCAATTTAGTCGCGCAAGACACGTCTGGACTCGTGCAAGAAGAAACATCTGCAACAACCGACCTTACGCTAAATGATGAAGGAAAAAGCATTGACGAACATCTTTTAGAAGACCTTTTAAGTGTCGTTAATGCTTTAAAAAATGATTCACAAACAACAACATTCCCAACACTAAAAGCCTCATCAAATTTGGAAAAAATTTTAGCAAGTGAAAGTGCGCGTCAAGACTTTGCGAATGTTAATAGCGTGAGCGATTTACTGGCTTTATCTAAAAAATACAACTTAGGGCTTGAAAAAATTTCCATTTCAAAAGAGACGGTGGAAAGTTTGCAAACCAAATTTCCAACACTGACACAAAACAATTTTTTTAATGACTTACAAACGGCACTTGATAATTCACAAACAACATCAACACCACAAGAGACAACGACACAAGCAACGACACAGACCAATTTAATGTCATTGCTAACCAAACAAACACCAAAAACAGAAAATACGACACCATCTATTTTAAGTGAGTTGATTTCCAAAGATGCATCGCTACCAAGTGAGCCAAAACTTGTTCAACCAACAACACAAGTCAAACCAGATGAAACATTAGATACGACGCTTACTTTGGAAAATGAAACGCCAATAGTAAATGAAAAACAACACGATACTGCAATTAAAGTTGCACAAACCGTAGAAGAAGAGACAACACCGACAACAGCAAAACCGCTTGAAACAATCGTGCAAAAAGTTGTGAACAGTAATGAAACTAAAAAAATAGAAACGCCTGTTCAAACAACAACAGCAGATGTACAAGAAGAAACTGTCCCTGTTGTAACAACAAATTCTGCTCGTACCAATGAGGTCAGAACAGAGTCTTCTATCACTGAAGATATTCCCGAGACCATTATCAAACCGGTTAAATCTGAAAAGACAACCGATGAAACGGTTAGTGATGAAGATTTAATACTCACACAAAAAGTTTCAACGAGAGAACATGATGAACGTGAAGTGAGTGAAAGCTCATCCGATGATGGACAAAACAGTCTTGATATAAAAAATGACATCAAATCGACAGCCAAACAAGACATCACAAATAATAAACAAACCAATTCAACGAAAGATAGTTTAAATCAATTTGCAACCGATTTGAAAGAAAAAATTGAAGCGTACAAGCCTCCTATTATGAAAGTAGAACTTGCACTCAGTCCAAAAAACTTAGGTGATGTAGATGTGACATTATTGACACGGGGCAACAATTTACATGTAAATATCTCATCTAACTCAACAACCATGAACCTCTTCACACAAAATCAAACAGAGGTCAAAAACGCGCTCGTCAGTATGGGATTTACCAATTTAGAGATGAACTTTAGCGATCAAAGCAATAAAGAACAATCTCAACAAAACAATCAAAAGCACAGCAGTGGAAATTTTGACGAATTTACCACCGATTCAACCGAGGAAGATACGACTCTCATGGAAATCGTCATTCCTCAATACGTATAACACTAAAGGATAAATGATGGCAACAGCAACTAACACAAATGGATACTCTAACCTTCTTAAAACAGATACATCTTCAACAACAAATACAAAAAGTTCAACAACATCGAGTTCTTCTTCATCTCTAAATAAAGACGACTTTTTATCACTCCTCCTCACGGAACTGCAACATCAAGACCCAACAGATCCAATGGACAGTGATAAAATTTTAACGCAAACATCTCAACTTGCTTCGTTAGAAGCTTCTGAAAATACAACAACGGCATTAACTGAACTTTCAGATAAGCTTACGGCATCAACCGATATGAATGCAGTTTCAGCCATTGGTAAAATGGCAAGCCTTGGTTCATCTGCTATCACTCTTGACAAGAGCAATTCTGACTTTGAAGTCTATTTCCCAACAGAAATTACCGATGGTACAATGACCATTAAAGACACCAAAGGTAATACCGTTAAAACCATTGACCTTGGGGATGCAGCAGCAGGCAAAAGTGGCGTGGTCGCCTTTAACTGGGATGGTATTGATAACAATGGTAATCAACTTGACGATGGTTATTACAGCGTTACAGCCACCTACACCGATGCCAATGGTGATGCGAAAACAACACAAGCAGGCGTTTATCCTGTTGAATCTGTGCGTTATCAAGATGGAACAACCTATGTTAAATTAGGCTCAAATTACTACGCAATAAGCGATGTTGTTGAATTTTACGATAAATCATTGATTTAACGCAGAATAAGAGGAATAAAGCAATGAATAGCTCTCTTTACAATGGTATATCAGGTATTAAAACCAGTCAATTTTATATGGATGTCATTGGAAACAATATTGCCAATGTCAGTACCAATGGGTACAAAGGAAGTACAGCAGAAGTATCTTCTCTTTTTTCATCCATACTTTTGGGTACACACAATTCCTACACAAATGATGACGGGTTAGGAGCACAAAGTTTAACAACCGCGTTAGATATGTCTGAAGGCGTACTTGAAAATACCGATAACGCATTTGATCTTGCTTTAAATGGTGAGGGATGGTTTGGTGTTCTTGGAAGTGACGGGAATACCTATTACACACGAGCAGGTAACTTTTCTCTGGATGGAAGCGGCAACTTAGTCGATGGTAAGGGTAATTATCTTTTGGCAACATCTGGCAATAACATACAACCCACATCATTAGACCAAGCGACCATCGATAAATTTGGAAAATACTATTCAGGCACGGGTTCTTCTAATGCAACTCCTTATGCAATCACTCCTTTGGAAGATGTCCCGTTGGGAAGTATTGGAAAACAAACTAAAATCACACTACCTGATTTACTTTATTATCCCCCTATACCAACGACTACCGTCTCATATGGAGCCAATCTTGACCCAACTGTCACAGTAGATGCCGTAACCCTTGATCTTGATAGTGCAGATTATCCAGCAACCGTTACGCCCACAGCGTCAGGTACCGTAAACCTTAGTGGTACAGTATCCAATACAACAGCGGCTCTTAATCCACAAGAGGGTGACATCATCTCTTTAGTATTAACCGATGTCAATGGAAATACACAAACAATCAATACGAAATTAGATTCAAATTTAGCATGGAGCATTTCAAATTCAGATGTTAGCGGTCTTGATTTAAGTGGCGATTTAACTGTTACTTCTGCAACCGTTCAGACGGAACAAGAAGTGGCTACGAAAAAACACTTTACAACAGGCATCATTGGCGCTAATGGAAACAGCGATATTGTAGATATGACATTTACTAAAGTTGTGCCACAAGGAACTTCTGGAACCACATGGAATGCTGATGTAAAAGTCTTAACCTATTATGAAAATTATGATAAAACAAAGACTTATGACCCTACCCTATACTCTATCGACACGTCCTCCAATAAAGTCTATCAAATTGTTGATGAGCAAACAGGTGTGCTAACGTTTGGTGGCTCAGGACAACTTACGAGCAATACCCTATCGACACTCAACAACAGTGGAACACCATTGACTCTTAATCTTGGAACCATTGGAGGTTACGATGGGCTTATTTCAAGCACAAGTATTGAAAAATCCAATGTTGCTACTGCAAATGGAACAAAAGAGGGATTCTTAAAAGGGTATGCGATGGATGGCAATGGCAATGTTGTTGCTGAATTTACCAATGGTAAGAGCTCAGCCATTGCAAAAGTTGCAGTCTATCATTTCCAAAATGACCAAGGATTAACGTCTGTTTCTTCCAACCTGTTTGCCGAATCTGCAAACAGTGGTAAAGCCATTTTTTATAAAGATGCTAATGGAAACAGTTTTTTAGGTACCGATATTTTAAGTAAAAAACTAGAAGGTAGCAATGTCAGTCTTGCAACGGCTTTAACGGAGCTTATTGTCGTTCAAAAATCTTTTACAGCCAGCTCTAAAAGTGTTACGACCAGTGATGAACTGCTTCAAAATGCTATTAACATGAAAAGATAGCAATCATTGTTCTAAAGTGGAATAATTATTGCTTTTATTTTGATACAAAAATTTAACAATAAAAAGTAACTTTAAAAAGGATACGCGATGATGAGATCACTCTGGGCCGGCGTTACCGGATTACAAGCGCATCAGATGGCAATGGACGTTGAAGGCAATAACATTGCCAATGTTAATACTTCTGGTTATAAATATTCTCGTGCCAATTTTTCAAACCTTTTAAGTCAAACCGTATCCATTGCGACAGCACCTCAAGGCCAACTTGGTGGACAAAACTCTATGCAAATCGGTCTTGGAACACAAGTCAGCACGGTCACAAAAATTTTTAAACAAGGCTCTATCGAAACTACCGATAAAACAACTGACCTTGCAATTAGCGGTGATGGATTTTTCGTCGTATCTCCAGACGGTGGAAGTACCTACAAATACACTAGAGATGGTAACTTTAGCTTTGATGCGAATGGTAACTTTGTCGATACCAACGGTTACATCGCTCAAGGTTGGATAAAAAATGAAACGACTGGCGATATTGATACCACTTCGCCGATTGCTAACATTACTATTCCTCCCGGACTTACTACCCCTGCAAATGCAACTGGTACAGTAACAGTTAAAGCAAACCTTGATTCAGGTACTTCTGTCGGGAAATTAAAATCTGTTATCTACTCCTTAGATAGTAACAATGGTTGGGTTGATACCAACGGCGATGGTCTTATGCAAGATACTGAAGTACATGATGAAAACGATACAGGCTCAAACCTCTTTAATTCAAGTAAAGAACTTTACGAACGTGGACAAGACTTTGGTGTTTTATTTGATGCTGATGGTAATGCACTCAATCTTACTAATGGACAAGGTGTTTGGGTTAGCTATGCAAAAGCACAAACAGGGACAACTGCTATTATAGCTTCTGCTGGTACTACAACGATTGATATGACTATTAACGGTGTTACCATCAGCGGATCTTTTACCTCAAGTGCTACGGCTACAGCAGCTGAAAATAACAATAATCTTACAACGTACCTTGAACAGTTAATTAATGCACAAACATCTACCACAGGTGTTAAAGCCAATATTACAGGCGGTAATGGACTTTATTTAAGCAATAGCAATGACAATCAATCAGGAACAACAGTAGCTTCAAAAAATATCAAATTAGTTGTAGGAGGCACTGATAACACAGGTTTAGCATCGACTTCTGTTATTACCGCTTACCAATATACGTACAGTAACACACCGATTAATGCTAATCATACCTATGACGATAAAGTAGCAAGAACTTTTACTACCACAGAAGATTTAAGAGAAGCAATGCAAAAAGATGCAAGGCTTTTTGTAGATTACGATGAATCATCAGGTACCCCTAGTACACCCGATAAAAATGATGGTGTTACAGTCACTGTCAATGCTGCTGGTCAATTTGAAATTGCAAATCCAAAAGGCGATGCATTTAATAGCGACGATGGCGATATTACCAATACAACATTAATTACACCTATTTCTACATCGGTCACAAATCTTAACAGTAGTCTCTCAACACAAGCCATTCTATTTCCAACTGATACAATTTTCGGAGCAGCTATCACTGTCTCTGCTTCAACAACTATAGAAGTTGCTGGAGCTCCTGTAATCTATCCTGCAGGAAGCACTATTCCAGCAGGTACTCAGCTTTCAGCACCAGCAACCATTCCTCAAGGCTCTACTGTTGGAACTTCTACAGCTACAACAGCAGCAGCTTTAGGCACATTATTAGCCAGCTCCAGTGTTGATATTGCAGCGGGTGAAACAATTGGAGCAGACATCACGCTTCCAGCAACTTACACAGGAACATTAACAATTAATGGTACAGCCTATACAGGTGGAGATACAATACCCGCTGGTGCGACTATTTTAGCAACAGAAGGACCTATTACAATTCCGATGGGTTCAACTGTCGCAGCAGGTGGTTCAACTAATATTTTAGGTGCTAGTACAACCCTCCTTGCAGGAACAAATTATAAAGGAGAAGATGATTATGACCTTTATTTATCTGTAACAAATTTAACAAGTAATAATGTTTCGGCTAATAAAGGCCTATCAACAATAGTTAATGCCCTTCAAGGTGCAATCACTACAGGTAGTTCAACAAGAACTTCTCAAAGTATCTATGCCGCTTCTTTAGCGTCTAGTACAGATGTGTACGATTCACTCGGTTCAAAACATACTGTTCGCTTTGAATTTACTAAAACAGGATTCACCAGTACAGGAGGAACCGAATGGTCTGTTCTTATTTCTGTACCTGAACCAGGCGACATTAATTTAGGAACTTATCCTGAAAATATGGTCACAGGAACAATTAGTTTTAATTCCGATGGTTCATTAGCCACTTATACACCACGAAACTTAACCTATACCGCCAATAACGGTTCAACTGCCAACCAAAATATTATCATTAATTTTGGTACACTCGGACAATTTGATGGTATTACCAGTTTTGATAAAGACTCAAGTACCACAGGTATCAGTCAAGATGGTTATGCCGGTGGTGATATTAACGGTTTGAGTGTTGATGAAACAGGAACGATTATCGGTAGTTTTACCAATGGACGTAGTTTTGCTTTGGCTCAAGTTGCGATGGCAACCTTCACAAATAATGGTGGTTTGGAGAGTGATGGTGGAAACTGTTTTATCCAAACGTCAAACTCAGGTGATCCTATTGTTGGACAAGCAGGAACGGGTGGAAAAGGCTCTATTCAAGCTAGTTCACTTGAAATGAGTAACGTAGACCTATCGCGCTCTTTGACGCAGCTCATTGTTATTCAAAGAGGCTATCAAGCCAATTCTAAAACAATTACAACTGCTGATGAGATGCTCAACACTCTACTACAACTCAAATAACAATTTTTTAGCTTACATATACTACAATGAGTCCCAAAAAAACTTGGGACTCAACACATGAAAATCACACTTAATCACTACACGCCTCTTCTCATTTGTGCCGATGCTATTCGTACCTGCTGGCAAAGTTTTGACAAAAGCGACGATGGCGGCGAAAAAGATAAAGAGCTCATTGACCGTGTTGGCAACAAATTTAAACATGCCTCAACCCTAGAACACCTTGTGTATAACTTTTACATTGAAGGCGTTTCACGTGCCCTTCTTCAAGAACTTGCACGTCACCGCATGGCTTCGCTTTCTGTCAAATCAACACGTTACACATTAAAGGAACTTAAAAACGAAGAATCTTTTACATGTAAAGACTTTGAGAGAGCCTCAAAATACTTGGTTTTAACAGATGTAGAGATGGTCGATGAAATGAGCATTAAAGCGCTTGAAAACTTGCGTTTAGTCTTAGTAGCAGGCATCAGCAACGATAAAGCAAAATACTGCCTTCCAGAGAGCTATAAAACGGAATTAACGTGGACAGTTAATGCCAGAAGTCTTCAAAACTTTTTAACCCTTCGCAGTGATAAAAGTGCACTTTGGGAAATTCAAAATCTTGCCCATGCACTCTATGATGCGCTTCCAGAGGAACATAAATACCTCTTTAGTATCAAAGAAACTATAATGGGTGTACAGAGCTAAACTTTAAACTTTTATAATAAAAGATTTAAAGTGTTAGCGCTGACCCCTACTTCCTTTGGGCATGTGTAATAGCTATGGCGATTGCATCGGTGATGTCCAAAGGTTTTATCTCTTGTTTAATTCCCAAAATCTTCTTCACCATAAACGCTACTTGTTCTTTCGCCGCCTTACCATTGCCCGTTACAGCCTTTTTCACCTGCAAGGGTGTATATTCACTAAAATTACCAATAACTTGTAAAATTTTAAGGCTTAAAGCACCTCTAAATTGTGCTAATTTTAAAACGGTTTGAGGGTTATACGCATAAAAGATATCTTCAATAGCCACTTCGTTAATCACATGGTGAGCAAAAATTGTATCGAGTCCTTCAACGAGTTCCATGATTTGATGTTGAAGTATTTTTTCTTTAATTTTAATGAGTCCTGCTTCTACTAAAATAATGCTGTTTTTTTCCTTACGAATGATGGAATAGCCGCAGTTTCGTGTTCCTGGATCGATACCTAAAATAACCAATTTTTTGTCCTTTATTCACAGTTTTGTTCACAGGGTGAATAACTTTTTTCACATTATACCGATAGACGCTTTAACATATAACTAATAATAGTTTGGATAAAATAAATCAAACTTATTCACATGATATTCACAGGGTGAAGATTTTTTTAAGGAGATTATTTGTTAGCCGATAACGTCATTGAACTTTTAAAAGAGGAAGTCTCTTCACAAGAATATGATCGTTATATTAAACAACTTAAATTTAACGAAAAAGCTTCTAATTCTGACCAAATGGTTTTTGTAGCTCCCAATATTCTCATCGCTAATTGGGTTAAAACCAAATACTCCGAAAAAATTGCACACCTTTTTGAACTCAAAACCAATAAAAAACCCGAAATCAAAATCGTACTCAAAGAGCATCTTAAAACAACAAAAGTTAAAACGGCTCCTATTGAAACGATTGAATCGATTAAAAGCACTAAAAATACTATACTAAACCCTTCTTACACCTTTAATAGCTTTGTTGTAGGAAGCTCAAACCAATACGCTTATACCGCCGCTAAATCCATTGCAGAAAAACCAGGCATCATGTACAACCCTGTTTTTATTTATGGACCAACCGGACTTGGTAAAACACACCTTATTCACGCTATTGGTAATTATGTACAATCAAAAGGTAAAATTGTTATTTATGCGACGATTGAACAGTTCATGAATGACTTTACCTACAATCTTCGAAACCAATCTATGGACAGGTTTAGAGAAAAATATCGTAATTGTGATGTATTACTCATTGATGATACTCAATTTCTATCCAATAAAATTCAAACACAAGAAGAGTTCTTTCATACCTTCAATGAACTTCATTCCGCAGGTAAACAGATTGTTCTTACGTCTGATAAACCGCCAAAAATGATTAATGGTTTGGAAGATCGTCTTAAAAGTCGTTTTGAATGGGGCTTGATTGCTGACATTGGTTTGCCTGAACTTGAAACGAAAATTGCTATTATCAAAAAGAAATGCGAACTCGATGGTATTAACCTTAACAGCGATATTGTAAATTACATTGCCTCAAATATGGGCGATAATATCCGTGAAATTGAAAGTGCTATTATTAACCTTAATGCATACGCCTTATTGATGCGCCAAGAAATAACCCTTGATTTTGCAAAAAATGTTATGCGCGAACAAATCAAAGAAAGACGTGAAAATATCAGTCTTGAAGATATTATTCAAATTATTGCCAAAGACCTCAATATCAAGCCAAGTGAAATCAAATCAACCAAGCGCAGTAAAAACATTGTCGAAGCAAGACGTATTGGTATCTATTTAGCGCGTACGCTTACTCCAAATTCAATGCCTTCACTTGCAACCTATTTTGGCATGAAAGACCACACAGCCGTTTCTCATAACATTAAAAAAATTAATGAACTTATTGAAACCAATGAATCGTTTAAACTGAAAGTTGAAGACTTAAAAAATAAAATTTTGACCAAGGAAAAATAAAAGTTTTAAAACAAAATGTGATGAAATGTGAAAAAGTCCATGGGTATCTTTCACACCAATCACCCCTAGTTTTAGGTATAATGTTGATGTTTTCACTATTTCAACCTAGCCTACTACTCCAACTATTTTTATTTAATATATTAAAGGAGACTCAATGAAAGTTTCGATCAAAAAAAGCATTTTGGAAAACATGCTTCTTAACATCCAACCTTATTTGGAAAAAAAAGACCTTAGTCAAATCACATCCCATGTATTATTACAAGGTGAAGATAATCAATTTGTAATCAAAGCAACTGACTATGAGATTGGACTTAGTTATCACACTCCTGAAATAAAAATTGCAACAAGTGGTAATGCAACCGCTAATGGTAAAAAGCTTTTGGATATTATCAAAAGTTTGAAAGATGATGAAGTTGTTTTAGAAACCATTAACGATTACCTTTATATTAAACAAAACAGCTCAAAATTTAAACTGCCTATGCTCAATCCAACAGAGTTTCCCCTCTTCCCTACGATTGATTCAAAACCAAAATTTAATATCAACAGTGCAACTTTGGTTCGTTCTATTAAAAAAATTGCACCTGCAATTGATTCCAACAACCCAAAATTTGAACTCAATGGCTCACTTATTGATATTAAAGACAATACGATTCATTTTGTTGCAACAGACACAAAACGTTTAGCTATTATTAGTATTGAACAAGAAACAGAATATAATTTTTCATTGATTATTCCTAAAAAAGCAATCAGTGAAATTCAAAAACTCTTTTTTGATGATATTGAAATTTTTTACGATGAAAATACACTCATTGCACAATCCGATCATTTTACATTTTATACAAAATTGATCAACGGTAAATTTCCTGATTACGCACGTATTATTCCAAAAAATAAAAATTTCAGAATTTTACTTAATCGAGAGTTTATGGTTGATTCCATTAAACAAATTGCAATCATTTCTCCTGAAATTAAAATCATTTTTAAACCTGAAAAAATTGTTTTTGAAAGTTTAAATGATGATAACATTGAAGCAAAAACAGAAATTGATTTTAAAACAGGACTCGATAGCGATATCTATCTTGCGGTCAATAGTCGTTATATTTTAGATTTCTTATCCAATATCGAAAATAGTAACTTTACCTTAGGCTTTAATGACAGTGGTCTTCCTTTCACACTAGAGAGCGACAACTTTATGACCATTGTTATGCCAATTATGATTTAAAAATAATTAGAAAAAGAGAAGCGGAGAAAATATGAGTACTTACGGTGCAGACAATATTAAAGTTTTAAAAGGTCTTGAAGCAGTTAGAAAACGTCCTGGTATGTACATTGGG
Source organism: Sulfurospirillum sp. E15m (assembly GCF_059415145.1). Lineage (NCBI taxonomy): Bacteria > Pseudomonadati > Campylobacterota > Epsilonproteobacteria > Campylobacterales > Sulfurospirillaceae > Sulfurospirillum > Sulfurospirillum sp. E15m. The sequence goes on from NZ_JCAHZS010000006.1 coordinate 41,274, forward strand.
GACACAAATATTAATGGTCTTCATCACTTAATTTATGAAGTTGTTGATAACTCAATTGACGAAGCGATGGCAGGCTATTGTGATTCGATTAAAGTTGAACTTACGCGCGAAGGATCAGCCATTGTAACCGATAATGGTCGTGGTATTCCTGTTGGTTGGCATGATGGTGAAAATATGTCAGCGGCAACGGTTGTTTTAACCGTACTTCACGCAGGTGGAAAATTTGATAAAGATACCTATAAAGTGAGTGGTGGTCTACATGGTGTAGGTGTTTCAGTTGTTAATGCGCTTTCATCCAAATTGATTGCAACGATTAAACGTGAAGGTAATGAGCATCGTCAAGAATTTGCATGCGGTATTCCTCAAACACCACTTGATATTGTTAAAACAACCAATCGCACAGGTACGATGATTGAATTTTGGCCTGATGGAAGTATCTTTGAAACCGTAGAATTCCAATTTGATATTTTGGCTCAACGCTTTCGTGAACTTGCTTATCTTAATCCAAAAATTACGATTGAACTCAAAGATCAAAGAGATGGACGCGCTGAAGTGTATCACTTTGAAGGTGGTATCAAACAGTTTGTTTTAGATCTTAATAAAAAAGAAAAAGTTGCCGATGCGGTTCATTATACAGCCAGCGTAGAAGATGTTGAAGTTGATGTTGCTATGATGTATAACTCAACGTACAGTGAAATTCTTTACTCATTTGTTAATAACATTAAAACCATTGACGGTGGAACCCATGAAAGTGGTTTTCGTGCAGGTTTAACCAGAGCAATTACTAATTATATTAGTTTGAATGCAGGTGTACGTGAAAAGGACGCTAAAATCACTGGCGATGATGTTCGTGAGGGATTGATTGCCATTGTAAGCGTTAAAGTCCCTGAGCCTCAATTTGAGGGCCAAACAAAGGGAAAACTAGGAAGCTCGTATGTAAAGCCTATCGTTCAAAAACTTGTCTATGAACAATTGGTTAAATATTTTGAAGAAAACCCAATCGAAGCCAAAGCGATTATGAATAAAGCACTTGCTGCGGCACGTGGTCGTGAAGCGGCTAAAAATGCACGTGATTTAACAAGACGTAAAGATGCCATGAGCATTGGGACGCTTCCTGGAAAACTAGCCGATTGTCAAAGTAAAGACCCAAGCATCTGTGAACTTTACTTGGTAGAGGGCGATAGTGCGGGTGGTTCTGCAAAACAGGGACGCGATAGAGTGTTTCAAGCCATTTTGCCACTTAAAGGTAAAATTCTTAACGTTGAAAAAAGTCGTTTAGACAAAATTTTAAAATCCGATGAAATTAAAAATATGATTACAGCGCTTGGATGTGGAATTGGCGATGAGTTTAACGAAGAAAAACTTCGTTACCATAAACTCATTATTATGACCGATGCCGACGTTGATGGTAGCCATATTCAAACGCTTCTTTTAACATTTCTTTTCCGCTTTTTACGTCCAATCGTTGATAACGGGTATGTTTATTTAGCGCAACCGCCATTGTATCGTTATAAAAAAGGTAAAAAAGAGATTTATCTCAAAGATGATGGTGAAATGAATGTCTTTTTAATTGAATCAGGTATGGAAAGTGTTGCTATTGAAGGCGTTGGAACCCCAGATTTGGTTGATTATTTTAAAATTATTGCAGCGTATCGCGGTATTTTAAAAGAGTTGGAAAAACGTTTTTCAATGATTGAAGTAATTCGTTATTTAATCGAAAATCCAGATTTAATTGCATTGCCTTCCAAAGAGCTTTTTACCGCTATTAAAGTTTTTATCGAAGGTGTAGGGTATAACTTACTTAATCATTATATTTCAGATGATAGCATTCATATTTTTATTCAAACGAACGATGGACTAGAAGAACTTCTTTTAGATGATACCTTCTTTACCAATCCGTTGTACGAAGAAGCACGTTATATTTATACAAAAATTCAAGAGCGTGATTTTGATGTGTTTGACGGACGTGACCCTATTGAAATTTTAGATGAAATTGAAAAAAATGCTAAAAAAGGCGCTTATATTCAACGTTATAAAGGTCTTGGTGAAATGAACCCTGAACAACTTTGGGAAACAACCATGAATCCTGAAAATAGACGTCTTTTACAAGTGAAAGTTGAAGATGCAGAAGCCGCTAGCGACACCTTTACTCTCTTTATGGGAGATGAAGTTGAACCAAGACGTCAATACATTCAAGACCATGCCAAAGATGTAAAACATTTGGACGTTTAATGCTCTATTCTGAGGTTAAGGAGAGAGAAAATCGATTTATTACAGCACTTAAAATCGTTTTTCCTTTTCTCCTTCTCTTAGGAATTTTTTTTCACTCCTTTCAACTTCATCATAATGCGCTTGATATTTATTTAATCATTTTACTGATTCCTATTTATGTTTACTATACGGTTTATTTAATTTATAATGGATTTCAAACCACATTGATAGATGCTGTTACTAAGACTTTCAATCGCGAAAAAATTATTCATAAAATCAAAAAAATCAAAAATACCGAACATACTACGATTGTACTTTTACATGTAAAAAATTTAAATGACATTAATGAGCGTTATGGGCTTACAAATGGAGATGTGGTTTTAAAGCAATTTATTCAAAAATTACAACAATTTTTAGAAGAGCATCATTTTAAAAATGTTCCTATTGGTCGTTACAGTAATATCAATTTTATTTTAATCATTCCCTTCTCTCCAAGTGAACTTAAACATCTTTTGACTATTTTTATCAAAAGTATTCAAAATGTGGGTATTGACAATATCGAAATTAAAGTCAATTTTTCACTGCTGAAAGCTTCGTATGATTCTTCTGTTGAAAATCTCATCGAAAGACTGTTGGTCCTTGTAGAAGAACAGATTAAAAACGGAGATAATCTACCCAATATTAAACCAGACGCTTTAAAAATGGTTATTGAAGAAGCAATGAAGCATAATGATCTTTTGTTTAAATATCAGCCCTGTATTGCGCTTAAAAACGGTCAAAAAATGATTTATGAAGTTTTAACGCGCATTGAATCAAAAGAACATGGAACACTTTTAAAACATCAAATCCAACGTATTGTTAATCATGCTGGATACGAAAAAGAGTTTGATGAAAAAGTTTTTTCTCTATTATTAGAAGAAATTGAACCTCTACTAACATCAAATGAAATCTATTTTAGTATAGAAGTTTCACCTGTATCACTTCGCAATAATTCATTTAAACGTTTTTTAGTCACGCTTTTTGAACAAAAAAAGATGAACCCCAACCATTTTATTTTAGAAATCGTAGAAAAAAAGAGTTACGAAGAGATGCATCGTTTTAGTGAAATTATTAAAGCATACCACGATATAGGATTCAAAATTACTCTTGGTAATTTTGGAGGAAATAACTCAAGCTTAGAGTACTTAAAACAACTTCCTATTGATATGGTGAAATTTGATATTGAATTTACCAAAAACAGTGATGATTTAAAGTATCAAGAACTCTTGAGTCATTATATAAAGCTTTGCCAAACACTTCATATTCAAAGTATGGTAAAATTCGTCGATAAAGAGGCTCTTTTTGAAAAAATAAAGAGATATGAACCTGATTTTATACAAGGGTTTTATATTTCAAAACCTAAAAATTTAGAACATATTATAAAGGACAATTTATGAAATACGGTGAAAAAATTATTAAAGAATTTGATATTGAAAAAGATTTGGAAATTTGGCCCAATCAACATAAAAAAAACTACGTGATTAAACTTACCCTTCCTGAGTTTTGTTGTTTGTGCCCACGCAGCGGTTATCCTGACTTTGCAACGATTTACATTGATTATATTCCAAATGAGTTTGTGGTGGAACTTAAAGCCATTAAACTCTATATCAATAGTTTTATGAATCGCAATATTAGCCATGAAAATTCTGCGAATGAAATTTATGATTTACTCGATTCTAAGCTCAAACCAAAGTGGCTTAAAGTCGTTGCAGATTTTAACCCAAGAGGGAATGTTCATACCGTAATTGAAATTGATTCAAAACAAGTACGAAATGAGAGTCCATGTTAAGTCCAAAGCTCATTGAGCAGTTTTTTGGAGCAGCTTCAATTCAGCGCTGGAACGACTATCCACGTATGGTGGAACTTGTAGAACTGGATAAGCAAGCACATAAATTTATCATTGCCTATTTTATTGCAAAAATGGAAGGTAAAGAAGACATTGATATGCGTTCTATGATTGAAGCGGGAATTTTTGAGTTTTTACGTCGAGTGGTTGTGACGGATATTCGCCCCGATGTGTTTAGAAAAGCACTTCAAAAAAAAGAGAAAGAGATTAATACATGGGTACTTTCACAACTGTATGATTCACTCAGCGATATTGAAAATGGTGCATTTTACAAACGTTTTGAAACATACATTAGCGATAGTTCCATGTATAAAAAAGAGCGTTTTATTCTTAAAGCAGCCTCTTATATGGCAACACGATGGGAATTTTCTATTGTTTATCAAACCAGTCAGTTTCTAAACAATATAGACCGTGTTAAAGAAGCTGTCGAAGAAGAAATTGAAGATTATTATGAACTTATCAGTGTTCGTAAAATGGCAATGAATAAAAAAATCTCTAAAATTATTGACCTCAGTGGAAGATTGCGTTTTCAAAAACGTTGGGCACAAACACCTAGAATTCCTGAAACTTCTGTGCTTGGGCATATGCTTATCGTTGCTATTTTGGGTTATTTTTATTCTCTCTCTGTCAAAGCGTGTGATGGGCGTCTGGTCAATAACTTTTTTTGTGCCCTTTTTCACGATTTTCCAGAAGCTTTGACACGCGATATTATCTCTCCAGTAAAATACTCTGTGAGTGGATTGGATGATATTATCAGTGAGTTTGAAATTAAGATGATAGAAGAAGAGATTTTACCGTACCTTCCTGAAGGGCTTGTGAATGAATTTAAATACCTTCTTGGACTATATGGGGATAATCAAAAAGATGAATTTATGAACCGTATCAATGAAAATGAAATTGAAATGGTTGAAGAACTCTCCTCATATAATGAAGATAAATTTAATGCAATCGATGGAAAAGCACTCAAAAATTGTGATAATTTAGCCGCATTTGTTGAAGCGACACTTTCGATTTCGCACGGCGTTAGGTCTAAAGAACTTATACAAGGTAAAGAACATATTCGTGGTAAATTGAAAGAAAAAGGGATGATGGAGAATGCTGATTTTTATAGATTAGCGTTGGAACTTGAAAAGTATTTTGGAGTGTAAAAATGCACAAAAAGCATTAAGATTCTGCCTCAAAGAGGCTAGCTTTAGTGCCTAGTGCAACGTAGCTTCTTGTGCTTTGCTTAAGAAGTGTGTTAAAATAGAAAAACCCTCTCCCAGATGACTGCGGCACACACCTAAAAAAAGTGCTCTGCTGTGTTCCCACCCTGAAGCTTTACTCTTAGAAGACATTGCACAGGTCTAGAAGAAGGCGAAGCGTATTTTACCCAAAATTTCTTAAAGAAAAGAAAATGATTGTAGAACAGCGATAAGAAGGATGATAATGGTTGATCCAAAAATTGAAGAGAGTTGGAAACGTATTTTATGGGATGAGTTTCAAAAACCTTATTTTGAGACTCTAAAAAATTTTTTAGTCGAAGAAAAGAAATCACACACCGTTTATCCAAGTGGTGCTAATATTTTTGCAGCATTCGATCATACGCCATTTGATAAGGTTGAAGTGGTCATTTTAGGGCAAGACCCTTATCATGGAGCAGGTCAAGCACATGGGCTCTCTTTTTCAGTACAAGATGGTGTGCCTCATCCACCTTCTTTACAAAATATTTTTAAAGAACTCAAAGATGATTTAGGATGCGTCATTCCCAAAAATGGCAATCTAACAGCTTGGGCAAATCAGGGTGTATTTCTTCTAAACACAGTCTTAACCGTACGTGCGAGTGAAGCTAATTCACACCGTGGGCAGGGTTGGGAAACATTTACTGACACCGTTATTAAAACATTGAGTGAAAAAAAAGAGCATTTGGTTTTTATACTTTGGGGCAGTCCTGCTGGGGCAAAAGCTAGCCTTATTGATGGTAAAAAACATCTGATTTTACGCGCTCCTCACCCTTCTCCTCTCTCTTCGTATCGTGGTTTTTTTGGTTCTAAACCTTTTTCAAAAAGCAACGAATATCTGACATGTTATAACAAAAAACCGATTGCTTGGTGTTTGGCTTGAATGTAAAAGAAGCCATTTACGCATGGTATCAAAAGCATGGTCGCCATGACTTGCCATGGCGACAGAGTAATGATGCGTATAAAATATACCTTAGTGAAATTATGCTTCAACAGACACAAGTTAAAACTGTATTAGAGCGCTTTTACTTTCCTTTTTTAGAGCGTTTTCCCACACTTCAAAGTGTCGCAGATGCTCCGCTCGATGATGTTCTTAAAATGTGGGAAGGGCTAGGCTATTATACGAGGGCAAGAAATCTGCATCATACTGCCATTACATGTAAAGGTGTTCTACCCACAAGACCTGAAGAATTAGGTGGGCTTAAAGGGATTGGTAAAAGCACTGCCCATGCGATTTGTGCATTTGCCTATCATCAAGCACTTCCTATTTTAGATGCTAATGTGAAGCGTGTTTTATGCCGCTATTTTGCTTTACCTTCCAAAGATGAAAAAGTACTGTGGGAAAAAGCATGGAAGCTTTTAGATATGAAGCATCCTTTTGAATACAATCAAGCAATGATGGATATAGGCTCACTAATTTGTACCCCTAAAAATCCCCAATGTACCGAATGTCCACTTGCTTTTACATGTAAAGGTAAACAATCACCCGAACACTACCCTTTACCACTTAAAAAAGCAAAAGTTCCCACCAAAAAACGGTTTGCGCTTGTGGTCGAAAAAGAGGGAAAAATAGGACTGATTCAACGTCAAGAAAAGCTACTTCACGGATTGTGGGGATTTGTACAAATGGATGAACATCCTAAAGGAATTCATTTAGGTCATGTGACACACACTTACAGCCATTTTAAACTCGACCTTGAAATTATCCAAAGCGAAGCAGACCATATAAAAATAGACGGTTGGTTTAGTTTGGATGAAATAACAACTTTAGCCCTTTCAACGGTTGATAAAAAAGTTATTCAAAAGGTTTTTTCGTCAAAGTAGCAATTTTATGTTACAAATATACACAAAAAAACTATTTTTTTATCAATTTGCTTAAAACTTCCTAAAGTACCACCCCATAGTCTCTCACAGCCCTTTTGAGAGTTTTAAAACTTAAGATAATTTTAAGAATATCCTGAAAATTTAGTTTCATTTAAACCTTTTTTGCTAAGGTGAAAAGAGACAGTCATTGTATTTGACTTAATTTTACCTTAGGAGATAGAATGAAAGAGGTTAAAATTGAGCTAAAAAATGTCTATAAAGTTTTCGGAGATTCACCCAAAAAAGCACTCACTCTTTTAAAAAAAGGTTTGGACAAAGAGGAAATTTTTAGACGTACTGCTCAAACCATTGGCGTTAATAACGCTAGTTTTCAAATTTACAAAGGTGAAATCTTTGTCATCATGGGTCTATCGGGCTCTGGTAAATCAACGTTGGTTCGACTCTTTAATCGTTTGATTGAACCATCCAGTGGGTCTATTTTAATCGATGGTGAAGATATCGCTACAATGAATCATGCGGAGCTTAGAGCTGTACGCAGAACTAAAATGAGTATGGTTTTTCAATCATTTGCTCTTTTACCCCATCTTAATATTATCGATAATGTCTCTTTTGGACTTGAATTAAGCGGTATAGGAAAAGAAGAGCGCTATTGCAAAGCAAAAGAAGCACTTTCTCAAGTGGGGCTTATTGATTATGTTCACGCGTATCCTGACTCGCTTAGTGGTGGTATGCAACAGCGCGTTGGACTTGCCCGTGCTCTTGCCAACAATCCCGATATCTTGTTGATGGATGAAGCATTTTCTGCGCTTGACCCTTTGATTCGTGCTGAAATGCAAGATGAATTGTTGAAGCTTCAAAGTGAACAAGAACGAACGATTGTGTTTATTTCTCATGATTTGGACGAGGCGATGAAGCTAGGAGACCGCATTGCAATTATGCAAGGAGGTACTGTGGTACAAATTGGCAGTCCTGATGAAATTTTGAAAAATCCAGCAAATGAATATGTGCGTTCTTTCTTTAAAGGCGTGAATGTTGGAGGCATCATTACGGCTAAAGATATTGCCAGTAACCAACAGGTGACCATGATTCAAAAAGATGGACAAGGGACATTACAAGCACTGCAAATTTTAAGAGAGCATGACCGTGAATTTGCCTATATCGTTGATAGAAGGAAACGTTTTTTAGGCATTGTATCGGTGGATAGTTTACGAGCAAAGCCGAAGCGAGAAAGTATCGACGTTGCTTTTTTAAAAGAAATTCCCATTATTGATGGCATGGCATGTTTAAATGACATTGTTGGCATTGTTGCAAGCACGCCTTACTCCGTACCGGTGGTAGATGAAAATCAAAAATATATGGGAGCCATTTCTAAAGCATCCCTTTTAAGAGCATTGGATTACCAATGGGAGGATGAACATGAGTGAAACAACTCCAAATCCATGGGCTGAGGCTTCTACAACACAAAGTGATTGGTTAGCCAATTCAGCATCCCAAGCACCTGCGGTATCGTTTGATTGGTTGCATCCTTTTAAAGAGACTCTTTTCCCTTTAGATCGCTATGTTGAGTCCGGTCTTTCGTGGACGGTTGAGCATTTTCGCCATGTTTTCCAATCGATTCGAGTGCCTATTGATGCTGTTTTAAGCGCGATTGAAAGCTTTTTTCAAATAATTCCTTCGTCTGTTTTTATTGTGGTTGTAACATTGATCGCATGGCAATTTGCAGGACGAAAAATTGCCATTGGAACATTTGTCTCTTTGGTGATTATTGGGTGTATTGGCGCGTGGAGTGAGGCGATGATAACGCTCTCTTTGGTATTTACATCGGTCTTTTTTTGTTTGATGATAGGCCTTCCTATGGGTATTTGGATTTCACACAACGACAGGGCTTCTTTTATCTTAAGACCTGTACTTGATGCGATGCAGACTACACCCGCATTTGTCTATTTGGTTCCTGTGGTGATGCTTTTTGGTATTGGCAATGTTCCTGGTGTTGTTGTGACCATCATCTTTGCATTACCTCCACTCATTCGCTTAACCAATCTGGGTATTAGGCAAGTGCCTAAAGATTTGATTGAGGTGTCAAAAAGTTTTGGGGCCACTCCTTGGCAAATGCTTTTTAAAGTACAGCTTCCTGTTGCTATGCCAACGATTATGGCTGGGATTAACCAAACATTGATGCTAGCGCTTTCCATGGTCGTTTTTGCTTCGATGATTGCGGTGGGAGGTCTTGGACAAATGGTGCTTCGAGGTATTGGAAGGCTTGATATGGGATTGGCCTCTATCGGTGGTGTCGGCATTGTTCTTCTAGCCGTCGTTTTAGATCGTATTACGCAGGCTTTAGGTGAAAAAGATATGACACGTATTCATACAACATGGTATGAGAAAGGTCCTTTGGGCTTTATCTATAAGACCATCTTAAAACAAAGGAGAAAGCATGATTAATCGACTCAAAAAAGGGGTCATAGGCATCGTTTGCTCTATGCTGTTGTGTAGCATAAGTATGGCAGAAGACTTACCCGGTAAAGGTATTAAAGTGCATTCGATGCACAGCTCTATTGCTGAGGAGAAGTTTCAAACAGTTATTATCAACGAGGCACTTAAAACGCTAGGGTATGATATTTTACCTATAGATGAAGTGGCGTATGCTGTTATTTATCAAACAATCGCTCAAAATAGAGCATCAAAAGATATCTATTATACAGCGGTTAATTGGACACCATTGCACGATGCAATGTTTGAAAAAGCAGGTGGTGAAAACATTATGTTCCGCAAAGGAGTGTATGTCTCAGGATGTGCACAAGGGTATCTTATTGATAAAAAGACAGCGGAAAAACACCATATTAAATACATTAATGACCTCAAAGACCCCAAAATTGCTAAACTTTTTGATAGCAACAACGATGGAAAAGCAGATTTAGCAGGCTGTAATCCGGGTTGGGGATGTGAAAAGGTCATTGAATATCAACTAGATGCTTTTGGCCTTAGAAAAAACATTAAACACAATCAAGGTGAATATTCGGCGATTATCGCTGAAACCATTGCACGCTATAAACAGGGTAAACCGATTTTATACTACACATGGACACCGTATTGGGTGAGTGGTGTTTTAGTACCGGGGAAAGATACCGTATGGCTTCAAGTCACACACAGTGCCCATCCTATTACCAAAGATACATCCTTGCCTAATGGTCAAAATTATGGCTTTAATGTTAATGCCATGAAAATTGTTGCTAACGGCGATATCGCAACGCAAAATCCTGCGGCAGCGAAACTCTTTGAAATTGCAAAACTGGATATTAATGATATTAGTGCTGAAAACATGCTTATCAATAAAGGTGAGAAAAGTGAGCAAGATATCATTCGTCATGCAAAATCGTGGATTAAAGCGCATGAAAAAACATTTCAAAGCTGGATTGACGAAGCAAAAAAAGCCGCAAAATAGCGGTGAATAAAGAGAAGAATTTTCTTCTCTTTATCCTTGATGATGCGGGCTATACCCACGACTCCCTAAGAGCAAAAGAAGCGAAGCACAAAGACTGACGCTCATCATCACTCCCGTGATAGGAAACAGCGTACCATCGTGTAAAAAACTTGCGGTAAAGCCCATAAATGCACCTACACTGTACTGTAAAACACCAATAATCGCATTGGCAGAAGCGCTAATGCTTGGGAAAAATTCTAATGCTAATGAAACGGAATTGCCAAAAATAAATCCAAGCGTACCAACATAAAGCCCAATAATGGGGAAAAGAACATAAATGCTCTGATTTTGTGCGCTAAAAAGTGCAATACCAAGGAGTGCTTGGGCACACATACCAAAACGCAGAAGTATCAGAGGGTCTTTGTACTTGACCAACCATGCGTTGATTCTTCCTGTTATCATTAACGTTGTTACATTCAGTGCAAAAAAGAGAGCAAACTCACTTGGGCTAACATGAAAATGTTCCATATAGATAAACGATGAAGAGGTGATAAACGTGTACATTCCTGAGGATGAAAGGATTTGAGAGACAATAAAAATCATCGCCATTTTGTGGCTCAGAACCGTTTTATAATTTTGTATGGGTGTCACTTTTGAGCGTTTTTGCGCAACAGGGGGAAAACGAAAAAGGTAAAACCCGAGCGCAAAAAGGGTATAAAGGCTTAGAAAAATAAAGATAATGTTCCATTCGAAAAATTTGAGGAATAAAGAGCCCATCGTTGGTGCAAGCAAAGGTGCCATCAGCATGACCATCGCAATCATCGAAAAGATGCGCGCACTCTCTTTGCCTTCAAACATATCGCGCACGGTTGCTGAGACATTAACCGTTGCGATGCCGCCACCAAACGATTGAATCGCCCTTAATATCCAAAAAAGCTCAATATGGTCTGTAAACGAGAGCAAAAGACTACTGATTCCAAAGAGGATGAGTCCTATAATCACCATAGGTCGTCTGCCGTAGGCATCAGAAATTGGCCCACCAAATAGCTGCCCCATCGCCATACCGAAAAAGAAAAGGCTGAGACTGATTTCAACATTGGGGATAGGCGTTTGAAGGCTTTTGGCAATGGAAGGAAAAGCAGGTAGATACATATCAATTGCTAAAGGTGTTATCGCTGCTAAAGAGGCAAGGGCTAAGATAAGCTGGCGCTCACTGAGTGGTTTTGACATTCAAAAAGTTCTTTCATTGGAATAGTGTTTCTATTCATTATAGGATAAAAATTTAAATTGTATGTTAATGAAGGCAATGAATCCCCATTAGAAACACGGGTAGCTTAAATTATCTTTATGTATATATATTAATATAACTTTAAGTTAATGCGACCTAAAATGACTTTATCTTTAATATGTTATCACCGATTAAAGATAAAGCCTTTACCCATGAATTGAAGCTATTATGTGAAATATGTTAAAAATTTATTTTGGGAGGTTTTACAATGTCGAAGCAAGCAATCAAAATGCTTATTCCTATTCTTGTTTTGTTAGTGGTCTGGTTTATTCCTGTACCGCAAGGGTTAAGTGTTGGGGCGTGGCATTTTATGGCTATCTTTTTAGCCGTCATTGTCGGGTTGATTTTAGAACCGGTTCCTGCTGCTCTTGTAGGATTAGTCGGTGTCTCTTTAGCTGCCCTCTTGGGTCTTGTGGGCAAAACTTCGGGTGCCAACATCAAATGGGCACTTTCAGGCTTTTCCAATGGTACCATTTGGCTCATCTTTGCCGCATTTATGTTTGCCATGGGGTATCAAAAAACGGGTCTTGGAAAACGCATCTCCTTAGTGATGATTAAATATATGGGTAAAAGCTCCTTGGGTCTTGGCTACGCGGTTGCATTTGCGGATTTAGTGTTGGCGCCTTTTATGCCATCTAATACCGCACGAAGCGGTGGTACGATTTATCCCATTGCTATTAACATTCCGATTATTTTTAATTCAACCCCTGAAAACGAGCCTCGAAAAATGGGTGCGTATATTACGTGGGTTGCTATGGCAGCTACGTGTGTCACCAGTTCCATGTTTTTAACCGCACTTGCTCCAAATCTTTTGGCGTTGGACTTAATTGCAAAAGGTGCAAATATCTCTATTGAATGGGGTGCTTGGGCGCGCATTATGGTTCCACTATTATTACCGCTTTTTTTAGTGACACCTTTGATGGTTTATCTTATCTATCCTCCAACCCAAAAAAAATCTCCAGAAGCTCCAGCGTGGGCAGCACAAGAGCTTATTAAAATGGGACCGATTACCGTTAAAGAGATTTTGATGGGAACGTTTGCTTTTTTAGCGCTTATTATGTGGATTTTTGGAAAAGAACTTAATATCAACGGAACAACCGCCGCTATTGTCGTTGTTGTGCTGATGGTATTGGCCAATATTGTCTCTTGGGACGATGTGATTAGTAACAAAGCTGCTTGGAACATTTTAGTATGGTTCTCAACCCTTGTTGCACTTGCCAGTGGGCTTAAAGACGTTGGTATTTTGACCTGGATTGGCAAAGGTACAGAAGTGTATCTTTCAGGGCTTTCTCCAACCATGCTGATGCTCTCAATGATTGTCTTTTTCTTCTTGCTTCACTACTTCTTTGCAAGCTTAACAGCGCATACAACAGCATTGTTACCAATCTTTATCGTCATTGCCGTGAAGTTAATTGCCCCTGAACAACTACCAACATTTATGATTTTATTGGCGAGTGCTATCGGTTTGATGGGTATTATTACCCCTTATGGTACAGGACCTTCTCCACTTTGGTATGGTGCTGGCTATATTTCACAAGGCAGATGGTGGGCGTTAGGTGCCATTTTTGGAGCCGTTTATATTGCTATGCTTCTTCTTGGCGTCCTCATTTTTGTTTAAAAATCAGTTTTTCCATCCTTACATGTAAAATTACATGTAAGGATTTTTTTCGTATTGAAGGGCTTTTATAGAGAGTTATCGCGTTTGTAATTTAAATGTGATAAAATATCACACATCACAAAAAAGGAGATAGAATGTCTGCTCTTGAACGTGAAAAAGAGATGGTAGATATTTTGGGTAGGTTTATAGACGTTGTTTCCAAGGAGTTGCCAGATGATATTATGGCAAAGCTAACGGAATTAAGAACCAAAGAGAACTCTCCTCTTGCAAAAACAATTTACGATGTTATGTTTGAAAATATGGATAAAGCTAAAAAACTCAATCGCCCTACGTGCCAAGATACAGGGGTTATCCAGTTCTTTATCCGTTCTGGTGCAAAATTCCCCTATTTAGGGAAACTGCGTTCTATTTTAAGAGAAGCAACCATTCAAGCAACCAAAAGTGCGCCTTTGCGTCTTAATGCGGTTGAAGTATTTGATGAAGTCAATACCGGCACGAATGTAGGGACGAATGTTCCTTTTATTGAGTGGGAAATTGTGGACGATAGCAGTAATGTAGAAATTGAAGTCTATCAAGCCGGTGGTGGTTGTTCTCTTCCTGGGCGAAGTATCGTTTTGCCACCTTTGGCAGGGTATGAAGGGGCAATGAAATTTGTCTTTGATACGATTGTAGATTGGGGCATTAACGCCTGCCCTCCTCTTGTAGTGGGCGTGGGAATCGGCACGTGTTCTAATTCAGCTGCACTGCTTTCTAAAAAAGCGATGTTACGTCCTGTCGGTACATCTCATCCGCATCCAAAAGCAGCTGCGATGGAGAAAAAAATTGAGGAAGGACTCAATGCCATTGGCTTAGGACCTCAAGGCATCTCTGGAAAAAATACCGTGATGGCAGTGCATGTCGAAGGTATGGCGCATCACCCTTCTGTTTTGGGTGTGGGGGTAACGGTTGGATGTTGGGCAAATCGCCACGGCATTATTCGTTTCGATGAAAATATGCACTATGAAATCCTCTCTCACAAAGGAGTTAGACTATGAAAAAGGTTTTAACAACACCGATACAAGATGAAGATATTCAGTCACTTAACGTAGGAGATATTGTCTATTTAACTGGAACGTTGGTTACGTGCAGAGATGAAGGGCATCGAAGAGTTGTCGCAGAAGGCATTATGCCTAAGCTTCCTATGGATAGAATTGCTATATTTCATGCAGGACCGATTGTTAAAGATGTCGAAGGTGGTTGGGAGATGGTTTCAATTGGACCAACAACCAGTATGCGCATGGAACGTTATGAAAAAGAATTTTTAGCGCAAACGGGTGTAAAACTTGTCATTGGTAAAGGGGGCATGGGTGCTAAAACCGCCGAAGGCTGTAAAGAAAGCATTGCCGTTCATGCTGTTTTTCCGGGAGGCTGTGGCGTAGTAGCTGCGGAACAAGTGGAAAAAATAGAAGCCAAAGAGTGGCCAGAATTTGGTATGCCTGAAGCATTCTGGATTATGAAAGTCAAAGAGTTTGGACCGCTTATCATCTCTATTGATACCAAAGGCAATAACCTTTTTGAAGCCAATAAAGTGGAATTTCACCACCGAAAAGAGATTGCATTAAAAGAGACAGCCCAAGAAATTGTCTCGATGATTGCTAAGAGTTAGCGTATTGTAAAAGGCGCTTTGTATGCGCCTTTTTGTTATTTAAAATTTGAAAGTGTACTGTTCATACTGTAGATGATATGTTGGCGCATTGTTTCACATGCTCCTTCATAATCTTTGTGGGTCAGTTGCTCTACAATTTTGTTGTGATCTGCTAAAGAGATGCCTGCATACTCTTGCGCTGTTACTAAGCGGTTCATGGAAAGACCATTCCAAAGTAACGAAAGAAATGATTTGAGTTTTTCGCTATCAGCGGCTTCCCAAATAGTCATATGAAAGGCTTGATTGGCAAGATTGTAGGCTTCCGTATCGCCTGCATCTTTAGCACGTTGTCCTTGTTTATTGACACTTTGGATGACTTTGAGTGTTTCGTCAGTCATGCGTTCACATGCTCTACGAAGGGCTTCCGTTTCAAGCAAGATGCGCATTTCATAGTGATCTTTAATGGCTTCGACAGAGATGCCTTTTACGATGGCACAACGGTTTTGACGAAGCTCCAACAATCCTTCATTAGCGAGGATTTGAAAAGCCTCTCTTACGGGTGTTCGTGACATGCCGACTTGCTCGCCCACGCTATCAAGGGTGATGGACTGACCGGGTGTAATACCGCCAGAAAGAATAGAAGAGCGAAGGATGGAAGCCACTTGTTCACGAGCAGGTAGCATTTGAACTTTTTTAAGATTGATCATGGAGTCTCTTTACGTATATCTTTTATTTAAGTATAGCATTCAAAGCCTATCTTTTCAAGAAGAAAGGGATTATATTTACATAAGAGATACAAATTTTTACATGTAAAAAATAAGTGAAAGGAAAAAGATGCATGCTATCGAAAAATTATTAGCCAAAAAAGCTGGCAAACCACGCGTGACAACAGGTGAGATTATTAACTGCGATGTCGATATGGCAGGCATTAATGATCTCTACTTACAAACCATTCGTTCTTTTTTTGAGATGGGAGCTACCAAGGTGCATGACCCAAGCCGCGTGATTATGTTTTTGGACCATTATGCCCCTGCTTCGACAATTACGCAAGCTCAAAATCAGAAACAATTTCGTGAATTTTGTTGGGATCAAGGGATTGATTTATTGATGGATATTGACCAAGGCGTTTGCCATCAAGTCTTAGCCGATAAGGGATTGGCTTACCCTGGAGAAATTGTGGTTATCACCGATTCACATACGACCACACATGGCGCTTTTGGTGCTTTTGGAACGGGCGTAGGCGCCACGGACTTAGCCATTATTTTAGCCACTGGCAAGCTGTGGTTTAGGGTTCCTGAAATTATCAAAATCAATTTTGAAGGCAAACCGCCGCATGGGGTGTACGCAAAAGATATGATTTTGCATGCTATTGGGGAGTTGGGTGCAGATTTTGCAGTCTATAAAGCCGTTGAGTTTAGCGGCTCAAGCTTACAGTACCTTAGTATTTCTGAACGTATGGCACTGTGTAATATGAGCACAGAAATGGGAGCCAAAACGAGTTATATTCAACCTGATGCCATTACGATGGCTTTTTTGGATGCAAAAGTGACACGTCCGTATGAGATTTACGAGACCGATGCCGATTTTGCGTATGCCTCTGAAACGACGTTTGATGTGCGTAACCTCAAACCCCAACTCTCAGCCCCTTTTAGTGTCGATAATGTCTATGACATCAGCCAATTCATTGGTCGTCATATTGACCAAGCGTATCTGGGTTCGTGCACAGGAGGACGGTGCGAGGATATTGGTATAGCTGCTGGCATTTTAAAAGGCAAACATGTCGCGCCTCGTACGCGTTTTGTTATCGTCCCTGCCTCCAAAGGAGTCTTTTTAGAAGCGATGGAAAAAGGCTATGTCCAAACACTTGTAGAAGCAGGAGCGACGTTTGTAACACCTGGATGTGCGGCATGCCTTGGAACACATGAGGGAATGCTCGCTTCTGAAGAGACATGCATTACCACAACCAATCGTAACTTTCCTGGACGCATGGGGCATACTAAAGCAGAGATTTTTCTAGGTTCTCCTGCCGCGGTTGCCGCTGCGGCTTTAATAGGAGAAATCGTCGATCCTACCCCTTACATCGCAAAGGAGAACGCATGAAACAGCATCTTGAAGGCAAGGCTTTTGTCTTTGGCAATAATGTCGATACCGACCAGATTTATCCAGGGCGTTTTGTTGAATTCACGGATGTTGAGGACGTAGCAAAATATGCGATGCATGGAGCCGACCCCGATTTTGTTCATAAAGTAAGACCCGGTGATATGATGATTGGAGGAACCAATTTTGGATGCGGCAGTAGTCGAGAACACGCCGCGATTACCCTCAAAGCGGTTGGCATTGGTGCGATTATCGCCGAATCGTTTGCCCGCATTTTTTATCGCAATGCCATTAACTTGGGACTTCCTTTACTCATTTGCCCTTCTATCTCACAATTGATTCAAACAGGCGATACGCTTTATGTTGATATGCACAGTGGCGAAATTCGCAATCAAAGAGGCGTCATAGCCATCGCTCAACCACTCTCCGAGTATGTTTTAACCATCCTTGAAAGTGGCGGTATTAAATCTCTCATCAAAGCAGAGCTCCAAGCCAAGCACGTATAATACGTAAAAGTGGTCTTTTGACCACTTTTACATGTAAAAACCGACACACCTTCTTAAGCTTTAAGTTGAGGCGTTATACAATTAAATACATCGGTTGTGCAAAGGAGCGTTAAAATGCGTTATACCATACTTGGCATCGTGTTTTTTGTCCTGCTTTTAAGCGGTTGCACTAGCAAAGAAGATGAAAAACAGGCACAAAACAGTGTTGGAACCGTTGAAGTCAGTTACCAAAATGCGATTAAAGAGCTGATTTTACAAGGTAAAAATCCTGCCAAATCGTATCAAGAAGTCTCTTGGAAAAAATTGCAAAGCAGCGATAAAATTTCTGAACGACTTAAAAAAAGAGCTGTTTTTATCGCACATAGTTTTAAAGAAAAAAATATTTACGGTGGAACGATTAGCCGTGAAAATATCTACTTTATAGGTGATGGCAAACCGAGTCTTATTATTGACTTTGACGTCAAAACAGCCTTTGAAGAGTTTCTTGGTAATAAAGCGATACAAGCTATTTTTGCCCCTTCGATTTGGAATCTAGAATCTTTACATGTAAAGTACCAGCAAAGTGCCAACGACGCGCTTGCCAAAGAGGAAGTGAAAGATTTTATCTACTCAATCAAGCACTTTGCTAAAGAGGATCAAGACTATTTAGATCATGCTATTTCAACAGCTAATACACCGATGTCGATAGCCAAAAATGTCGCTCTGTTTATGAGTATGCGGCTGTTTCCAGAGTTGGTGGAAGAGTTGTTATTTGATGAAATTACCTATAAGGGTAAATATAAATAAGGAGTTGTTGATGAAACACTGGATGAAACGTATGCTTTTAGCTATTTTTCTTCTAGGAAATGCTCTACATGCCGATGCCTTGATGGATGGATTGGGTGCGTATGAAAAAGGCAACTACATTGCCGCGAGCCTTTTTTTTGAAGAAGCATGCACGAATGATAGCATGGAAGCATGCTATAACCTCGCCAATATGTACGATTCGGGCGTGGGTGTTTACAAAGACGACGTAAAAGCCGTTACGCTTTTTAATAAAGCCTGTGATGGTGGATTTGCCGACAGTTGCTACAACCTTGGCATGATGTACGAAAGCGGTGAAGGTGTGAACAAAGATGTCGTGAAAGCATTTACCCTCTACTACAAAACGTGCGAGCAAGGACATACGAGAGGCTGTTACAACACAGCACTCATGTATTATAAAGCAGAAGGCGTACAACGAGACTACGTTAAAGCGGCAGAATTGTTTCGTAAAACATGTGATCAAGGGTATGAAAAAAGTTGTTTTAATCTAGGCGTGATGTACCGTGAGGGTCAAGGCGTGGAAAAAGACGTGCAAAAAGCACTCGAATTATTTAAAAAAGCGTGCGAGCAAAACCTCTCGATTGCCTGTAAAAATTATGGCAAACTCAGAAGCGAGATGCAATAAAACAATCAGAGGGAACTTCCCTCTTTTCTTTAACAAAACGCATAGTAAAATACGTCCCATATTATTTTTAGAAGAAAACCATGCAATTAACACAAGCACAAATTAACACATTCCATAAAGACGGCTTTTTAGTCCTCAAAAACTTTGCCGATGCGCACCTGTGTGAAAAAATTTTAGAAAAAGCAAAAGAGCATTTAAGTGCCAAAATTGCTCCTATTGAAAGTGAGCAAGAGTACCTTCAAAGCAATGATACTCATGTGACCGTGCGAAGATTGAGACAAGTTTTTCACAGAGAGAGTCTTTTTCAAGAGTGGATGACGTATCCCAAAATTCGCCCTATTCTCAAAACACTTTTAAACGATACGCCCGTCCTTGTTCTTGCGCATCACAATTCCATTATGACGAAAATGCCCAAAGAGAGTTCACGAACATTTTGGCACCAAGATGCGCGGTATTGGCATTATGAAAACGATAATTTGATTTCTGTCTGGTTGGCATTGGGAGATGAGTATTTAGAAAACGGTCTTTTGGAGTTTATTCCTGGTTCGCATAAGCTTACGTTTGAAAAAGAACGCTTTGATGCACAGAGTAATTTTTTAGATGAGCACCCTAAAAACAAAGTGCTCATTCCAACCAAAGTCCACACGAATCTTTCACGTGGAGATGTTGTGCTGTTTCACTGTAAAACACTGCATCACGCCAACAAAAATATCACCGATGCGCCGAAAATATCGTTTGTCTACACGACAAAAGGGCTCCATACAAGCCCTCTTAAAAATTCGCGCAGTGACTTTGATGAAATCATTTTAGAGGATAAACAATAAGCCAAAGAACGTCATTGCACACAATAGACTAATAAAGGTGCCGCAAGAACATTCAAAATGCCACTAAACACCATAACAAGTCCCGCAATAGCGCCTAACTCACTGCTAATTTGATTTGCTTTTTGCGAACCGGCAACGTGTGCGCCCATACCAAAAAGAGACCCTCGCGCAAGGGATGAACGTAACGGTATCCAGTGCAACAGCAATTCACCAAAAGCGGCGCCAAAGATGCCTGTTAAAACAACAAAGACGGCTGTTAAATTAGGGACGCCTCCAATATCGCCTGAAACAACGATGGCAAACGGTGTACTGATGGAGCGAGGCAATAAGCTAAGACGCAAACTATCGTCCAATCCCATAGCGCTTGCAAGCATCCATGCCGAAAAAATAGCAACGCTACTTCCCACAACCACGCCTATTGTCAATGTGAACCAATACCGTTGAACAATTTTTCTTTGTTTATAAATCGGCACGGCAAAAGCAACTGTTGCAGGGCCTAAGAGCGTAATTAACCAGTGTGTTCCATTGATATAGATGTTATAGTTTGTGTGAAACACAATGATGCAAAGTATCACTAAAAGCGGTGTTATCACAATAGGCGCACTCCACCAGTGAGGGCATCGACGGTGAAATAATTTTGAAAAGAGGTACAGTGCAATGGTTGTTGCAGACCATAAAAGCATCGATTCGAGTGCGACAAGGGTCGCGTGGTTAAATTGTATCATGCGTGTTTCTCTTGTTTTAAACGTGATTCTAACTTATAACAAGCATCGACTGTGATAGCTGTGACAACCATGACAATCATGGTTCCAACCATAATGACCCCTATAATTTTAATCCCTAGCCATCCTAAAAACTGATGGTAATTTAAAACAGCAGGCACGGCAGGCACAAAAAAAAGCAGCATTTCTGCTAAAAACCATTCGGTTCCAAGTTGAAGGTCATGAGGATTTAATTTTTTGATAGCCAATAAAATCAGCACAATAAATAAACCAACAATACCACCAGGGATAGAACTCCCAGACAGATGCGACACGGTTTCACCTAACAGCCAAAATAAACTGATAAAAGCGATTTGTAATAAACGATTTTGACGGAGTTTCCGTCTATTAGTCAATAAAAGTTTATGAAAAAGCATGGGAATAGATCAGACCTTTAATAGTTAGAAATCGAGTGATTGAAGCTTCAGCAACAATCAAAAGGATAAGGGGATAAAGTACAGTTGTTTGCGTGTAATCGCAAATAACAAGCATGGAGTATTTGATAGCTCACGGTTCGTTCCTAAATTAATGCAATATAAACTGTACTGTACAGTACAGTTTATATTTTGGAAGTTTATCACAATTTGTGTTAAAATAATCCTTAATATCTTCTACCTAAAGAAAAATTTATGAAAAAGAAAACAGAAGCAAAACGACAAGCTATTGTCGATGCTGCAGCACAGACTTTTTTAGAGTTTGGGTTTGAACGAGCCTCTATGTCAAAAATTTGTTCAAGGGTCGGAGGGTCAAAAGCAACGATTTATAACTATTTTGCTTCAAAAGAAGAACTTTTTTCTGAGGTTATGTCTCTTTCCAATGAAACTGAATTTAAATTTGTTCACGAAGTCCTTGATCATCCTTCACAGGAGATCGAGCAAACTTTATATGAATTGGGGCAAAGATTGCTCCATTTTCTCTATTCCGCGCAATTTAGAGATTACAGGCGTCTTGCTATTGTTGAGTCGGGGCGCACGGATTTGGGAAAAATTTCATATGAGCGCGGCATCATTGTACGAAGCCAAATGAAAATAGCAGACTATTTTGCTAAAGCCATGCATACGGGTAAACTAAAAAAAGCAGTGCCACTTGTTGTCGCAAAACACTTTTATGGACTCTTGGAAGCTGAACTTATTTTACAATTTTTGTGGCTCATCAATGAAAAGACTTCGGAAGAAGAGATAAAAAATATCGTCAAACGTGCGGTTGATGTCTTTATGGCAGCGTATCGCCAATAAAGAGAAAGTAGTTTTACAAGAATGCTCCTTCTTTTTTTAAGATTGAGTATAATCAAGGTATGAAAACACATACCCTTCACTATTCATGTACTCTTGAAGCTTCATCCTACGAGGTATGCCACTTTCACATGGATACTCACAATCTCATGAAAATTACACCTCCATGGATAACGGTTTCAATCCAACACATTGACCAACCTATAATCAAGGGTAGTTGCGTCATTTTAGATATTAAACGGTTTGGTATTAAAACCCAGTGGAAAATGCAGATAGAACAGCTTGATTGCCCACATAATGTTACAGATAAAATGATGTCTGGACCGTTTAATTTTTTTAGGCATGAACGCAAATTTACATCTTTAGCTGAGACAAAAACGCTGATGGAAGAGACGATTACATTGGCATTACCATTTGGATGCCTTGGCAATTTGGCATTTCCTTTGATACGGCGCGATATGGATGCGATGTTCGCATACCGCCATCAAGCGACCCAAAATTATTTTCATAAAAGGTCTTTGGATGTCTCGTCTTAAAACATCTCTTTTAACGTGGATTGTTTTGTGCGGTATTTTTATTATTTCAGGGTGTTCACAAAAATCCAGTATAGCTCTTCCTGTGGTCGAAAAAGTTGAAGTGGCTCGTTATATGGGAAGATGGATTGAAATTGCCCGTTACGAAAATCGTTTCGAAAAGGGTTGTTTGGGTGCTACTGCTGATTATAGTATCAAAAAAGACACGATTGATGTGCTTAACCAATGTTACGATGACAAGGCAACACTTATCAATCAAGCTCATGGACATGCCTATGCCACAGATGCTTCCAATGCAAAACTTAGAGTAAGTTTTTTCTGGCCGTTTTATGGCGATTATCAGATTATTATGCTTGCAGATGATTACCGATTTAGTGTTGTTGGCGAGCCTAGTAGGAATTATTTATGGATATTGTCACGTACACAAGAGCTTGCAGAAAAAGATAAGCAATGGATTTTACAAAAACTTCCTGCATTTGGATACGATGCAACAAAACTTTACTGGACACCAATTCGCCCCTAAAAAAATACTCAGAAGAAATTTATTCATGTTAAATAAAGAACAGAGTCCTTTTTTGTCAGTATACGTAGAATCATAAAATTATTTTTGGAGATTATGGAGTAGGATTTGCTAGATTTATGGCAGAGAGGAAGGGAAAATTTGCCATTTTTTATTATATCCACAAAATCCCTTAAGTAGGGAATTTGCTAACATTTTATTCCTTTTTTAGTTAAATTATAACATAAAAATGTTGGACAAAAGTTGGACACTTTTTTATGTTATTGGAATTATTACAATCTAATATAAACTTTTGAGAGGATTATTTTTAAAGAAGATGCTTTTGAGGTGAAATCTATAAAATTATTTTTTATGTAATCCATTAAATTTTAAAGTATAGTGGTTGGTATCTATTTTTGTTTTAAATCTCTCAAAGTAACCTGTTTTTTGAGGAAAATCATAATTTTTTATACTTGTTAATTCTCTCTTATTGCCATAAGCAATAGAGCAAATAGAAGAGCTTGATACTTTAAATAAATATAGAATATTTGGATTATCTTTTGCTAAATCTGCTAATAAACTTCCATAAACAATTCTATTGCTTTCATCTTCTATTCTTTCCAAAAAGATATGTAATTTATTTTTATCTTTTTCAAGGTATTTTGCCATATCCTCTTCTAGTAAACTTTTATTATTAAGCATATCATTTACCCATTTGATATTTTTATATTTATTAATATCATCTAAAATTACTTTATCTGCTTGTTCTAGCCTTAATGTTATTCTATGTTCTTTTTCATAAATCCATTCATCACTTTTTTGTTGAAATATTTCAAACAAAATTCTCTCTTCTCTTTCAACACATACATTACTATAATCCCTATCAAATTTATCTATTTTATACAAGGGTTGCTTTCTGTATTTTATAGGTAAACATTTTCCTAAATACATACAATAATCAATAAAAGAAGAATCTTGTGGTTTGATTAAATTTTCAAAAATTGTTTCATTTGAGATATGAAATCCTATTAAAGCTCCTTTGTGTTCATTAGCATAATGAGCCCACATTAAAAGGTTATCTTTTGTCTCTGAAAAACAAATCACTCCAATTTTATATTTGTGTTTTTCTATATAGTCTATGATTTTTTCACCATTCATATCATCATTAAAAAAACTTGCAAGTTCTCTTAACCCTTTTTTGTCATAATTTGCTTCAAAAGGGTCATTTAAGGCACTTAATTGAGTAGCTCTTATATAACCATCTTCTAAGATAAAATCAGGATTGCTAACATATTTAAAAAGCATCATCATACTTTCAAAACTCCATCTATTTCTTGCATGATTTCATTTGTTTTATAAAGTGCATTTATGATTTTATTGTAGTGTTTGAGGTCATTTCTAGTTAATTCTCTACCTCCTCTATCTTTTAGCCATTTTTGAGCAGGTTGGTAGCCTCCTATATAAAATTCCCATGCTATAAGTGGGATATTTATGATGGATACCTCTTTGTTGATATTGAGAGTTATCATGCCATTTTCAATGATAGTGTCATTTTTATTGAGCTTATTTGATATGATTAGGGCTGCTTCACCTTTAATGTCTATAATCCTATCATTAAGGCTTTCATCTTCCATTAGGTGCAAGGCTCTTAATCTTCCACCCAAGGATACCAATTGCCAAAAAGTTTTAATATCTGGATAAGGCACTCTTGGAAAATCTATCTTTAAAAATTCTTTGTATGTTTCCCTATAATTTGGAGAGTGTAGGATGGCATAAATATAATCTAAAATATCAATAGGGGCAAAAGTAGAAGTATTATCTTCTTTTTCATTTACAAATTTTAAATTTAATTTTTCTTCTATTTCTTTTACTATTTCTAGGTTTAAATTTGGTGTTCTTTCTATTTCTAGTGAATCATCATTTGGATATAAATATAATGGAAAAATTGGAGCACTTCCAAATTTTTTGGCACTTGCGGTTAAATTAGAATCTGTGGCAAATTTTGAAATAAAAACATGATGAAAATTTTCTAGCACCTGCCTTGGAACCAATAAGGCTATATTTTCATGGAACATATGCCTCATGGTATCAATGGCTGGTCTTCTTTGTAATTTTGTGTCATAGTAACAAGATAATATATCAAAAGGTCTATAATGTATTTGCTTAAAGTTATTTTCATCAAAATTTGCACTACTAAACTTATCAAGAAATTTAAAACTTGATGTGTTGTTAATATTGTATTCAATAATAGTTTTTAGTTTATTTGCAAATAAACTAAAAATTGAAGTGCTATGTGTATTCCTACACAAAGAGTAAAACAATTCATCTTTACCAGTTTCTATACCATTATTAAATTGTTTAAATAACTTATTGGTACTAAAACCTTTTTTATACTTTTTTTCATCATCAAAATTTTTTGGCACAAAAAAACTGTATGGTTCTTTATAGTCTAACTTATTCCACTGAATAGAGTTGAGTGAATTGTTCATTAAATAGTGATATTTAAAATCTCTTTTCCCATATAAATCATAATGATAAACTTCTGCTAATTTTTTAGATTTTGATTTCTTTTTTATAAAAATATTGATACTTACACCCTGCATAATATCAAAAACATTTTCATCTTTACTACCATCTGGACTTACTTCTTTTTTCTTGCTATTTCCATGTAAATCTAAAATATAAATGGTATCAAAACACTCTAAAAGTGATTTTCTCATTTGCCTATGGGTAATTCCATCAATAAAAGAGTTGTTTGAGATATAGGCTAAGATTCCCTCACCATTTTTTTCTATGTAGTGTTGTCCATACCTTATAAACTTTATATAATCATCAGAGAGAGGTTGTATATTTTTTTCATTCAAGTCTTTTTTATAATCTTGCAAGAGTTTAGCTATCCATTCCCCTTTATTACTAGAACTTATTGCATAAGGTGGATTGCCCATGACTACCATAACTGGGGTCTCTTTTTTCACTCTATCTGCTTCTTTACTTTCATTTGCTAAATATGAAGCAAAAAGGCTCCCAGTGTCCTCATGGTGCTCTTCTAATGAGTTAGTCAAAAAGACATTAAATCTTTTTTGGCTTATTGGTTGATAGCCTGTTTCCATTAAAAGCAAATCCAGTTTTAAATGAGCCATTGCATAACTTGCCATCAAAAGTTCAAAACCATTTAGTCTTGGGATAAGGTGTTCTTCTACATAAGAACTCCATGAACCTCCCCAAAAATCTTTTTTGATAAGCTTGATAGTTTCAGCTAAAAAAGTGCCTGTCCCTGTTGCAGGGTCTAAAATTTGCACTTTATGAGCTTCTATTTCTTTTTGTTTTCTTTGCCCTTGCTTGTTGTAGCCAGCATTTAAATCATCAATTTTGATTTTGACTTTTGTCTCATCACTCAAACCATCTGCAAGACCAAATTCTGTTTTTAAAACTTCATCACATGCCCTAACAATAAAATTGACTACTGCTTCTGGTGTGTACCAAACACCTCTACTTTTTCTCAAAGATGGATTGTACTCAGCTAAAAAAGTTTCATAAAAATGAATTATTGGGTCATCCATGCCTGTTTTTTGACTAAAACCATCTAAAATTTTTCTAATGTCTGTTGCTAGAAAAATCTCTGCTAGTGAATCAATAATCCAAATAAGCCTATCATCACATTCAGCCCCAGAAACATAGTTAAATAAACCTCTTAAAAATGGATTTGATTTAGGGATAAGGAAAACTGCCTCTTGTCTTGAGAAGTTTTCAAGAGTCAGGTCATGAAGTCTTGCTGCAAACATTCCATAAGCTATGGTTTGAGCATAAATATCTGCAAAACTTTGTGGAGTTATATCATGTATGAGTGAAGCTTTAAAAATTTCTAATTGATTTCTCAAACTGTTATTTGCATCACTTTGTTCATCACTTACAATAGCATTTTCAATGATATTTTCAAGAAGTCTAGCCTTACCTGCCATCATTTTAGCTAGTTTGCTAGGGCTAGTTATGGTTTGAGATACAAAGGTGGTAAAACTCTTGATGTTGTCTATAAATAACTTACCATTTTCTTCAATAGCAATGATATTTTCATTTTCAATTTTTGCTATGGGGATTTTGATAGTTAATTCACCATTTTTATAAAACCAAAAATCCATGTAATCAGTAATGATTAAGTTATCAAGTGCATTTTTATATCTAGTGAATTGCTCTTCATAATCTTTGCTATTAAGTGGCTTATCTATGTCTTTAGCTTCAATATACCCAATAGGAATATCTTTTCTTGTAATACTATAATCAGGAGCACCAACATCTCTAATTCTTGCAGGCTCATTGGTGACTACTATGTCTTTGTCATTGATAATAACATTTAAAAGGTGTTGTAAATCACCTCTATAACTATGTTCTCTTGCATTACCTGTTTGATAGAGCCTGTTGATGTTTTGGATGTAATCATTGAGTATTTGCATAAATGTATCTTTAAAATGGTTTTTTTGATTTTATCAAAAATAATATTTTAAAAGGTTGTCAAGAGCATTTTTTGCATCTAAAAGGGGTTAAGGGGATGTTTCCCCTTACTCACCACTACTTGTAGTGATTTAGTGGGCTAAATCACCCTTAATTTTAAAATCAATAAACTCTCAAATTAAAAATAAAACTACTAATTACTCATATATCATTTTAAGGATTGAAATATGAGTAACTACATTTCATTGAATGCAAAATACTACAAAAATGCTGACTACAAACACATATATGAGCATGATTTTAGATTATCAAATGTGACATATAAGCTTCAAAATTCAAACTATAAAAATTTTAATTATGAATTTGCAAGTTTTGAAAATTTAAGTAGCCAAAAAGCCCAAATTTTGGCTAAAAAAGGCACAAAGGAGCAAAGTAAAGAAAATACTATTATTGAATTTGTTTGTGCATTAAGTAGAGAGCAAACAGAAAAGATTTTAGCTGAAAAAGATGGATATAAAAAACTAGAAAATGCCCTAAAAACAACAATGGAAAAAATATCAGAAAGATATGGCTTTACCAATATTTTTTATAGTTTTCATGCTGATGAGGGGTATAAAAATGGAAAAGATAATGTACATAATTTTCACGCTCATTTGTGTTTTTACAATTTTAATTTTATAAAAGGAAAAAGTGTGTTAAGAAACATAAAAAAAGATGAGTGGGGGAAAATGCAAGATTTAGCTGCTAAATGTTTTCAAGACAGTGGATTAGACTTTATAAGGGGTGAAAAGAAAGAAACCAAAGAAAAGGACCATTTGGAAAGAAAATTGTACATAGGGGCTAAAAAAGAAGCAATTAAGGATGTCAATACATATCTTGAAAAAAGTGTCAACAATATTTTTGAAAATAGTACAGAAAAAGGCATTTTTAGCAATAAAATCAATGAAACACTTTTAAAACAAAATATTAAAAAGGAAGTGTTTAAAGCCCTAAAATTTGACATTATGCCACCCAAAGACAAAGAAAAAATCAAAAAATATGATGAGTTAAAACTGCAAAAAGATTTACTTCAAAAAGAAAATATTGAGTTATTAGAAATTAAAAAAATCTCTCTTGAGTTAATCAATAAATTTGAAAATGATGCTATGGTTGAAGAAAATGAAAATTTGAAAAAAGACCTGCAAAGGGCAGAAAAAGCAAATGATGTACTACAAGAAAAAATACATCAATTAAAACAAGAAATTACAAATTTAGATAAAAAAATTTCTGAAAAAAATACAATTATTACAAATCTCAACAATCAATTCACTTCTCAAAAAACTAAAAATATTGATAGATAAAATAACTCCAAAAGATGTGATAGTATCAGACAAATTTGAGTTATTTGTTCTAAACTATTGCATCAATCTTATGGGGGATTTTATCCTTTCCCCTTTGGGAAAAGGCAATAGGGAAAAAAAGGCAAGTGGAGGGGATGTTTTTATTATATGCAAAAAAATTTCAAAAATAAAATGAAAAAACTTAAAAAAATATTAAAAAGTCCTATAATTATAGTATATATATTTTAAAGGAGTAAGAATGATTTTAGTATTATTTTTCAAATTATTGCATGATGAAGAATTTATAACTTATTTAAAAATTCAAAAAGAGTTGCTTGAAATGAATGAAGAAACAAACAGAATTATTTTACAAAATCTTCTAAAAAATTTTTTAGAAAAACAAGAAAAAGTTAGTGCAGAAATAAGAGAGCAATTTTTGAGAGAAGTTATTATATTTATTAAGCATATTCAAAAACAAGAAGAGTTATTAAATACTCAAAACTTCAATCAAATAGGAAAATTGTGAGATGAAAAAGGAAATTGATTTATTCAAAGAAAATATATCTTTAGTGGATTTTATTGAATATTTTGGTGGTGTTATCAACAGACATAAATCAACAAGAAATTCATTTTTGATGGATTTTCATGATACAAAATTGGTTGTGAAGAGAAATGACAATGGGCATTATATTTATTTTGATTTACTAAATACTGCAAATAATGGCACAATCATTGATTTTTACCAAAAAGTTGTGAAAAAAGATGCTGATTTCAAAAGTACAGTTATAGGCATTAGAAAGTATTTTAAAAATGGTTATATACTAAATGAAAACCTTGAAATTAGCTCTGGAGTGGATGAGGCATTTGAATATACAAGAATCACAAAAAAACTTGATAATTTAGACTTCCAAAATATAGAATCTATAAGAAAAATATCTCTTGAAACTTTGAAAGAATTTGAAGATGTCATTCTAAAAGATACTAAAGAAAATTTGTGTTTTCCTCACAAAGAATATTATTTTGATGAAAATGGGAAATTCAAATTTAATTTATCTGGCTATGAAATTAAAAATTTGAAGACAAATTTTAAAGGGCAACAAGGCAAAAAAGGGCTTTGGGGTCAAAAAATAGGTAATTCACAAGATATTTATATTTTTGAAAGTGCATTTGATGCTATGGCCTTTAGAGAATTACATAAAAAAGATGGATTTTATATCTCACTAGGTGGTTCAGTTGCTCCAAAACAAATTGAATATCTAAAAGCTGTTATCATGAGTGCAAAATCTCAAAACATCAATTTTTGTTTAGACAAAGATAATGCTGGCAATAAAATGACAGAAGATATTATCAATGACCTAAAATCTTTAAACAAAAACATCCAAAAAGTGCTTCCAAAAACAAAAGACTTCAATGAAGATTTAAAAGAGACAAAGAAAGGTGTGTTTTAGAGCATTTTTTGCCACTTTTTACAAGGTTTGTTAGAAAATCCCACCAAAAGTACAGTTTTCAAAAATAACTAGCTAAAAATGCCATTTTTTGAGTTGTGTGTGTTGGGAGGTCTTCTTCTCCCTTTGTTATATAATATATAGCAGATTCTACTTTTTATAAGATAAGAGCTTATTGCCTTTCTGGGAATTTGTTAACTTTTACTATGTAAAGAGTTAACAAATTGTGTTGCAAATTTAGAATACTAACATATTCTAAATTTACAACTTAGTAGTTAATAAAGAGCTTTTTCTTTATAAGTTTGCTAACTCTATTAATAACTACTTGCCAATAACTACTTTTCCCTATTGCCTTTTTCTCTTGGGAAAAAGGATAAAAGGGTATCCCTTTTTTATAATATATATATAGGGGAAAAATTTCTCAAATTAGCCTAAGTTTAAAAATGGCTCTAATTCTATGGTTTTTTTCAAATCCCTATATTTAGTGGAATTTTCTAAAATGATGCCATTTGAGAGCCAAATAATGCTCAAATTTTACTCATTTTAATTCAAATTGTTCAATAAGTTCTTGATAAAGTTCAAAATCAATTTTTTTTGCATAAATTTTTAGGGTTAATTTGTCCTCATCTGGGATAGAGTGTCCCACCATCATTTGTACAAGTACCTTCTTAGTAATATCTTTGTTAATAAGTTTTTCCATGAAAGTGCCTCTAATAGTGTGGAAAGTCTGTTTTTCTTTTAACTTTATTCCCAATCTTTTTAATATTTTATTGGCATTTTTAGTGTGATAATTTATTATTTCTTTTTCTTCTTTTTCATTTGAATATTTTACTTTTAATTTATCTATTAAGTCTGTAAAATCTTTCTTTTTCAAAATGGAATGAATTGGTACTGTTCTATTGCCATTCTCTGTTTTTGCATCTTTAACAATAAATCTATCTGTTTCTACATTCTCTTTTTTTAGTTTGAGAATTTCACTTATTCTGCAACCACTATAAATAGCAATTTTGAATAAATTGTAGTAGTTAAATGTTTTTTGTCTTTGCTTATTATAAGAATAAAATTTGTCTTTATCTATTTCTAAAATTTTTAAAAGTTGTTCATCTGAAAAGTTGTCTTTTTCAACTTTTTCTTCTTTGAATTGTTTGATATTTTTTAAAAAATTCTTGTTTAAAAGTTCTCTATCTTCACCAAATTTAAAAAAACTTGAAAGTGTTTGAATGTGATTATTTAAAGTAACTTTACTTAATAGTTTCCCCTTGCTTTCACTTTCTGTATTTTGCAAATAGATTTTTAAATCATCTTGATTTTTGTAATTCAACTCATTTAAATTTTTATTTTCAAAAAATTTTTTTGTAAAATTAAAAGTACCTTGATAGCTTTGATAACTTTCAATCCCAATGTCATTATCTGCTTTTTTCTTTTCTAAGAATTCATTGTAAAGTTCTTCAAATGTAATTTTATTAGTGCTAATTTGTGGTGTTTGTTGTCTTTGCAATGTTTTTACAATTTCAAGAATTTGATTATCTTTATTTTCTTGTAAATCTTTTATTTTTTGTTCTATTTCTTGTTTTTCTTTTTCTCTTAGTTTATCTTTTGCAATTTCATCTCTAAATAAATATTCATAAAATTCTTGTGAATTTTCAACTTTAATTCTTTCTTCATAATCTTCAGGTGTAAGTTCAAACATTGGTTTAATTTGACCACTAATAAATCTTTTTATTAAATCCTCTTCTAATTCTTCTTCTTTTTTCATATTATTTAAATTCTTTAAAATTTTATTTCTAAGCATTATACAATATTCTAAGTTATCACTTTTTAGAGAAATTTTCAAAGGAATGTTGTGAATTCTTTTGGAAAAATAATAAACATTATTTCTTTTATAAAGGTATTTTGTGTTGTGTTGGACAGGTGTTGGACAAAAAGTTGGACACTTTAAATTATTAAAATCTGAAATCTCTTGAAAGTGGCTATTTATGGGGGTTTGAGGATATACTGGCAGAGAGGAAGGGATTCGAACCCTCGGTGAGTTGCCCCACACACGCGTTCCAGGCGCGTGGCTGTTATCTTAATCAAATTATTCCAAACCTCGATAAAGACGTATTTTGCGTGAGATTGATTGTATTGCATAATCTCCTCGTGCTAACCTACTGATAACAAAATATTTTCCAAACCTATATCAAAATACCTCTTCGTTAAGATGTTAAGACATTAAGACGTAGGACTACTCAAAATAAAATGACAATAATCAATAATAAATCAATTTTAATTATATAAGAGCATTACATAGTAGACAACAAGTTTATTGATAGCGTCTTAACATCTTAATGTCTTAATGAAGATATTTGGCATCTAAATCCATTAAATAGATAAATAACCCCATTTATATAAATATATAAATTGAATTCTAGGGGTAATCAGGTGTCAATTAAACGAGAGAGAATTGCAGAAGGAATTTATAAAAGGGTTGATACCAAGGGAATATTAACGTATTATATTTCATATAAAGACCAGTTTGGAAAGTTGATTTGGGAAAAAGTTGGCAAAAAGTCAGATGGGATAACTCCACAATACAGCAAGCAATTACGAAGTGAAAGAATTATTCAAATCAAGCATGGCGAAACAATCAAACCAAAGATTGAACGTCCAGTCACTTTTGATGAAATAGCAAATGATTTTATTGAAAATAGCAAGTTGAGCTATAAAGATAAACGAGGTAGTGAGCAACGCTATGAAGACCATATAAAGCCTTATATTGGACATAAAGCATTAGATACTATTTCCAAACAAGATATTGAAGTTATTGTGAAAGCAATGCTATCAAGAGGGCTTACTCCTGGCACAGTTGATCGTTCAAGACAAACTATATCCGCGATGTTTAACTTGGCAAAATACAATGAAAAGTGTAAATATAATCCTGCTAGTTTAGATAGAAATGATACCGTTTCAATCATGCGCAGAAATAAGCGAAATATCAACAATAACCGCGAGCGATTTTTAACAAGAGAAGAAGCAAAACTTCTTTTAGACCATTTAGAAAAAAGAAGTTATAGAACTTACTTAATGGCATTAATTGCTTTATTGACGGGTGCAAGGGCTGGTGAAATCTTGTCAATACAATTTAAAGATATTGACTATACACATGGATTCATCACATTGCCAGAAACTAAAAATGGAACCAGTCGAAAAATAAATATGGTGGAAACTATTCAGAAATATCTATTAGCTATGCCTCAAGGAAAGCCGAATGATTATATATTTCAAACGGAATTTAAGACAAAACTATTAGATGTCCCCGACCTATTTTCAAGAGTTGCAAACAAATTATTTAATGTTGGATTAGATGTTGCAGACTCAAAACATAGAGTTGTCTTTCATACATTACGACATACTTTCGCAAGTTGGTTAGCAATAGATGGTGTTCCTATTTACACAATAAAAGACCTTATGGGGCATAAAGATATTACACAAACAATGAGGTATGCAAAATTAAGTCCTGATATTGGTACAAATGCAGTACGAAATTTGGAGAAAAAATTATTTTAGTGATAAGTATGTGATTGTAAAGTCCTCCTTTGAGTAGTAAATTAAAACTTTAATTTATGAAGATAGTGATGGAGAGATTCATGCGGTATGATGAATTGCGCAAACTAAGAAAAAAATTGAGTAAATTACCTTACCATGAAGAGACAAATTCAATAATTAATACCATAGATAAAGTTGATTTATCCGAGGATGAACAAAACGAAGTTCTCCTATTTATCAAAAATCGCATCCCTCAAATACTCACTGCAAATGATGATAAATTGAATATATTGAACAATTTATTGTGGGAATTTTTGCTAATTGATAAGAATGCTTCAGCTGAGCTAAAACTCACAATAGAAAAAAATAATGGATCAAGATTTAGGCAAGTTACAATAGATTGTAATCTTTGTTGCATAGAATCTTTTGAAAAAAGGATAAAAGAGAATGGCAAATTTGAGAATTTAGAAGAATATGCTGATGAAATGTACAAAAAATATGGTGTAGATGTTATTGAATACTGTGAATATGATAGTTTGGTTCAAATGATAAAAGAAAAAGATATGAAATACATTGAAAAGTGTCAAGAAGAAAATCCAGGAGATTATCTTAAAAAAATGGAGTGTATAGAAGAAGGAAATTTCAATAGCTTTTTTAAGCGAAAACTTATATACAAGAATTATACAGATCGCCCATTGCTGGCTATGTTATCGCAAAGATCGCTTTACATTGAATTAAATCCACTAGAATTACCAGACAATATTAATAAACTTATCGACGCTCTTTTAAAAGACGAATTAGTGAAAAATCGTATTGCGTCAATGTGTGACTTGACAAAGCATTATAAAGAAAACGCCTTGAATGAAATTTATAAAGAAGAGTTGATCGATTTAAGCCGAGACAAATTTATGTCACATTTTAAAGATATACAAAAAATACTTGAGAGAAGAACTGTTGTTCTTGAGATATTTCAATGTTTACTTTGCTATCTATTGATGCACCAATATGGTATTACTACGTATATAAAAGCCGTACATGCCATGGATTATTTGATGATGAAATTGTATATTGAAGATGCTACGTTCTTTGGTGCTGAGGATGCTACGTTCTTTGATGATGATAAAGATGATAAAGATATTACGATTAATGATGATGAGAAATTTTCTTTAAAAAATTTAAATAAAGTCTTGATTCATAGTGAATCGAGGATAGCAGCAAGGAGAAAGTTAGCAAAAACGATTAAAACAACACTTAATTTAGACAAAATGTAATTATAAAATACTTACAATATTTATTTCTCAAGTCAAAACATGTCATGAATTCACATATTTCAGGCATCTATTTTCTTCTTAGCAATAATTATATGATTCCCTTTATTAACAAAATAAAGGAGTTACAATGTTATTTGAAACAGCTACATGTAAGTTCAATATTATTGAAGCACGATATGTTGAACTTACTCAAAAAGCCACACACCACAAAGAAACAATTTTGCTGAAAGATCTGATTGGTCTTATAAAAAATAGGCAAGAGAAAGGGCAAGCAGAAACTCTGTCCGAAAATGGCAAAAAATTCATTTTCAATAGCTCATATCATCTAAGAAGCGATCAAAATCAAATTAATACGTATCTAACTAACTCAAAAGATAAAGAACTTTTAGCGTTGCTTGAGCAAGCTTTAATTGGTCATGGTGTTTGTCAAAATAGTCACATGGCAGAAAAAGTCTCAAGAGTATCGAATGAGGATTTACCATGGAATGTGTAAAACGATATTTATCGCCAAAGGAAGCCTCTCAATATGTAGGTGTGACAGAATCTACTTTACAAAAATGGAGAACCATAGGAATCAATTTAGAGTTTTGTAAACTAGGAGATGCTCATAGTTCGCGTATTGTTTATGATATTCACGATCTTGACAAATATATTGCATCAAAAAAAGTGAAAATTTTTAGAGGTTTACGATGAATAATAAGCCAAACTTTTCATATTTTATAGACGCATTACTCCGTGAATCGTCAAAGCATATTGATGTTGCAGAGCCTATAATCATATCAACGGCATTATCTTTTATGAGTTCAGTCATTGGTTCACGTGTTTATACCATGGATGGTGCAACCAATAAGCTAGGACTTAATGTGTGGACGTTAATTGTCGCACCAAGTACGATTAGTTCAAAGAGTACAACAATTAAATTTCTAAGAAAAATAATTATTGAAAAAGTTGAAAAGAAATTACTCGAAATGACTATAGAAGCTAAAAATAAGTCTCAAACGAAAGAAACAAAAATAGCTTCCAACAGATTTGTCCTTGGTGCAGGTTCTTCTTTTCAAGGAATGATAAAATTTTTAGAAAATTCAAATCATGGTGCGCTACTCCTTATTGATGAAGCATCAGAATTTTTGACAAAATTAAATAAAAATCAGGAAACAAAAGCCTCAATAACAGCTTTGTATGACTGTGAACCATATTCAAAAGATATTGTTGGTGTTCATGGAATGGGTGAAAGTATTGTTATTTTAAACCCATTTCTTTCGATTATTGCCGCTACTAATGAAG
The DNA here is from genome assembly GCF_059415145.1 of Sulfurospirillum sp. E15m. NCBI lineage: Bacteria > Pseudomonadati > Campylobacterota > Epsilonproteobacteria > Campylobacterales > Sulfurospirillaceae > Sulfurospirillum > Sulfurospirillum sp. E15m. The sequence goes on from NZ_JCAHZS010000006.1 coordinate 77,536, forward strand.
AGTGGTTTCGTTCAGATGTTAAGATATCAGACTTTCTTAGTGGTTTTCTAAATAGGTTCAATATCATAAAAATACCACTTGAAAGTCTGACGCCTTTACAAGCTTTTCATTATGATTATTCTTTAGATCCCAGTATTTTTCAAAATATATCTCTTGAAGTACTGAACCAATTGGATGTAGATTTTAAATCATTTCATACATTTGATCCAAAGGAATGTTGCATTAGTGACGATGCAAAAAATGTTTACAAGTCTTGGTTTAATATGAAGTCAGTTGAAATGCTTGAAAATGCAAAATTATGCTCGGGTCAAGGCTTATCTGCAAGCGTCATGCGTCAAGCAACTAGTGCCATTAAGTATGCAGTAATTTGTCAGATATACGATTGTGCGTTTAAACAAAAAAAATTTGATTTTATACTAAACAAAACATACATGGAAATTGGAATAAAGCTTGCCGATTATTTTATAAACTCTTTGCATAACACGTTTAATGAAGAGACGCTTCAAAATACAAGTAATAGTTTCAAAATGGGATCATTCAAGAATTTTCATGAACAATTAGCAGAAAAAGTACACACATATCTAGCAAAATCACATGAACCAAAAACGAAAAGCGATCTAACAAATGCTATTAGAGGCTTAACGGCAAGTAATTTTGAACAAGTTATGGCGTATGCGCAATATGTTGAAGTAAAGAAGAATAAAAGATGTAGTGTATATTCAATTGTAAGTGAAAAAAAAGGTTTGTTTGTGGAATCATCAATTTGGGATGATGAAACTATAAGCTAGAAGGAATTAAATCTTTAATATCTATATTTAGAGCTTTCGCGATCATAAGCAGATGGGCAAAACTGTAATTATGCCCATCTTTTCTTAGCTCAATGCGCGCTATAAAAGATGTGGAGCTTTGATCTAAAATATTAGCCAGTGCCAACTGACTTATCTTCTTATCTTTGCGAAAAAGCTTTATTTTATCAGTTAAACTATCCATATATTGCTTGTATTCGTCAGAATTCTTAAAATTATTCATAAAACATTTTATTGCAAGAATAAACTCAAAACAATCATATATATGTGATTAAACTTAAGTTGCAGAATGTTATCATCGTCCAAAAAAGGATGGTGATAATTATGAAAGTTATAGGTATCGACCCTGCTCCTTCTAAAAAAACTGTTATTTATAATGATATTGATGGATTCACTGAAATAGAAGCTGATAAGTTAAAAAAGTATCTTGATGATGAATTTAAAAATTCAGAAGAAGATATATTAATATGCTGGGATGCGCCTTTAACAGGAGGAAAGCCAATTAATTTTAATCAGAAAATAGAAAAATATAACCCGTTCTATCAAAGAAAAATAGAACAGTTGATTAATGCCACCGTTCAAGTTAAAGGGATATCCACTATGGGCTATGCTGGGTGTCCTCATTGGTCAATTACTCAATATTGCTTAGGGCTTCCACAAATATTTCAGCCAGAGGTTCCTCAATCTAATTTGCCATTTCAGCTTATCACCGAACAGCTTACGATAAAGCAGAAAAAATCTCTAAAAGGCAAATATGTTATTGAAGTTCACCCTGCCCTTGCTTTATGGCTTTGGTTAAAAGAAAACAATAAAGCTAAAACGGAATTTGACTGGGATTATAAAGAAAATAAAGAAACATTCAATATATTGGTTAGACAATTACTTGACAAGTTCGAAAAACCACAAGCTGTAACGGAATCCACAAATCAGGCAAATGCAAAATATAAAGTTGAAGTTACTGTAATTAAAGATGAAAACGAATCTGTAAAAGAAAAAACGATGACTGATGACCATCTTGATGCTTATATCGCATGGTTATTAGGAACTTTATGGTTAAAAATAGAAAATGAAGTATTGTTAGTAGGCAATAAAAATACGGGCGCAATGCTACTACCTACCGACAAGAAAGAAGAAGTTAGTAAAAAATGGCAATCCGAGTTAGAAGAATATAAATAAAAATTAACACTAACTTTAAATATACATGAGGTCAAAATGTCCAACATTATAGCTATCATATTTGATTTTGATATTACGCTGTCCCCAAAGTTCCAGCAAGAAGTTATCTTTGATGATTGGGGTGTCGAGGCAAAAATATTTTGGGAAGAAAGTGCCCAAAAGATTGCTCAAGGGTATGATATGGAGCATGCTTATTTAAAAACTTTCATTGATTATGGGAAACGAGACCCAAAGTATGCACTTAATAATCAAACGCTATACAAATACGGTAAAAAAGTCAATCTTTACGATGGCTTGAGCCGAAGAAATGGCAGTCATTCTATCTTTGATGATTTGCAGATGATTGTTGAGCAAGAAGAGCACAAAGAAAAGAACATCAAGTTAGAGTATTACTGCATTAGTGGTGGCATTACCGAGATGATTCAAGGTGCTTTTGATGAACACAATTTGAGTGACCACTTTAAAGAGATATTTGCATGTTCCCTTGATGAAGATGAGCATGGAAAGTTGGCATATATCAAAGAGACTGTTGGTCATACCATCAAGACACAAAAGCTTTACATGATCGCAAAGGGTGTTTCACCTAAAAGAGGGGATAACCCATCTAAGGTTAATGAAGTGAGCAAAAATCTTCGTATTCCTTTTGAAAATATGATCTTCCTTGGAGATGGACAAACCGATATACCTGCTTTTTCCCTTATCAATAAAAGTGGTGGAACATCTATAGCGGTTTACCGTGAAATCAAACGCGCTGATGGCACGATAGATGAACAAGCAACCATGAAACCATACAACGAAGGGTATCATTTGGCGATAGAATCTAAAAGAGCAGAACAACTTCTTCCAGCGGATTACTCAGCAGGGAAACCACTCAAAATGGCTCTCTTGAGCTATGTAGAGAAAATGGCTAAAAGGATAAATTGAAGACAAAAGTCATCTTTCTCTCGTAAAATAATTAATCTCAAATTCCTTCATAATAGGAAAAGCTACTCAAAATAATGGGTAGCTTTGTTACATTTTTCATTAAAAAATCAAAAAATCACCTTTTACTATTAACAAAATCACATCTTGGCTTTTTATATATATGTATAGAAATCAATTTCTATGCCCAGAATCTAAATGAAGGACAATACTATGCCGTTTAAAATTTTAGAGCAAGAGTTAATCAAAGAAATCAAACATATTCAACAGCTCTTTAGAAAAGAAGCAATGGGTGAAATTTCAATTGATACGCTAGCTAAAAATGAACTTGTAGAAATCGAAGCAACTTTACAGAATCGACTAGAAGAATTAAAAAGATCCTCTTCAAATGCATGCATCGTTGGAGATTTTACATTAGAAGAAATTGCTAAAACGATGGGTATAACACGTGAAAGAGTACGCCAGATTGAAACATCTGCTATTAAAAAGATTAAAAATCCAAAAATAGGTAGAAAACTCAAAACTTATTTAGAGATATAGCAATTTTTCATAAAACAGAAATCACGGAGAGCACCATGCCATTGCAAATTTTTGAGCAGGCGTTATTCAAAGAAATTATGCATATTAACGGTCTTATAGGGAAAAGACTAATAGGTGAAATTTCAATTGAGGATAAAGCTAGAAATGAGCTTTTAGAGATAAGAATAACTTTGCAAAAGCAAATGAAAAAATCAAAAAGATATTCAGAAAATATGCGATCAGAAGGTGATTTTACACGAGAGGAAATGGTTAAAATACTGAAAATCATGAGAGAAATAATATGCACAATTGAAATATCGTCAATCAAACAAATCATAGAGGGGACAACACGCTACACAGATTACTCTAAAGCTAGCGGTAAAACTATGAAACACCTAAAAAGAAATAAGGTATGGATACCATACTCAGAAGATTAAAAATTTTTGATTAAAGCTTGGGAGAAAAAGTATGCACGAACTAATAGAACAAATTAATTTCAAGCTTGAACAGCATGCAGTTTCAACGGTGCTAAAACAACTCGGTTATCATGTGATTTCAAAAGGAATATCCAAGTTGAATTCGTTGTTGAGATGTAGCACACTGCAAACCTGGCTCGCCTCAGCACATTATGATTATGTACATACAAACAGAACATTTCTTGTGGTACTATGTGAGATTTTATCGATTGAAAAGCACTATTATGAGCCTTTATTAAATGCCATACAACAGTTAGAAGCTATGAAAACACCCTATCTCTTCATGGAGACGTACTTTAAAAGGGTGAATGAACCACTCTTTGTATTGGCATTAATGGATGCAAAGCGTCGTATGATGTTGCCCAAAGAAGCTTTTCTCAATCAATCGAAAGAAAGTATTGAAGCCTATGTGGCACACCATATCAAAGAGCATTATGCGATGACACAAGGCTATCTTGCAATGTGGGGGAAAATTCATCTTTATATCCTTTTCCATCCCGATGGGAAAAAGCATATTTTCAATATCCATGGAAACTTATTGGCAGTGGAAACATACAGTGAAGAAAGCGAAGCATTTTTGAGACTTCATAACTACACTTTCTAACTATTTTAGTGTAGTACAATCACACTTTAAGCCATTTTTGACTAAAATCGCCTTCTACAAAAGTGGGCAGATGTCCGAGCGGTTGAAGGAGCACGCCTGGAACGCGTGTAAGGTGCAAGCCTTCGGGGGTTCGAATCCCCCTCTGTCCGCCACTTTTTCTTCACTAAAACTTACAAGGCAATAGCTACATAGAGTTACATTGTGTCTATTGCACTACTTTAATATTTGTTTGATGTAATCAGCAACACGGAATGCATTCGCATAAATAGTCCATGTGTAAGGAACACTTCCTCCTGTTGGCATAAAACTACCATCTGTTACAAAAAGATTAGAAATATCATGGCTTTGGCAATAACGATTAAGCACATGTTTTTTGGGGTTATCTCCAAAGCGGCATCCTCCTGCTTGAAGATTTTGAGATGGTAACGGAGAAATTGTGTATGATATATTTTTGGCACCCATATGCTCAAGTAGTTTTACGGCTTTTGTCGCTAAAAATTCTCCTACTCTGACATCTTCTGGATGAGCCCCTATTCGTATATTTGCAACTGGGATTCCATATTTATCTTTATATTTCTCATCAACGGATACAAAACAGTTATCATTAGGCATCCAATCATTAAATATTTCAAAATTAAGAACTCTTTTTGTTGTAAATGTTTGATAGATTTTATCTTGAAGCTTTTGTCCAAAGATTAATTTATCATTTTCCCATTTCAAGCTATTGGCACGTCGAATTGGATTAGAATGCTCAAATAAAAAATCAATCAATCCGCCTTTAAATTTTGGCGTGAAATACCAATCTTTTAAAGCACGATTCACGAAAAGCCCTGATTGTAAAAGAACTTCTTGACTAAAATGGCTCAAATCAAATTCCCCAGACCCCATGCCTCCGCCTGAAAAGAGAAGATTTTTCCCAACAGCTCCTGAAGAATTGGCTAACCCGTTTGGAAATGCTGCATTTTTGGAATTTAACAGCAAACGTGAACTCTCGACCGCTTGTGCTGCAAGGATAAAGAGTTTTGCTTTTATCTCTTTTTGAGTACCTTCTTTTGTAAGATAGAGTGCTTTCTTTACCTTTTGCGTATGATCAGTTTCCAATTTTACGACAAATGCATTTGCTATAATATGTAAATTCCCTGTGGCTAAAGCAGGTTGAATTAAAGCAGCTCTTGAGCTTCCTTTTGCACCACTTGAACATGCATAAGAACCGCAATAGTTAGAATAGTAACAGGGATTTCGATTCTCTTTAGATTCTGACAGAATAGCTCTTGGTGTCATGAAAGGGGTAAAATTTAAAGCTTTACATGCCGTGTCAAATTTTTCAACAATTGGGTGTTCTGCCAAAGGAGGATATGGATATGTGTTAGTGCTTCTTGGTTCTTGATGAACATGTTCGGTAACATGCCCTGAAACACCAACAATTTTTTCTACTAAATCATAGTAAGGTTCGATCTCTTCATAACTTATAGGCCAATCTTCAATGTTAGCTCCATCATACATGCCATAAATAGATTTCAACTTAAAGTCATTTGGTTTCAAACGATGAAAAAAGCCACTCATAAAGTTGGAGGATCCTCCCAAAAGACTACCGTTCCAAAAATTCCAATTATTTTCATAAGTAGGTGTTTTTATCCATTTTCCCTCTTCCAACGTTTCAATCGTATGGTATTCATCGCTTAGTTGTGGCGTAAAAATATTTCGTTTCGTATAAGCGATTTCATCCTTTGAAAAATCTTGTTCTCTATAAATATCGCCCTTTTCAAGAATAACCACTTTTTTTCCAGCATGCGAAAGTTCATAAGCAAGTGGCCCAGCTCCAGCTCCACTACCTATAATACAAATATCATAATTCATATTTTTCTTCCATATTTATTTATGGGACGAGGATTTCCCGTGGTATGCAAGGTTGAAGTCCACCCTAACTCATGAGTATTCCCTCCATATATAGGGTCACTAAACATAGCTTCAATCGTATAATAAATAAGTTTTGATAACCATTTTTCTAAGAAATCACTTTCAGTTGCTGTTTCTAAAATTTTATTTTTAGATTCAGTGTCTTTATGCGAGAAATCTGGAAAATTTTGATGAAACATAGAAGCTCCTTTTATTAGGAAGTCTAAATCATTTGCATCAAAATACTCAGATGAACAGTTCGATACCAAATAAAAAAGTGCGTTGATATCTTGTGCAGATGGCATGTGTTCAGTTTTGGGTAATAAAGTGTCTTGAACACTTGCAATAGTTTTCCATGCATGCGTAGGAATTTCTTTAGCTTGCATATTGATTCTCAAAAATACAGGTGATGTAGCAATAAGTGCTATAAAGGTTCGTCTCTTCATACCGAACATTCTAACACACTCTTGTAAAACGTTTGTGTAATAAAACTACATAATCACTACACAAAAAATCATTATACTTTCACTATCCAAAACCCAAAAAAGGAGATTTTATGAAAGTATTTTCTGGAGTTAAGCCTCTTGTAGCATTATTAGTAGCTACAATGTTTGTAAGTGGTGCTATGGCAGCTGATGGTAAATGTGGAGGTGACATGAACTCTACTAAAGACTCAAAAGAGATGAAAAAACCTGCTGATGCAAAGTGTGGTGGTGATAAGATGTCTGCTGATGCGAAAAAAGCTGCTGATGCAAAATGTGGTGCTGCTAAGTGCGGTGGAGAAAAAAAATAATTTAAAATGAATATGGTTAATATTCAACAATCGAGTATTTTGCTAGGTGTACGATTCGCATTGGCATATGGATTTTATGAACCAGCAATACGAAAACTAGAAGATATTCAATCAGTTGCCGATTGGTTTAGTACACTTGGTATACCATTATCTTCACCCATGGCTTATATCACGGTAGGTACTGAAACCTTAGGTATTATTTTGTTAACTTTGGGATTATTTACAAGGTGGATTTCATTACCCCTAAGTGTTATTATGATTGTTGCAATCATTACTGTACACCTGCCTAATGGTTTTAGTGCAGCAGATGGAGGTTATGAAATTCCTCTTTACTATCTAATTTTTCTTGGCATACTCAGTTCCTTTGGTGCGGGAAAAATCAGCTTAGATTACTTCTTTGCCGAAAGAAGGAAATAAACTTCATCTATACCATAGCTTCTTGAGGCTATGGTATAATTGGTACAATAACCAAAGGGTATTTGATGAAAATTTTATTACTAGAAGATGATCCTATTTTATCTGATATTCTGCTTTGTCATTTGAATAAACATATGCATCAAACAACTCATTTCAATGATGGACAACTTGCTTGTAATACACTAAACGATCAAAAATTTGACCTTTTGATTCTTGACATTAATGTTCCAAAATTAAGTGGTATCGACCTTCTTAAAGAAATTCGTACCTATCAAAACAATACTCCTGCCATTGTTATAACTGCATTTCAAGATACCGCTCATTTAAAAAAAAGTTTTGAAAATGGGTGTGATGACTATATTAAAAAACCATTTGATCTTGAAGAGCTTGATTTAAGAATTAAAAATATTCAAAAACGGTTTCATATTGTCAATGAAGAAGCTATAAAATTAGACGATAATATTTTGCTAATCGTTTCTAAAAATCGCTTGTTTGTAGATGAAATATCCTACACACTCACGCGTAAAGAGTGTAAAATTTTACTTTATCTGTGTAATCAAAAAGGGAAAGTCATTTCTTCAGAAGAACTCATCCAAAATTTATGGGATTACCATGAAATGCCCAGTGAAGCTACCATTAGAGTCTATATTAAAAATTTACGCAATATTTTAGGCAAAGAAAAAATTCAAACCGTTAGAGGGAATGGATATATTTTTGAATAGAGAAGAACTTAAAGCATTATTGGGATTTTTAATCATTTATACATCTTCAGCACTTATTCTCATGATTATTATTGCCATTTTATATCACAATAATGAAACAAATAAAATTCACGAAAAACGTACGATGGAAATTAAAACTGTCATCATGAGCTACGAGAAAGAGCTTATGCAAGCAGAAATGGATAAAGTACCTTATGAATTTCATCCACCAAAAGACTTTTTTAATGTCGTATTGCTAGATAAGGGGAAAAAACCTCTTTTTTCAAATGTAAATAGTCAAATTTCTGATTTGGATACTGCGCGTTACACTTTTCACGAGCTATCAAGTCCTATCAATGAAGTCGCCTATATTGTTGTCGATGAAAAAAAGAGTGAACAAGAAATATTCAAATTAAATTTTATTATTGCCTTAAGTATTTTGATATCTTCTATTTTTGTTGGTATTGAGGGTTATTTTTTAAGTCGATTTTTGCTTAAGCCTGTTCATTCGCGTATTGACAAACTCAATAAATTCATCAAAGATAGTTCACATGAACTCAATACTCCTATAGCTGCTTTGATGATGAGCGTCTCAAATCTCAAACAAAGTTCTTTTCCAGATAGGCGCGTTATTAATCATATTTCTATTAGTACGAAACTCATTTCGCAGATTTACAATAGCTTAAGTTATATTGCTTTTAACGATATTGACGAAGTATTTGAAGAATCATTTGATCTTGCTCTTTTAATTCAAGAAAGCGTTAGCTACTTCAACGAGATAGCCGCAACAAAAGAAAATACGATTACTGCGCAACTTCAAACAACATTTATTCATATAGATAAGTCTCGTATTCAAAAAGTCATTCATAATCTTTTATCAAATGCTATCAAATACAGTTATCCTAAAACAACCATTTCCGTTAAACTTTCTGAGCATCTTTTAACGGTTACCAATAAGGGTATAGGCATTAGCGAAGAAAATAAAAAAAACATTTTCAAGCGTTTTGAACGAAGGAGTACTACTGTTGGAGGTTTCGGAATAGGATTGGACATTGTTAATTCTGTGTGTGAAATGTATCACATTAAAGTTTGGATTGAATCTATTCCAAATAAGGAAACGACCTTTTATTTGCAGTTTCCTAACGTATAAATACTTATATAGGTACTATTATGAAGATTTCACGTATTGCTAATATCACCCCTGAAGCTCTTTTTGAAGCACGTCGCTATTTTTTAAAATTAGGTGCGGGCGCACTGGTGAGCAGTAGTGCCATTTCCAACCTTTTAGCAGACCTACCACAAGAAGCGAATCTAAACTATACCCCTGATGCAAACCCGCAGAAACTCACCCTTAACACGTTTGAGCAAGCCAGTAACTATGTCAACTTTTACGAGTTTTCTACGGACAAAGGTGCCCCCGTCAAACTCTCCCAAAAGATGAAGACTAACCCTTGGAATGTTCGCTTAGGCGGTGAGATAAAAACCGCACAATCTCTTGATGTGGAAGAGTTCATCGCCAAGTTTGGACTTGAAGAGCGCATCTATCGTTTTCGCTGTGTCGAGGGTTGGTCGATGGTTGTACCTTGGATAGGCTTTCCTCTTTATAAACTCTTAGATTATCTTGAGCCAAACAGCAACGCCAAGTACGTGAAGTTTACCACACGCTACGACCCTGCGATGTTTCCAGACCAAGCCAAAGGCATCTTCTCAGCCATCAAATACCCCTATGTTGAAGGCTTACGCATGGATGAAGCACGCCATCCTCTTACGTTCATCGCTGTTGGCATGTATGGCAAGCGACTACTTCCTCAAAATGGCGCACCCATTCGTCTTGTTGTACCGTGGAAATATGGCTTTAAGTCTATCAAGTCGCTCGAGCTCATTGAGTGCGTTGAAAAAGAGCCACTCAACACATGGCAAGAACAAAACCCCAAAGAATACGGCTTTTATGCTAATGTCAATCCGCAAGTTGACCACCCAAGATGGACACAAGCCAAAGAGCGCTTACTCGGCAAACTCACGAAACAAGATACCTTGATGTTCAATGGGTACGAAAAAGAGGTCGCCTCACTGTATGCAGGCATGGACTTAAGGAAATTCTTTTGAAATTCTTGCTTCATCATGATAAATTTATTGATTACTATAGATACTTTCACAACAGCGCTAATTGATGAGATTATTAATCATCACCTCCAATAATTTTTCTATGCTAACCTTGTGCTAATAAAATTTTCCATATATAGCTTGTTATGTAGAGTATTGGATGATAATTCAGTTAAATGAAGAAGGTATATGGCGAGATATGTGAAGATGTGTCGTGATGGCACATCGCCTGTTCCAGGCGTGCTCCTTCAACCGCTCGGACACCTCTCTATGGCTAAAGTGTGAAAGTATAACGATTTTGTGCTTATTTGAGGATTAATGGCTTTACATGTAAAACCATTAATCCTTTTTTATTAAGACTTGCGAATCGCTTTAAACCCTTCAATGAGTTTTTCAAAACCCACTTTACTTGCGTTTTCAACTTTTTTAAACATTTCAATACCTTCATGTACATTACCGTTGGTGGCAAAGATTTCAGTGGCTTTTTTGAGACCTTCATGCACACGGATATGATGTTCATTGACTTCATTCACAATGCTTGGATTTAAGCGTTGGTTAATACCGGAGAACCATTTGCCAAAACGGCAAGCAGTATGCGCCAAAATATCTGTTTTTGTACGTCCGAGGGCTGCATTGTAGCCTTTGAGTTTGAGCATAATATGGTCAATTTTACCGTTACTGACAGAGATTTCATTGGTAACGTTATCGCATTTATTGGTGATGCTTGTTGAGTTGGATAACATCACGTTTATCTCATTATAAAATCCATCTAAAATAGCCATAGAATTTTGAGACTCTTTTTGGAAAGTCTCACTGGTGTCTGCCATAGAATTGGTATTTTGTTTGAGAATACTAATGTTTGACTCAACTTCAAGGGTTGCTTTTTGCGTACGTTCAGCAAGTTTTCGCACCTCATCTGCAACGACGGCAAAACCGCGTCCATGTTCACCCGCACGCGCTGCTTCGATGGCTGCATTGAGAGCAAGTAAATTGGTCTGGTCAGAAATATCTTTAATCAGGTTGATAATATCTGAGATGGCCGAGACACTTCCTGAAAGGTTTTCAACATCGCGGGCAAAATTTTGCGTAAGACCTTGAACTTTTTCAAGCGATGAGGATATCTCTTTGGTTTGCTTCTCAACATTTTGTCCGCCTTTCATGGATGCATCATTGAGTGTATTGATTTCATTCAGCATCGTTAGGCTTTCTTCAACGGTATTTTGTAAAAACGTCATACCGTCTTCGTAACTGGCTAGCAGTATTGCTAACAACTCTTCTTTGGTTTGATCAACGGGTGTTGTTTCTTTTTCGATGCGTAATGCTTGATATGATTGTTCACTATTTGCAAGAGAAGCTTGGGCTTTTTGCAACTCATTCTTTAACGTTTGGTTCTCGTTCTCTAATTCCGCTATGCGTCGTCCGCCAAACATGTGTTTCTCCTAAGGTTTGATAAGAATTAAATTATAGCAGAGAAAAAGTGACATTCGCGTTGCATTTTATGAGGATTGTAAGTTCAATAGTAACCTACACAGATTCCGTTGGAGAGTTGAATTTTTTTCTCTAAAGGGGAAGGACCGAAATATTTACATTTCTCGATATAAATATGATAGTTATAGTCTAACTCCAAGTCATCATAAAACTTCTTGAGATTGACAAATTTAACATCGCACACGTCTATAATATCCAAAACTTTGTAGATGCATGATTGGTTGTGTTCTATGAGATGTGAAGGCGCAAGACCTGTGTATTTGCAAAAGGCTTGCGATTGTACCATGCCTGTTAGGTCGGTACATTGTGCAATAATCTCTTTATATTTTGGCAGAATACTCTCTTTACGTAAAAAAACGACGCGTGCATCATCAAATTTAGCAGCTTCAACACGCTTCCAATAGCGATAAGCATTCGATGAAATCCCCGCAATCAGGCTAAATTCTTTATTTAAAACATAATTGTTAAGCCAATGATTATGCGTGAGGATGTTCATCTGCATGTTACATAATCTTCATTCCAAATTGTGCAAGTACGATGACCAAGACAAGCCCTAAAGGATAGACAGCCGCGTAAGCAATCGAAGGGTAATCTGTCTTTGTAATATTGTTTGCCATAGTGAGCGATGGTGTCGAAGTCATCGCGCCAGAAAGCAGTCCCATAATGTCTAAAAAATTCATCTTGAGCATTTTTTTACAAATAAACGCAACAACGCTTAATGAAAAAATCAATGCCCCAAGTGCGATAATAATAGGTGTAAATCCATTGCTCTCCAATGACTCAACCAAGTATTTTCCCGCATTTGTTCCCAGTGTTGCCATAAAAATCAGCTGCCCTAGTGTTTTTAACAGCGTGGTTGAGTGAGGAGAAAGGTTCCAAACGATAGGCCCTACCCGTCCTAATCTTCCAAGCACAAGCGCAGAGATAAGGATTCCCCCTACAAAGCTTAGTTTAATCGTGCCAATACCAGGAATCGCAAAAGGAATACTTCCTAGAAGGATGCCAAAAACAACACCCAGTGCGATAGGTAAAAAATCAGCCGCAGGGTATTTTAACAAGTCATTACCGATAATCCGTGTTACTTTTTCACTGTAGATATCGGGCGCAACCACGTAGAGTTTATCTCCAAGTCGTAATGTCAAGTCGGGATAAGCAGGAATATCAATACCCGCACGTCTGACTTTGGTAATAACTGCGCGAAGGGATTTAAGCTCTTTGAGCATGCCGATTTTTTTGCCGACAATCTCTTTAGACGTGGTTAAAAGACGCAAAACTTTCATATTGTCTTGAAAGACATGTTCTTCGCTAATATTTTCACCCAAAACAATACTGAGATTTGCCAACTGCTCTTCTGTGCCAGAAACACGGATAACATCGCCATAGCACAATAAGACATCATCAATTTCAGGCATGGCTTGTTTTTCAGCCGTACACGTACTCATACGTTCAATGACGGTTGAAGTCATCGTCTCTATTTGAGATTTTTTAATTTGCGTTGTTTTGAAATTTTCATTCGTGATGCGAAAGTTACGCGTTAAGATGTCAGGAAAACGACTACGCTGTGCCGATTCATACTCTTCCACTTCTTTTTGCAAATCAACACGAAAAAGCATAGGCAATAAACGTATAAATAAAACAGTTGCGACAATGCCAAAAGGATAAACAAGACCAAAAATAACTGAAGTGGTTGGCGTGTGTTTGATTTCAAGTGCCGCAGCGAGTGCAGGAACAGACGTTAATGCCCCTGTAAAAATACCATCGATGATATTTTTAGGCATTTGCAACAGATACCCTATAGTAAAAATAGAACCAAAAATCAGTAGCAAAAGTAGTGTCGCTAGGATATTAAGCTTAAAGCCTTCATGTTTAATGGTATCAAAAAAACCAGGTCCTGATTGAAGCCCTACTGCATAGATAAAAATCGCTAAACCAAAGTATTGAAATGCATCAGAAATAACCATGCCAAAGTGCCCAGCAATGAGCGCAACAATAAGCATAGCGGTGACATCCAGTGAAAATCCCCTGACTTTAATATTGCCAAGGATATAGCCAACAGAGATGATAGCAAAAAGATAGAAAATTTCGTTATGAATCATAAAAAAAGTGCCTTAAAAAAGTTACGGAATTATACACTAAATTTGTAACTACTTTTAAGGCTAAAGTAAATGTAAGATTAAAAATCTTTTTCTATTTTAAACGCGTCAAAAATAATGTCGATAGCGCTCATACGTGCTCCGTGGTTGGTCGCATCTAAAATGTCGGAGTCTTTGTAGCCTAAATCGCGTAGTTTTTGGATATCTTCGGCATTAACGTCATGTGGCGTTCTCACGGCTTTAAGGACGAAAAGCAGCATCGCTTTTTCTTTGGCATTTAGCTTCGCAGTACTTGGGTCGGCGCGCATCGCTTCGACCTCTTTTGGCGTCCAATTCAAAAGATTGATGAGCATCGAAGCGTTAAAGTCGATACAGTAAGAACAGTTGTTTTTATCGGAGATGAGCATACGCATGCAAGCCAAAAGTGCAGTGGAGAGGCTTTCGTGATTCATATAATGCCCGATGAAACTCATCTGCTGTTTTAAAAGTCCGGGGCTTGAGCTAAAGAGTTGGGCGTTATTTCCCACGCGTCCTCGCATCGTTTTGATCTGGTCGTACAACGCGGCGAGTTCTCCCGTAGCGTCTTCAGGTTTAATTGTATTGATTAAAGGCATAACTTCTCCTTTTAAAGTAATGGTATCCATTCATTAAGCGTTAAAACGCGACTAAATCCAAAAGCTTGTGCCACTAAAAAAGAGCGGTGTAACTCTTCTGCACTCACTTCTCCAGCATTGTTGGAAAATGCTAGCGTGCCATTGGCATCGCTTAAAAACTCGACATTAAAGCCAAGCTGTGAAGCATCGCGCGCTGTGGCATCGCAACAGTTTTGTGTCATATAGCCGACAATGGCAATGGTGTCGATGCCGAGGCTTCGCAGTCGGTAGTTCAAATCCGTCCCGACAAACGAGCTGGCATGGTTTTTTTCGATGACTAAATCAGGCGTAAGCCCTTTAATCTCATCATGAAATTCCCACAGATGGCTTCCGCGAACAAATGCACCTGCATTTTCTTTGAGGCTGGTATGTTGCACAAAAACGGTAAAAACCCCCGCTTTTTGAGCCGCGGCAATTGCCTCTTTGATGCGCTCAAAACTGTTTGACGGGTAGGTAATAGGTAGCGCACCACCCCCAAAATACTCATTTTGGACATCGACAACGATGAGAGCACGTTTCATAAAACCTCCTTGACTGTTCGGTCAAGTGGCATTGTAACCAAAATTGACCGATTAGTCAAGTAGGCGAAAAATATGGTATAATCAACCCAATCATAAAGGAACTATCAATGGAAAATACACGCGACAAACTCATTCACGCGGCATTTGAAGAGATCTTCTCACATGGCTACCAAGGCGCGTCGCTTGCTGACATCCTAGCCAAAGCGGGCGTGCACAAAGGCTCCATGTACCACTTTTTCGCCAACAAAAAAGAGATGGCACTCGCCGCAATCGAAGAAACCATACTCAATCGAAATATCGAAAAATACCGCTACGTCGAAACCTACACGAGCGGCTTGTTGGAAGAGTTTTACACACGCCTGCGCGACACTTCCGCACGCGATTTTAAGCGTGGCTGCCCCATCGCCAACATTGTGCAAGAGATGTCTAACATCGATGAAGATTTTAACACCTTGATGCAGTCCATCTACGGCGCGTTTCGCTCCAACGTCAAAGCCATTTTCGACAAAGCGGTGGCCATAGGAGAGATGAAACCCTGCGACACCACCAAACTCGCCTTATTTACGACTTCGACCATTGAAGGCGCAATACTTTCCGCCAAAGCGACTGGCAATGCGCAAGATTATGTCGATGTGATTGAGGAGTTGATTGAGCATATTGAGGGGAAGCGGTAACAGCGATGATCTATCTCATACGACATTTTAAAGTCAAAGATACGAAAAAATGTTGGATGAATAGTGCTCAGTTTGAACAATGGGTGAAAGCGTATGATACTTTTGAGCTCGATTATTTACCTATAAAATTTCCTAACATCGAAACGGTGTATATTTCTACGTGTCAAAGGGCGATTAAAACGGCGGATTTTCTTTCATGTAACTACCAAACAAACGACTTATTGGTCGAGGTTGATGCCAAAGTGTTCATGCACGCTTTGTTACCTCTTCCAAAATGGCTTTGGTTATTTATAGCAAGAATTCAGTGGTATTTCAATGCGTCAAAAGGTGAAAATAGAATCGATACGATTCAAAGGATTGAAAAGTTTTTTCACACATGCGATATGCACCAAGATATGGTGATTATTACTCATGGCTTTGTGATGAAAACGATCATAAAAGTTCTGAAAAAGCATGGATTTGATGGCGATACAATATTTTTTCCTCGCAATGGAGCCGTATACCAATTTCAGAACTTAGCGATATTGGAGTAGTTTTAAATATGCGATTATTCTATTATTAAGGAAATAAATGAACATTATCACGATAGTTGCTATTGTCTCTTTGATAGGCATTGGAGTATTACATTTTTATTGGGCATTGGGTGGCAAGGCTTGGCTTAATAAGTCAATACCGACGATCAATGGAAAACCTTCGTTTCACCCTGGAAAAATTGCGACCATTGTTGTAGGTATAGTTTTGATTGGATTTGCTTGGATTGCATCTGCGCTTTCTTTTGGCGATTTACATTCAACTTCATACGGTAAGTATATAGTATATTTTGGACGGATTGTATCGGGGATATTTATTATGCGTGCTATTGGAGATTTTAATACTATTGGTTTTTTCAAAAAAATAAAAACTTCGGATTTTGCATTATATGATACAAAGTTTTATTCGCCCTATGTCCTATTTATCGGAATTGTATTTGCACTTTTATCTTATCAAGTGTAAAGAGTTATACGTTATATAGTCTTTAAAACTTAGCAATATCGGAGTAGTTTTATTCCTCCGATTTTTCTACAATACTCCAAACGCAAAGCAAAAGAGGTGCGATGAAAGCAAGTACCAGGGAAGATTACGTTCGTTTGGTGTATAAGGTCGTTTTTTACATCGAGCAAAACGCCGACAAAGAACTGAGTCTTGAAGAGTTAGCCAAGGTGGTGGGCTTTTCAAAGTACCATTTTCATCGCATTTTCAAAGCCGTGACGGGAGAAAACGTTGGCGATTTTATCGCTCGGGTGCGGTTGGTTTATTCGGCGTGGAAGCTCAAAACCGAACCCAAAATCACCGATGTAGCGCTCTCCTGCGGGTTTGAAACCAACGCCTCGTTTAGCAAAGCGTTCAAAAACCGCTTCGGAGTGAGTCCGCGCACCTACGCCACTCAGCTGAAAGCGAAAAAAGGAGTTGTGATGCTAAAACCTACCATGGTCGAGTTTAAACCTTTGAGTGTTTTTTACGTGCGAAAAATGGGTGCGTACGAAACTTCTTCGTGTGAGGCGTGGAGTGTCTTGATGGCGTTTGCCTATGAGCAGAGAATGAAGTTTCATAAAAATATTATGGGCAAAGAGACGATGCACTTTGGTGTTGGGCACGATAATCCCAGTTTGGTCGAGCAAAATTTACTGCGCTACGATGCGTGCATTACTTGTGAGGATGAGAGCATCGAGCTTAAGGGTGAAGTCTTTAAAAAGATGCTTGATGGCGGAAAATGCGCGGTGTTTTTGCACAAAGGCGCGTATGAAAACCTCAAAGCGACGTATGCTCAGATTATGGATTGGGTCGTGAGTGAAGGTGTTGGGCTTCGTGATGCACCTTTGTTTGAGAAATACCTTAACCGCGACCCAAGGCGTACGAAACCTGAGAACCTGCGCACCGAGATTTACGTGCCCATCGCGTAGTTATGGATGGTGCTACGCGATGGTATAAATCTTTACATGTAAAGTTATAAATCACCTAATCCTATGAGCGTGTTAGTCTTAAATTTTCGGTCTTTCTCGGGGTAATCAATACGAAAATGAGAACCCCTGCTCTCTTCTCGAAGCAGTGCAGATTTTGTGACCGCTTTTGCGACTAAAAGAATATTCATAAGCTCAAGCATGTTTTTAATCGTAGAGGGTTTATCACTTTGCATGCTCTCTAATGACTGCTCGATCTCTTCAAATCTTTTCAGTGCCTCTTGAAGCTCATCTTCTGTGCGTATGATGCCGATTTTTTCAAACATGATTTGCCCAATCTCGTTACGAAGGGCGTTGGCATCGACGTGTTTGGCTAACTCTTCCAAGTGATTGACAAAATGAATATCTTGGGTGATGTCATAATAATCCACACCGTTAAATTTTTTCATTTTATTAGCAAACTTGATCGCTTCATAAGCGGAAATCTTTCCAAATACCGCTCCTTGACTGAGTGAATTACCTCCTAGTCTATTGGCGCCATTCACACCATTGTCTCCCGCTTCTCCAATGATGAAAAGCCCTTTGATATTGGTTTTTCCTATAACATCGGTTTGAATGCCGCCCATAGTATAGTGAGCCACAGGTGTAACAGGAATCAAATCTTTGCTAGGGTCTATTTTTTTGAGTGTATGTACCCTCTTTTTGATGCTAATAAGTTTAGTATCGATCACCTCTTGAGGTATGTCTCTTAAATCCAAATAGACTTTATTGCCCTTTTGCATCTCTTTAAAGATAGCACGTGTAACAAAGTCGCGGGTATTAAGCTCATCTACAAAAGAGTCGCCGTTTTCATCAACCAGTTTTCCGCCCTCAGCACGTGCGGCTTCACTAAGTAGAAAGTTAGTTCCTTCTAAACCTGTGGGATGAAACTGTACAAACTCCAAGTTCATCGCTTTAAGTCCAGCTCTAAGCCCCATAGCGATAGCATCGCCTGTTGCATCTTTGACATTGGAAGTATAGTTTTTATAGATGGCGGCAAAGCCTCCTGTTGCTAAAATGATACTTTTGCCTTCACAAACAACCACTTTTTGGCTCTCTTCATCAAAGAGCGTTATGCCAGAGATAATGTTGTTTTTGGTCATAAGATTGATCACCATGTGATTTTTAATGATGTCTATCTCATACTCTTTGATAACATCATACAGCGCTTTCATAATGGCTGAGCCCGTTTCATCAGAGGCATACACCGTACGTTTAAACTTTGAACCACCAAAGGGTCGTTGAGCAAGTTTACCGCTTTCAAGTCTGCTAAACTTAACACCGTAACTAACCAATTCACGTACAGCCGTAGGGGCTTGTTCACAAAATATACGAATAGATTCTTCATTACCTATATCAACAGAGCTTTTGAGCGTTTCGTTGATGTGCTGAAAAATGTTATCGCTATCGCCCATGTTTCCAAAAGCAGCATTAATGCCACCCTTTGCCATAAATGAATTATTGGCTGATGGGGAAGATTTTGTTATTAGAACCACATTGGCACCAAGCTCTTTTGCCTCTATGGCAGCTCTCATTCCTGAGATACCACTGCCAACCACAATGACGTCGTATTTCATTTTTGTGCCTTTATGTTTCAAATATACCCATTAAGTATAGCTATAAATTGTCTTTAAAAAATATTCATGGGTTTTTTGTGAGTAATTAAGGGTTTATAAGTTACGTATTTACTCCTTTTTTCTCTAGTGCATGCTTTTTTTATTGGATCATATGTTATACTTATATCTATTTTAACAAAAGGTGATTTATTGAAACACTATTTCAATTAAATCTAAACAGCTCTGTAAGAAATTACATTCATTAAGAAAGGAGCATAGCATGGGTAAAAGTAAAAGAGTTGGCATTGTCGGTGTTGGCAATGTGGGTTCAACCGTTGGCTACTCAATAGCTATGCGAGGTTTAGCACATGAAGTTATCTTGTGTGATCACAAGGTTGAACGTGCTAAAGGGATGGCTCTTGATATGAGTCAATCTGCCCAAGCCGCTAGAATGAGTACATCTGTTAAAGTTGCCGATACGCCAGAACAGTTAATAGACTGTGATTTGGTTGTGGTAACAGCGGGAAGTCCAAGGCTACCTGGGATGAACCGAAATGATTTGCTTCTAAAAAATGCTCAAATCATGAAGGAAGTGGCACATGATATCAAGATGTATTCGCCTAACGCGATTATTATTCCTGTTTCAAATCCACTGGATGTTATGGTCTATGTGGCACTCAAAGAGACGGGATGGGATAGAAGTAGAGTCGTGGGAATGTCAGGTATTTTGGATAGTGCACGTATGGCACATTACATTCAAGAGGCCATTTATAACAAACATAAAATAGAATTTGGTGGACAAGTTAGGGCGCAGGTTATCGGTGGACACGGTGATACAATGGTTCCACTACCTCGCTTCACCACTGTGGCGGGTTTGCCTTTGACGGATTTTCTTGATTGGAATGAAATCAATGAGATTGTAGCCAAAACAAAAAACGGTGGTGCGGAGATTGTGCGATATTTGCAAACAGGCTCAGCATATTATGCACCTGCGAAAGCAACATCCTTGATGGTCGAATCCATTTTACAAGATAAAAAATTGGTCTACCCTTGTGCGGTGATGCTTGAGGGTGAATACTCGTATGATGACGTTGTCAGTGGTGTTCCAGTCATGCTAGGAGCACGTGGTGTAGAGCAGGTGTTCGCCCCTAGCTTGGATGCAGAACAAGACAGACTTCTTGCCGAGTCTATACGGTCAGTCAGAGAACTGATAGACATCCTTAATCAGAATAAGTTTTTTGACACGAAGTAATTTCTAGGTCTCAAAAAAATTTCTGTCTCATCCGAGGCAAGTTTCAAAATTTAAGTTTTACATGTAAGGTATAGTAACGGCTGTTCTGCCTCGAAAGAGGCAAGCTTCAGGGCATAGCGCAGCGTAGCTTTCTAGGCTTTGCCTAGGAAGCGTGTGGAAATAGCTTCTGTCTCGAAAGAGGCAAGCTTTAGTGCCTCGTGCAGTGTAGTTTTCTGAGCTTTGCTCATAAAACGTGTAAGAATAAAAATTCAGGAGAAATAGCAGATGGCACAAAGAGCAATTCGTGAGTACGATGGGAAAGCTATTTTTTCTAAACATTGGGAAAAATACTTTAGCGGATTTCACTATGGATTTCGATCCGTTTCGGTAAGCAGTGGCAATGAGTTGCGTGCAAAAGCCAATGAACACGGGTTTGAGTGGCTCAAGCAAAGGTCTTTGGTGGCAAAACCTGATATGCTTTTTGGCAAGCGTGGCAAAAACAATCTGGTATTGTTTAAGATGCAAAAAGCAGGCGATGTCACGCTTGAAGATGCGGCAACGTGGATAGACGAGAAGATATCCTATAAAACCATACTTCTCTCAGGTCAAAAAGGCACGTTAAATCGCTTTATCGTGGAACCTTTTACACCCCATCGCGAAGACCAAGAGTATTACATTAGTGCGACGACCGTGGGTGAGGATGATGTGTTGTATCTCTCCGCTGAGGGTGGTATGGAAGTCGAAGAGGGTTGGGAGAGCAAAGTCAATGAAGTTGTGATTCCCATCATGATGGATGAAGCCAATATCTCGCATCTCATTCGCGCCAATGTACCCGAGGGTATTCCTACTGAAAATAAAGAGCGTTTTATTACGTTCGCAGAGCAGTTTTACACCTTTTATCGTGATATGAATTTTGCGTATCTTGAGATCAATCCTATTGTGATGATTGGTAATGATATGCACATTATGGACGTGGTGGCACGTCTTGATGATACAGCTGGTTTTATGATGAAAGAGGACTGGTGTGGCGTAGAATTTCCAACGGCTTTTGGTATGGAAGACCAATCCGTAGAAGAAAAAGCCATCGCTGAAGCGGATGCCAAATCGGGGGCTTCGTTGAAATTAACGGTGCTCAATCCTATGGGGCGCATCTGGACGATGGTCGCTGGCGGTGGCGCTTCGGTTGTGTATGCCGATACGATTGCTGATTTGAGCGGCAACATCAGCGATTTGGCAAATTATGGGGAGTATTCAGGGGGCCCAACAACCGATGAAACACGTTTTTATGCTGAAACTGTTTTTGATTTGATGACCCGCCATAAAGATACCAAAGGGCGCGATAAGATTCTGATTATTGGAGGGGCTATTGCCAATTTTACGGATGTTGCTAAGACGTTTACTGGCATTATCCAAGCGCTTGAAGTGTATGCTGATAAGTTAAAATCCGTAGGAGCACGCATCTATGTAAGACGTGGCGGACCTAACTATGAAAAAGGTCTTAAAGACATCAAAGAAGCGGCGGATCGTTTAGGTTTATATATTGAAGTGTACGGACCTGAAACGCACATTACTGACATTGTGCGTATGGCACTTGAGCACTAAGGAGAGGAAAATGAGCGCTTTATTTACCAAAGAGACACAGGCGATTTTTTGGAATCTCAACACCAGTGCCATTCAAAGAATGTTGGATTATGACTACACAATCAATCGCACAAAGCCTTCTGTAGCGGCGATTGTAGCGCCTACATCCAACAACAAATTTGAAAAGTTTTTTTACGGTGCTGATGAGATTATGGTGCCTATCTTTAGAAACACTAATGACGCCGCAAACGCCTACCCACAAGCAGATATATTGCTTAATTTCGCTTCGTTTCGTACCGCGTATGACGTGACAATGGAAGCCATCGGCATCAAAGGGCATTTTAGGATGATTATGGTCACCGCTGAGGGAATCCCAGAACGACTGGCTCGAAAGATGAATCAAGCGGGTCGCGACGCGGGTGTTGTTATCATAGGACCAGCAACGGTGGGCGGTATCGCTCCAGGCGCGTTTAAAATCGCCAATATCGGTGGAACGATAGAAAACATCATTGCTTCAAAGCTTCATAGAGCCGGTTCAGGTGGGCTTGTAACGCGTTCAGGTGGGCTTTTTAACGAGCTTGGCAATATTATCGCTATGAATGCCGATGGCATTGCTGAGGGTATTGCCATCGGCGGGGATCGTTTTGTGGGTTCTGTTTTTATCGACAATCTCCTTCGCATGGAAGACAATCCCAATGTCAAATATTTGGTGCTTTTGGGTGAAGTGGGTGGTTTGGAAGAGTATAAAGTCATCGAAGCGGTCAAATCAGGGCGCATCAAAAAGCCTGTGATTGCGTGGTGTATTGGGACGATTGCGAAGTATTTTAGCTCAGGTGTTCAGTTTGGTCATGCAGGAGCGTCAGCCAATGCGGATGCCGAAACGGCTGGGGTTAAAAATAAAGCGATGGCAGAAGCAGGACTCTATGTGCCAGCTAGTTTTAATGACTTGCCACACACGATTGCCAAAGTTTATACGATGCTTTGCGAGCAAGGCGTGATTGAAAAGATCGTAGAGCCTGAGCTTAGAAGTATTCCAAAAGTGCGCCGAAGCAAAGAGTTCATCTGTACCATTTCGGATGACAGAGGCGATGAAGCGACCTATGCTGGTTATCCTATCAGCTCTGTGGCAACGCCTGAAACGGGCTTTGGTATTGGCGATGTGATAGCGCTCTTGTGGTTTAAAAAACGTTACCCAAAATGGGCAACAGACTATATCGAAACTGTTTTAAAAACCGTCGCCGATCATGGTCCAGCGGTTTCTGGAGCACACAATGCAAAGGTTACTGCGCGTGCAGGAAAAGATATGGTCAGCTCACTTGTGAGTGGTCTTTTAACCATTGGGCCTCGTTTTGGTGGAGCGATTGATGATGCGGCACGCTATTTTAAATACGCAAACGATAAAGGTATGAGTCCTGATGAATTTTTGGAGTATATGAAAAAAGAGGGCAAAACTATCTCAGGCATTGGTCATCGTGTCAAGTCTGTACGCAACCCAGATCTTCGTGTATCGGGTTTGAAAAAGTACGCACGTGCGCATTTCCCACAGACATCTTTGCTCGAATTTGCCCTAGAAGTTGAGAAGATAACAACCTCTAAAAAAGACAATCTTATCTTAAATGTCGATGGAACAATCGGTGTTTTGATGGTCGATATGTGGCGTTCTTTAGGCTATGCTGAGCATGAGATAGACAATTTTATTGAGGCAGGAACGCTCAATGCGCTGTTTGTTTTAGGACGTTCTATCGGATTTATCGGGCATATTTTGGATGAAAAACGCCTTGGAATGCCGATGTATCGCCATCCAACAGACGATATTTTATACAACGTAGAGCTCGCAGACGAGCTTTAAAACGCACACTTTTAGTAGGAAGAGTTTTTATAGCGAACTCTTCCTCACTCTTAAAATAAAAGCTCTCTATACCATCCGAACACTTCATTTTTTCATAAAACACGGGTATTTTTGAGCCCTAATTGACGGTAAAAAAGAGTGGTTTAAACGTAACTGTTACTAAATTACGCTTAAAATGGCTCTTTTTTAGAAGTAAATTCAAAAAAAATGAAGAAATAAAATTTTATGTAAAAAATACGTTACGTTTTGCAACACGTAGTATTTTAAAACGTAATTTTATCGTCATTTTGGCTTTACATGTAAAGATTTTAGAGGCAAAAAGAGGTCGTTTATGAAGAGATTATGTATTCATCTGTAAACAAAGTTGTGGGATAAAAAGCATCCCACGGAGGTATTTTTTACTGTTTGTATGCGGTGAGTAAAAAGATAGGATAATCGCCATACGGTTTTTTTGCCACACTAACAATTTCAATGTTCACATCTTCAAAGCCTGCTTTTTGAGCCCACATAGCAAACTCTTCTTGGTCAAATCCAAAGTGAAACACACCCATGTCTTCGGTGTGAAACGTGCCATCTTCTTTGTCCAAATCCGCTAAAGCGATGGTTCCGCCGCTGTTGAGCAAGCGGTAAAATTTATGAAAAAGGGCTTGCACGTCTTCAACATGATGAATCGTCATTGAAGAGATGATGCCATCAAAAGTTTCGTCAAGTTCATTGCTGACTAAGTCAAGTTCAAGCATGTTGAGCTCACACGCTAATTGCTCTTTTTTAGCGTAGAGTTGTTTATTCATCGAAGGGGAAACATCAATGGTTGTCATTTTGCGCACAAACGGGGCGATTTGCTCGGTCAAAAGTCCTGTGCCTGAGCCAAAATCCATCACATGGGTTGCCGTTTTATCGTAAGTAAGCCTCTCCAAAATAGCTTCGCCAATGTTTTTAACGTTGTTTGTACGTGCTGCTTCGTTTTCATATATCTTTGATTTTTCTGTAAAATAGTCTTTCATTCTCACCCTTTGTTAAAAGTGCGAAAAGTATAGCATAGAGACAGAGGAAAAAGAGATTAACGCATGAAACTAGCTTCTATGTTTAACCAAGGACGAATGACGCATAACCTACAACTCTTGTATCATCTTTTGTACGATCAAAACTGGTACGATAATCCAGAAAATATGGTTTTAAATTAGAATTTTGCACACTTTGAACCAGCGCTTTAATTCCCGTAATACCACACGCTTCACATCCGCCTGCTAACCCATGAATATCAAGATGTTTAATGGCTTGTATGCAGATATTATCAAGCCTATTTGCCTCTTCTTCAGTATAAAAATGGCTCAAATCGGTACTGATAACAATGAGAGTGTGCTCGTCGCCTAAGACCGCATCTATTAAGGGTGATAGTTCTTGGGCTAAGAGGTCTCCGTAAACGATTTCAACGACTTTAGCCTGCTTAAAGTAGTGCTGAATGAAGGGCATTTGAACTTCGGTGGAGTGCTCTTCATGGGCTGAGGGCATAAATTCTAAAAAAGAGTGATTTTTTTGAAGCTCATGTGAGAATTCCAAATCAATTTCTATATCGCCACAGGGCGTTTGATATTGCTCATACAGTGCAATAGATGCTCCTGCAATGTACACACGGTGGCTTGGTCCTATGACAATCACCCGTTTGATTTCATGGCACTTTGATGCAGCGTAATGGTAAGCGAGATTTGCGGTAAACCCGCTGTAAATATACCCCGCATGCGGAACAATAAGTGCTCTAGGAATCACGTCAAGTGAGCTTGGCAAAATGCCTTGACTAAAGTGATCAATGTAGTGTTTGATGTCACTACAACTATCGGGGTAAAACATGCCCGCGACAGCACTGTGTCTATATTTCATCAAAAACTCCTGCTAAAGGTTTATGACAGTGAGGACAACAGCCCTCGACCAGTCTATTTTCCAAGATTTCATACCCTTTTCGCTCAATCAAAATGGCATTACATGTAAAACAACGGGTAGGATTTTCGAGCCCGACATTACCGATGTAAATGTGCGCAAGTCCTGCTTCGTGGCCGATGGCTTGTGCACGTTGGAGCGTTTGAAGCGATGTATTGGGTAAACTCTGCTCGTGATAATCAGGATGAAAAGCGCTGATATGCCAAGGCGTTTCACATCCTAATTCTTTTGCAATAAATGAAGCGATGGCTTTTAACTCCTCATCGGAGTCATTTTTTGTGGGGACAATCAGTGTGGTCACTTCAAGCCAGATGCCATTGCGCTTAAAGTGTTTAAGGTTCTCTAAGATAGCCTCAAGCCCTCCTCCTAGCTCTTTTTTGTAGTAATCAGGATTGAAAGATTTAAGATCAACATTGGCCGCATCAATCACGCCTTTCATGTTATCGATGACTTCACTCGATTCAAAACCGTTGGTCACAAAGATGTTTTTGATGCCTTTTTCATGAGCTAAAATGGCAATGTCGTGCGCATAAGGATAAAAAATAGTGGGTTCATTGTAAGTGTAAGCAATGGAAGCACATTCGTATTTAAGTGCCATTTCTACAATTTGTTCAGGCGCTACAAACTCTTTTACATGTAATGTTTTTTCTTGCGAAATACTCCAATTTTGACAGAACGGGCATTTAAAATTACAGCCGATGGTTCCCAGTGAAAAAGCCCTACTCCCCGGCAAAAAATGGTACAGCGGTTTTTTCTCAACGGGATCGACATGAAGTGCGATAGGATAGCCATAAACAAGGTTTTTGATACTACCATCGACGTTTTGATTGACCCCACAAATGCCCGTTTGACCCTCTTTAAGATGACAATAGTGTGCACACAAGAGACACACTAAACGACTGCCTTCTGGTTTATAGTAGTGCATTAAGTAACCTTTTCAACCTTGTAACGCCAAATATCAGGGTGACTTTGTAAACAATTTTCTTCTAATCCCGCTTTTTGGCATAAGTGAGAGAAAAAAAGCTCGAAGCTAGGAAGTTGTTCCCATACTTGGGGTAAAAATGTGGCTTTGCGTGTTCCTCTTTGTAAAATGATGCCATCTTCTCCCATCTTAATTTTACTTTGAAGTTCTGCAATCGTCTCATAATCAACACGTTCAGGTTCACTCAGTAAGGAAACTTCAATGTGAACGCGTGAAAATTCTTCTAAAGAGAGTGGATAAAAACGTGGGTCATCAAAAGCGGCGGCTTTAGCATTGTAGATAAGGTCTTCTAATAAAGAACGGTGAGCGATGAGAGAGCCGATGCATCCTCGAAGTTGCTTATCCAGTGTGAGGGTAACAAAGGTAGCTTTGGGCTTGGCAAAATCAGGATAGCGCTCCACCATCTCTTGAACATTGAGCGTGTGGGTATGGTTGAATTCATCTTGAATTGCTTGTTTTGCAATCGCTAGGATCACCTGATGCATGGTATCTCCTTGGATTATTTAAAATCCTCTTGAAACACAAGTCTCCAAAAAGCTTTATAGGCAAGAATTTCCTGAATTTTTGGAGAGAAGTTGCTTAAAATTTCGCGTGCAACGCGTACTTTATCTTCTAAATTTCCTTGACGGTCACCACCGATATCAAAAGCCATCAAAAAGCGATAAGGATGGTCTTCGATGAGTTTAATCCATTCGGATTTAAGGCGTTTGTTCTCTGTATCCCACAAGGTTGCTTGATGTTCTTTGCTCGGTGGATAAATAGAATTCCAATCGCCAAAGGCAAGGTCAAAATGCAAATTGGGGTAATGCTCAATGAGTTCTCTCACATAGGCGGCAGAGTAGTGTTTCGCACGCTCGCTGTAACGAATTTGCCCCAAATGACACCAAATGACTTTAGACCGAGGGTAGGTTTGAAGCATTTTTTCAAGCGGTGCTAAAAGCCCATCTTCAATTTCATAATGAATTTCAAAAGGAATGCGCGTACGCTCTGAGAACTGAAAGAGTTCGTGCGCTGCGGGCGAGTCAATAGGAATACTAACGTCTCTAGTGGTTTCATTGCGCTTGGCTTGTCGTGGTGAAGGATAGTGACGAAACTCAAATTCTCCCAATAACGGATAAGCTTCTTGTACAGCGCGGGATGTGCTCTCTTTTGCAAAATCCAACGGTTCTTGCGTCCACACAGGATAGATACCCGCGGTAGTAGTTGGCACGTAACGGTACGGGTCGATTTCAATCAGGCGATGTACGGAATCATCCCACGTTTTTGCATGGTCTTCAAACTCTTTGGTTGAAACTTGGGGTGAAAAAGCAATGAGCGCTACATGGAGTTTATCCATCAACCCGGCATACTCTTTGGGGTTGAATTTTTGAGCATTAAAAGAAGACTCCACATCAATAATGGGGACATCCCCTTCTATTCGCATCACTTCAATGCGCGATTTCCAATTGGCTTTGAGGGTAGGAATATCAAAGGCTTGAACGACTTTGACATCATGGATGTGATTAAACTTGGGTATGGGTGAAAGACTGTTTTGTGCGTGAAGAAGTGCTGTCATGTAAAAGCAAGACAAGAGTATTTTGAGCATTCTTTGACCTTATTCCAAGAAGGTTAATCGTAAATTATTATATCTCAATTCAGGCTCAAAAGATGCAAAAGTCGATTTGCGTTATAATACTTTTCACTATTTAAAGAAGGAACGCCATGCAGGAATTTATAAAACATATCCCGTTATATGTGTTTGTAATTTTTATCGCATTGGTTATACTGGGGTATCAACAAAGCAAAGACCATATCGTCTCATTTAAAAGAGCCCTTATCGTACCGCTTTTTATGGTTCTTTTCTCTTTATACAGTGTCATTTCATCGTTTGGGATAAATGCTAGTCTCTTGATGTGGTTACTGGGCATGATGCTTATGTCGTTTCTTGGAATTCGCATTAAAGCATTTTATCACGCTATGTATCTGCATGAACAAAATGCCTTTGCCCTCAAAGGTAGTTGGATATGGTTTGTTGCGATGATGCTTATTTTTTGGATTAAATTTATCGTAGGTGTTATCATTGCTCGCGAACTTCCTCTTTTGCATGAGCTCTCTTTTAGTCTTGGCATTGGCTTTTTATATGGATGCCTCAGCGGTATTTTCGTGGCACGCGCCATGATTTTAAGGCGTTTACAACAGATTTAGGCTTTGCTTGTTTATTTTACATGTAAAAAAACATGGTACACTATTCGCTATTTTTTGAAGGAGTTTTCATGAGACAATGGATCGTAATGGCAACCTGTGTCGCACTTTTTTCAGGGTGTTCCCTTAATATGAATTTTTGGAGTCAAAAGGCACCTGCGCCCACTGAAAAAACAGAAGTAAAAATGACGCTTCCTTCTTCTATTTTGATGTACGAACTTGATATTACCGATAGACCTTATAAGAGTTTAGGTGAGCTAAGTGCGAGTGTGACCAAACTCAATCCATGGGGAGAAGAGCCAACGCAAGCCGAGGTCGAAGCCAAACTTAAAGAAGAAGCGTTGAAAAAAGGAGCGGACGCTCTGATTTACGTGCATTACACAAAACTCGGTGCTTCATGGAATCGTCTCAGTGGTATCGAAGGCAATGCGATAGCTGTGAAATTTTCACGGTACTAGAGCGCAACTTTGTTCTATTGTTAATGAGCACATTTCGGGTATAATTTTGTCATGAAACCCTCTTTATTGCACGACACTGTTTTTGAAAATATCATCCATTCCAACGGCACGTTTACGAGCCATTTTCACGATACCTACACCATTGGGCTGACGCATGATGGTATGTTTGAGTCTTCGGTTCATGGACACAAAACCAGTTGTGCTTATCAATACGCCACACGGATTATCAACCCTGGTGAAGTGCATTATGGTGATTCGCACGCATGGCAATACACTAACTTTTACCCTAGTAGTGAACTTCTCAGCAACTTATACGAGCAGATGTATGGCGAGTCCAAGATGGTTATTTTTGAAAAACACATCATTGAAGATATGACACTCTATCAACGCTTGCGCCACTTTTTTCACAGTGTTTATGCCAAAGAAGAGGCGATGAGCTCAGAGATTAAACTCATGGATGCCCTTTCGTATCTCATCACGCATTACGCACACAAGACCATTCCTTACCCTTTTACATGTAAAAATAAAAAGAGTATTTCGATGGTTGTGGAATACATTCATGAAAACCTTGACCATGAGATTTTACTCGATGAACTCTCTTCAACAGCGATGCTCAGTAAGTACCATTTTGTCAGGCTTTTTAAAGACCACATGGGCATCACACCGCACCAATATATTCTCTCAGAGCGCATCTATAAAGCCAAGTCTTTGGTCCTTGAAGGCGCTTCACTCACCCATGCCGCACTGCAAGCAGGATTTAGTGACCAGTCGCATTTCATCCGCAATTTCCGCAAGATTTATGGCTATTCCCCTAAAACACTGCTTCAAAAAAGCAATTTTATTCTATATTCTTGAGTCAAAAAGCTGTAAACTTTCGCGCAAGGAGTTTGCATGGCAAATAAAAATCTATTTTTCTTTTTACTGTTTATTTCGATGATTGCATGGGGCGGCTCATGGGTCAATGTGAAAGTCATCAGCCATTATGTGAATGCGTATGAAATGATGTTTATACGCTTTTTCATCACAGTCGTGGCGATGGTGCCGATTATTATCGTGCTGAAAAAATCGTTTAAAATTGATGCCAAAAGCTTTGCGTTAGCCGTTGTTTCAGCTCTGGTGATGATTGCATACATGAATTATTACTTCTTAGGAACTAAATTTGGTACGGCATCGCTGGGTGGCGCGATGGTGACGACACTGATTCCGATTAATACTTTTATTTTAATGGCGCTATTGCGTTCAAAAAAAGTGAGTCGAAAAGACACCTTTGCGCTAGCTTTAGGGGCTGTAGGCGTTTTAACGATGCTGCATGTTTGGAGCTTGGACGCAAAACATATCTTGGTGATTCAAAATATGTATTTTTTGGTGGCGTCTCTTTTGTGGGCGATTATGACGATTGTCAGCTCCAAAGCCACGAAGGTTTCGCCCATTATTTTTAGTTTTTATATGTACGTTGTGATGGTTGTTTTGGTGTGGATTTTTGCGATTGATACACATACGATACTATCGCATACGTACGATACATCTTTTTGGTTCAATATGCTGTGCATGTCTGTTCTCTCAACCGCTTTTGCCAATACCATTTTCTTTTTGGGCATCGAGCGACTGGGTGCGGCGGAGGTAAGCTCGTTTATCTTTTTGGTGCCGTTTTCAGCGATTATTCTCAGCGCCATTTTCTTGGATGAAAAAGTGGACTTGTTTATTGTGTTGGGTACCATTCTCACGCTGTGGGCAGTGAAACTTCTCAATAACATTCGCATAGGAAGAAAAAAAGTACGCTCCTAAATGAAAATGTGTTATAAAAAGCAATTTCATTCTATATAACGACAACCAAAAAGAGTAAAATTCGCGCCAAGGAGTTTCCATGACACAAAAAAATATTTTCTTTTTTTTACTGTTTCTTGCGATGGTTGCATGGGGTGGCTCGTGGGTCAATGTGAAAGTTTTAGGACATTACATCAGCGCTTTTGAGATGATTTTCTTGCGTTTTGGCATTACGGCGATTACGATGATTCCCATCATTGTGTGGCTTAAGCATTCGTTCAAAATTGACCTTAAAAGCTTTGGGTTGGTTGTATTGGCGGCGTTGGCATTGATTTTTTACAACAAATATTATTACCTTGGAACGAAGTTTGGTACGGCCTCTTTGGGTGGTGCGATGGTGACGACGATGATTCCTATTTTAACGTTTGTTTTTTTAGCGTTACTAGGCACTAAAAAAGTGAGTTCTAAAGACCTGTTTGCGCTAGGTTTGGGTGCGGTGGGAGTTTTGACGATGCTGCATATTTGGACGTTTGATTTAGCCCATATTTTAGTGATTCACAATCTCTATTTTTTATTGGCGGCTATTTTGTGGGCAGTTTTGACGATTATCAGTTCCAAATCAACCAAGATTTCGCCCATCGTGTTTACGTTTTACATGTACATTATGTCCGTTGTCTTTGATTGGCTTTTCTTTGTCGATGTGAGCACGATACCTTTTGCATCATTTGATGGCATTTTTTGGCTTAACACGCTGTTGATCTCTCTCGCAGCGTCTACCTTTGCCAATACGATCTTTTTCTTAGGTATTGAAAAATTAGGCGCTGCCGAGGTGAGCTCGTTCGTCTTTTTGGTACCGTTTTCGGCGATCATTCTCAGTGCCGTTTTTTTAGGTGAAAAAGTCGATCTTTTCATCATCATTGGAACGGTTTTAACGCTTTATGCGGTCAAGTTACTCAATAATATTACAATTTTAAAGCGACGCCGAAAAAACGTCGAATAGTCTCAAAGTGGCGCTCTAGTCCTTCAAAACTGTGAGTGCCACCCTCTTCTACGATTATTTTTGCACCCTCTAAAACATCAAACGCCTCTTCGTAATCGAGTACCTCATCGCCTGTTTGAAGCAAGACGAGCAGGTTCTCAAGATTGGGTTCTTCAATCTCGTAACTCTCTAACATTTCAAGATGCGATTCGTTCCACTCGTACGCTGAGTTATCGTAATAATTCACCCCATGTCCGATGGCGCGCTCCAGTGTCTCAGGGGCATTGATGGCGGGGTTAATCAGCACGGCTTTAAGGTTGTACTTATCGCTGAGATAAAGCGCGTAATAGCCGCCCAAAGATGAGCCCATTAGATACACAGGTTCTTGATAGGATTCAATCAGTTCGCTGAGTGTTTTAATCGCAAGATCGGGAATGGTGGGCAAGGATGGTGCAATAAAACGAATACCCTCTTTTTGGCAATATGCACGAAGCAGTTTCGCTTTACTTGCCTCTCCGCTTGAGCCAAATCCGTGAATATAAATAATCATAGCATGCCTTTATGTAACAAATAAAGGTGAGTATAGCAAAAGTTTCGTTAGGCTATAATACGCACAATTACTTCAAGAGGTTAGCATGAAATTAAATGAATTAGAGGCTCGAAAAATCATTCAGATGGTGATGGGTGAGAAGCGTGAACTTACAAAAAGCGATGAAGAGCTGGCACTGCTTCTTAAAAAGCGATTGACCAAAAAAGAGTGCGAAGTTTTAAATACAGAGGTCTCTGGTAAAGATAAAGAAGCGACGATGATTGAGCAAAAAATAGATGCAGTACGTTACGATGCGCTCAAAGCGAGTGCTATTAAAAAAATTAAAAATGAATCCGTTCACGGAGATTTTTACTATACCAAAGGTGAATAAAACATGGAGCAAATGGAAGTCATAGACAGCGTTTGTACTTATTGTGGTGTGGGGTGTGATATTGCCGCCAACGTCAAAGACAATACGATTCAAAGCATTTTTGCTCACCCTGAGGGTGTCGTTTCAGAGGGCAATTTATGTGTCAAAGGCAAATACGGTTTTGAGTTTGTCAATGCCCCCGATCGTCTCAGAACGCCACGGATTCGCAAGCGTTTTTTAGCGAATAACCCTGCCATTTACGAAGCCATCGCTTTACATGTAAACGAATTGGATGAAGAATGGGTTGAAACCACACTGGATGCCGCAACCACTGCAGCAGCGATGAAACTTCACGAGATTCAAAAGAAATACGGGCAAAAAAGTGTCTGTTCCATCGGTGGGGCGCGAACCTCGTGCGAAAGTTCATACCTGCTTCAAAAATTTACTCGCCACACGTTAAACTCTCCCCATGTTGATAACTGTGCGCGCATCTGCCACTCGCCTAGCCTTAAAGGGATGCGCACGACCATTGGCGAGGGTGCTGCGACCAATCCGTACAACGATATTTATCAAGCAGAATTTATGATTGTCATTGGCTCCAATACCACCGAAGCGCACCCCATCATTTCCAATCGTATCGTCGATATGGCAACGAAGCACGATAATTTAGCCGTCTTTGATGTACGTGAAATTACCTTGCATCGTTTGGCAAAATACAAAGGCATCATTCCTCACGAGTCTAATCTACTGATTTTAAATATGATGGCGTATGTCATCATCACCGAAGAGCTTTACAATGAGCATTTCCTAGCAGATCGCACGCTTGGATTTGATGCGTTTAAAGAGAAAATTTTGAACGACCCTTTTGCCAATCCGAAGTATTTTGAAACGATTGAAGGTTATGAATACCTAAGCAAATTGATTCCCAAAGTGGCACGCGAATATGCGCTCAAAAAGTCGATGATTTTCTGGGGGCTTGGCATTACGGAGCACATTGACGGTTCATACGCAGTCATGGCAATCACGCACCTTGCACTCATGACAGGCAACATTGGAAAAGTGGGCGCAGGCTTGATGCCTCTTCGCGGACAAAATAACGTCCAAGGGGCGTGCGATATGGGTATGCTTCCTTACTACGACCCCGATTATCAAACGCCTAAAGAGATTGGATTGATGACACCGCAACTCGTGGAGGCAATGTTTGAAGGGCGTATTAAAGCGGTAATCAATATGGGTGAAGACTTGACGCATGTGCATCCCAATAGCAATAAAGTCAATGCCGCACTCGATACACTGGAGTTTATTTTCGTTCAAGAGCTGTTTATGACGGAAATCGCAAAACGTGCAGACATTGTCGTGGGCGTCAAATCGGCATATGAAAAAACAGGTGTTTATGTCAATGCTATGCGACGGCTGCATCTTTCGCAACCGCTCGTGAAATCGGACTTGCCAGACGATTGGGAAGTAATTCAATTGATTGATACTAAACTGGGCGGAAAGTACAACTACAAAGATTCCAAACAGATTTGGGATGAAGTGCGCGAAGTGGCGTACCGACGTTTTTCAGGGGCAAGCTACAATCGGCTTGAGCGTCACCGTGTGCGTGGGCTTCAATGGCCTGTGCATACCGAAGATACGCCTGTGTTGCATCAACTGGACTTTCGAACGGAAGATGGGTATGGTAGATTTCATTACCACCAATATGAACTACGAGGCATGGTGCAAGAATTGAGTGAAAAGCGACTTGTAGGGTATCATCTCACGACGGGGCGAACCCTTGCGCAGTACAATAACGCTTCTCAAACCAGTCGCTGTGAAAAACTCAACAAACGTTACGATGAGACCATCTTGCTGGTCAATGAAAACGACGTGGCTGATTTTAGCAGTGAAAAAGTAATTTTAAAAACGCCGTATGGGCAAAGCGCACCACTGAGAGTCAAATTGACCGATAAAGTCCAACCCAAAACGCTTTTTTGCACCTTTCATCATGCCAATTCACACATCAACACTCTTTTTGGCGACAGATGTGATGAACTTATCTTAACGGCAGCGTTTAAGTCCATCAAAGTGGAAGTCATCAATGTTTAACAATTTGGTTTTTGTTTATACTTGCGTGTTAAAATAATGATATTTTAATTTTAAGGAAGCTTTCGATGAAAAAAATACTTTTTGGATTATTTGCTCTTGTGATAGTGATTCAATTTATACGCCCCAATTTTAATAATCCAAAAGTTGATGAAAGAATTGCATTAAAAGCGGATGACAAAGCGATGGTGGTTCTCAAAAAAGCCTGTTTTGATTGTCATTCCAATGAAACAACATATCCTTGGTATCACAATGTCGCACCTATTTCTTGGTTTATGGCTGACCATATTGATGAGGGAAGAAAAGCGCTTAATTTCTCAACATGGGCAAATATCAATGCGGATATAAGAATAAAAAGAATTGAACGTGCAAAACAGCTTATCAATAATGGCTTAATGCCATTAGGAAGCTATACGTTCATGCATGAAAAATCGAAATTAAACGCAGAAGATAAAAAGACACTTGAGCAATTTTTCGACCAACAACTCCAACAACTTCAACAATCATAATGATGTTTTATCATTTCGTGTATTTAGAACTTCTAAATACACGAATCGTTATTTAGTGAAATTTATCGTCCAAAAAAGCCTTTAACTGCACCAAACAGCTATCCCAATCATTGATTTTTGTTTGTCGCATCAATTGTGCGGAAGGGTACCATGGACTATCGCTTCTATCGCTCATCCATCTCCAATCGGGTACAAAGGGTAGCAAAATAATCGTTTCTTTGTTCATGGCACATGCTAAATGAGCTACGCTTGTATCGACACTGATGATTAAATCCATACAATCGCAAAGTCCAGCCGTATCGGTGAAATCATTTAATTCATCCTCAAAACAGTGAATATGTGGATTGTTTTGCAGTATCGGTCTATCTTTTGCTCGTATCTCTTTTTGTAAGGCAATATATTCAAATCTTTGAGGTAAATAAGCTAACAATAGCGATAAAGCGAGACTGCGATTATGATCGTTGTTATGCAGGGGGCTACCATTCCATACAAGTCCAATTTTTGGCTTGATGAGATGCTTGAGTTTTTCTCTCCAATAATCTCTCTTGTGAATATTAGCTGTTAGATAAGGCATGGAACAAGGAATATTATCTAAAGATGTTTGAAAGACTAAAGGCAAGCTCATCAACGGGCAATGATAGTCAAAATGCGGTAAGACATCACCTTTTAAAACGAAGTGATGAACCCCTTTGAATTGATGAAATAATTGGTATAAAGGTTCTGGGATTTCAAAAATGATTTTGCTATCAAGATGAGCTAATCGTTCGATATAGCGAGAAAAGTGTATGGTGTCACCTAAACCTTGTTCTGCATGAATAAGGAGTGTTTTATCTTTTAAATCTTCTTTTCCTAGCCAAAGGGGTTGTGAAAAATTGCGTGCAAATGAAGTAAAATCATCTTTATACCACCGCCATTCGTACAAATCAAACCCTTTTTTTAAATCGCCCAATAACAAGAGAAGTAACGCTTTATTCCTATATGCCCCAGGAAATCTTGGATTGATAGCAATGGCGTGATTATAATCTTCTAAGGCGTCATGGTATCTTTGTAATGCCTTTAACGTATTTCCACGATTAGAATACGCTGTGGCAAGCTGTGGCTTTAAAGCGATAGCGCGATTGTAGTTTTCTAAAGCGTCTTCATATCGATACAACTTTGTAAGCGTAGCTCCTTTATTTGCATACGCATCGGCATGTTTTGGATTAAGCGCAATTGCTTTGTTATAACAGTCTAATGCTTCTTCATATCTTTGCAGTGTGTATAACGTAATTCCTCGATTAGAATGCGCATCGGCATAAGAGGGTTGTAACAATAGAGCCCTATCATAGCTCTCCAAAGCTTCTTCATATCGATGTAACATTTGTAAAATATTTCCACGATTGGAATGTAAAATTGCGTAGTGAGGATTTAAGCTTATAGCTTTATCATAACTTTGTAGCGCTTCATCAAATTTTCGTAGTATTTTTAGCACGACGGCACGATGTGCATGAGCGTCGGCATGATTTGGATGAAGCGTAAGTGTTTTATCGTAATTCTCTAAAGCCATTTCATACTGATGTAGTTCTTCTAACGTATTGCCAAGTCGATAGTAAGCTTCAAATGAGTACGGATCTATTTGTAATATTTCAGTGTAATAAGCTTGCGCTTGTTCAAATTGGCCTTTGAGGTACAAAGACTGTGCGGTATCAAATAAGCTTTGTAATTGTAAAAGTTGTTCTACGGAGTTTTGATTCTTTAAAGGATGTCTTCTCATCAAAAACCTTATGGAAAATACTTTGGCTGATTTTTCAATAGCATGTTTTATTTGTGTAATACTATAGTATGTTTACTAAGGGCTTTGTAAAGTTGCTGTTAAGATTATGTTTTGGGTGAACTCAAAGGAGTGGCCGGGAGAGAGGGATTTGAACCCCCGGAGGTATTACCCTCAACGGTTTTCAAGACCGCCGCATTAAGCCGCTCTGCCATCTCCCGACAGATAAAGAATGTATTGTATTTAAGTATTAAGGTGGAGGCGACACCCGGATTCGAACCGGGGATCAAGGCTTTGCAGGCCCATGCCTTACCGCTTGGCTATATCGCCACCGAATCATAAAGGTGGTGCCCGGAGCCGGATTTGAACCGGCACAGGAAAAACTCCCGAGGGATTTTAAGTCCCTTGCGTCTACCAATTTCGCCATCCGGGCAACGCGTTTCTTTTTTAACTTAAACTAAATGGAGCGGGAAACGAGGTTCGAACTCGCGACCCCAACCTTGGCAAGGTTGTGCTCTACCACTGAGCTATTCCCGCACTTAAAAAAGAGATGAGAGTATAGCAGTTTTTTTTGATAATGTAAAGTGATTTACGTAATTTTTTTTACATGTAAAGTTTTTTAGTGAGGGTTTGCTATAATTTCTGAAAAATATTTAAGGAAGCATGATGCGTAGTGATCAGGTAAAAAAAGGGTATAACAGAGCGCCTCATCGAAGTTTGTTTCGAGCAACTGGGCTAAAAGATGAAGATTTTAATAAACCATTTATTGGTGTCGCAAATTCGTATATTGACATCATCCCCGGTCACTTCTTTTTGCATGAGTATGCCGTCATCATTAAAGATGAAATTCGCAAGAATGGCTGTGTTCCGTTTGAGTTCAATACAATAGGTGTTGATGATGGTATCGCAATGGGACATGATGGTATGCTCTACTCCCTTCCAAGCCGTGAAATTATTGCCAATTCCATTGAAACAATGATGAACGCGCACATGTTGGATGCAATGATTTGTATTCCAAACTGCGATAAAATCGTTCCTGGAATGATTATGGGCGCACTTCGTGTCAATGTTCCAACGGTATTTGTGAGCGGTGGACCGATGAAAAAAGGTTATACGAAAGAGGGAGCACCTCTTGATCTAAACTCTGCTTTTGAAGCGGTTGGTAAGTTTGAAAAAGGAGATATTACCGAATCTGAACTGACGGATATTGAGTGCAATGCCTGCCCAAGTGGTGGTAGCTGTTCGGGAATGTTTACCGCCAACAGTATGAATACCCTCATGGAAGCGATGGGTATAGCACTTCCAGGCAATGGCACTATCCCCGCTTTAACCCCTGAGCGAGAGGTGCTTTTACGAGCTGCTGCTAAACGTATTTGTGAAATTGCCACGGATGATCGCTTTAAGCTTAGAAATATTTTGAATGAAAAAGCCGTACGTAATGCATTTGCGATTGATATGGCTATGGGTGGAAGTTCCAATACGGTTTTACACATGTTGGCGATTGCCAAAGAAGCAGGCGTAAAATTTGCGATTAAAGACATTAATGAGATCAGCAAAAATGTTTCTCACATCGCTAAAATCTCTCCGTCTCTCTCAACCGTTCATATGGAAGACATCAACCGTGCTGGTGGCATGAATGCTGTCATGAAAGAGGTTAGTAGACGTGATAATGGCATTTTATATTTAGATAATTTAACCGTAACGGGTGAAACGGTTGGCGAGCGCATTGCCAATGCTGATATTAAAGACACCGCCATCATTCATACGCTTGAAAATCCTTACTCAAAAGTGGGGGGACTTGCGATTTTATTTGGTAACTTGGCTCTTGAAGGCTGTGTTATCAAAACGGCAGGTATTGTAGGAGCGCGCCAATTTATCGGTAAAGCGGTCTGTTTTGATTCCCAACAAGAAGCATTAGCGGGTATCGTGGGTGGAAAAGTTACCAAGGGTAATGTAGTAGTGATTCGTTACGAAGGTCCTCGTGGTGGTCCTGGTATGCAAGAGATGCTCTCTCCAACGAGTTTAATTATGGGCATGGGTTTGGGGGCTGATGTGGCGCTCATTACCGATGGACGTTTTTCGGGTGCTACCAGAGGATTGAGTATCGGTCACGTCAGTCCTGAAGCGGCTGAGGGTGGACTTATCGGATTGCTTCAAGATGGCGATACGATTCAAATCGATGTGGATGCTTATACCATTGAAGCATTGATTGATGAAGATGAACTTACGCGTCGTAAAGCGAGCTTTAAACCGAAACTAAAAGCAATTCAAGGAAGTTGGCTCAAACAGTATCGACAGCTTGTTACCAATGCAAGCAGTGGTGCTGTATTGAAAACTGAAGAGGCATAATGGCAGACTTTTTCAATCTGTTATTGCAACATACCATTACAATGATGGCGATTGTCGATCCTTTGGGAGTGAGTGCTATCATGCTCTCGCTCCTACCTCAAAGTACGACCAAAGAGCATATCACTAAAATTGCAGGAAAAGCAACAATGACCATTATTGTTGCTTTCTTTGTCGTTCTTTTAACGGGGAATTTTCTCCTCAATCTTTTTGGAATTGAGATTGATTCTCTTAAAGTAATGGGTGGCATTATTTTACTTCTTACGGCGATTAAGATGGTACAAGGTTCGATGGAGTCCAAAAATCAAACCGAGGAAGAGCGTGCTGAAGCGATTAAAAATGATGAATTTTCAGTGATTCCTTTGGGTATTCCTATCACTTTTGGCCCTGGGATTTTTGCCACCGTCATTATTTTGCGTGGACATAGTGAAAGTATTGCATCTATTGCGGCACTTGTATTGGCGTATCTGATTGTTGCTTTAAGTGTGTATCTTGCTTTTAAGAACAGTATTTATATCAGGCACTATCTTGGCATTACTGGGCAAAAAATTGTCAGCCGTTTGATGGGGCTTATTGTAGGAGCTATTGCGGTGCAATTTATTGTCGGTGGCGTCAGTACACTTGCAAAACATTACATGTAAAAAGGCTACGAAATGAATCAAGGTGGTTGGACGTGTCCCCACGATGTCGAGGGAGTATGTGACATTATTCATAAAGAGTGCGACCCTGGCGATAAAGGATGTGTCCTTTACGGTAAGGCAAAATTTGCGTGTGAAGATTCGCCATCTAATGAAGCTTTTGAAAAGAGGATGGAGCGAAAAATGCGTGAAATGTTAGGTGAGGATGGAAATACTAAGCCTTAGACAAGCTCGTTTGACTCGCTTGTCAGGCTTTACTTCATGTTTTTTAAAGTGATTGGCTCAATGTTAAATAGACAAAACCTGCGATAAACAAGAGAGCATTAATAAGTGTCATAACAACACCAGCGGTTAATAGATTGATTTTCTTCAACATTTGTAGCTCCTTTTAAATTTTCGGAATTATATCAACAAAAAAATTAAAAGTCAATTATGATAAAAAAAATATTTTTATATTTTCAGTGAAGTAACTTTTTTACACTTTATTTTACATGAAAATAAAAGGTGATAAAGTATATTTTTATTTAAAATTAAGCTTAAAAGATAAAATTAATTATGGAGCTAGGTTAAGATTTGGGGCGGTAGCCAATTCTAAATCCACCCCAATGACGGCCTTTGACATAAATTGGGATTGAAATATCATGCATAATATCACCATTTTCTCTACGATAAGTTTGCAAAAGGACGCGTTTTTCATGGTTTGCACCTCTTACACCACTGTCAGTAAAGATGCGTTTAGAGCGATTTCCAAAAAGATCTTTTTCATAATTGCCTGTGAGCGGCGCACGCGCATTGTGCGTTGAAATATATCCTGATTTATGCATCGCAACAGCATAGAAGAGTAATTCAGCGTTTTCTTTCATGAGTGTATCAACGATTGCAGGGAACGTTTGATCGGTAAACGAATCGTATCTGGTAGAATATTTTTGAGGATTGGTATTGGGGATTGGTTTAAAATTCGTATCAAAAATATCATCTATACTTAATTTGCCACTGTCAATAGCCGTCTCAAAGAGTGATTCAACCTGTTTCTTTGCCTCTAGGCATTTTTGATACATCTTTTCATGGTATTCGTCCATCGCAAATGCACTTAAGTTTTCATGTGCACTTTCAGCCCCTGTAATAATGGCTTGCGTTTGACCTGATATGGCTTTCATCTCTTTTGTACCCGATTCAAGCTGGTCACTGATTTTAGAAATCGCATCTTTAATCGTGAGCAACTGATCACTGTTATAATCAGAGCTTTGGGCAATAGTCGCGATTTGTTCTTCGATTTTTTCCGCATTTTGAATAAAAAGCTTAATCTCTTCACCCACAAATTGTACTTTATCGGATGCGCGCCCTACTTCGTTGCGCAATGCTTCAATACTGGCAAATACATCATTGGTATCTTGTTGAATTTGCTTAATGATCAAGGTAACTTCACTGGTTGATTTAGAGGTACGTTCTGCTAAATTCCTGACTTCATCTGCTACGACGGCGAACCCTTTCCCGTGTTCTCCAGCACGAGCGGCTTCTATTGCGGCATTAAGGGCTAAAAGGTTGGTTTGATCTGCTATATCATCGATAACCGTTGTAACGTTTTGAATGGTGAGCGATTTTTCTTTAAGGTCATTCACTTTAGAGGATGCGTCGGCTGTTTGAACATTAATATTGGACATATTTGCAATAATTTCATTGAGTTCTGCAATGCTTTTTCGACTTTCACTCATGGAGAGTTTCGCAAAAGAGGATGCTTCTTGTGAATTCGCACTCACGCGATTGACATGTTCGAAGATATTTTGTGCTGAAGCAGAGATTTCTCCAATAGATTTTGCTTTCTCTTCTAGTTTATGCGACATGGTATCAATAGAATACATCAGTTGAGCTGTTGCAATAGAGTTTTTGCCTGCACTTTGTGAGTAGTTTTCACTCAAATCAATTAATAGAGCAATTAAGTCATACGGCTTACTAAAAAGTGACTGGATAAGGCTGCTTTGATTGGTTACATGTAAAAACGCTTTTTGTGCTTCAACCCTCTTCTCTTTGTCACGTAAATTAAGATTAGACAGTAATGTAATCGCTTGTGAGAGAGGTTGAATAAGCTTGATATAGAGTATCCCAAGCGTGCATATAAAAAGTATGAGAGCGATGAAGATAATAAGAGAGGTTGGTAACCCCATAAATGTACCAAACATTACAATACTTAAAAGAAGTGTACACGCTATACTAACTGTCCAAAAGATGCGTTTAAGCATAAGATACCTTTTTATGATGTGCATATGCAAAATAGCGTAACAAAATTTTTATGATAAAAGCATGATAATACATCCCTTTATGAGTCGTGCCTATCAAGGTGTTTAATTTTTACACTCTAATCGTAAAAAGAGAAAAATTAAGCTAAAATTTCACATTAAATTTTTTAGGAGCGATACGTTGTCTAGTATCTCAAAATACAGTAAAATAAATAGTCTTAAATCAGTTAAAAAGTGCCTTTTCCCAGCCGCAGGATATGGTACAAGGTTCCTTCCTGCGACAAAAGCGATGCCTAAAGAGATGTTACCTGTTTTGACCAAACCTTTGATTCAGTATGGTGTTGAAGAAGCTGTTAGTGCGGGAATTGACACTATGGCGATTGTTACAGGACGTGGGAAACGCGCTATTGAAGATCATTTTGATGTGAGTTATGAACTTGAACATCAAATTAAGGGAACTTCAAAAGAGAGTTATCTGACTGAAATTCGTAACTTGATTGATAATTGTACCTTCAGTTATACCCGACAAGTTGAAATGAAAGGTTTAGGACATGCCATTTTGACCGGTAAAACATTGATTGGGGACGAGCCATTTGCGGTTATCTTGGCGGATGACTTATGCGACAATGCGGATGGTGACCCTGTGCTTAAGCAGATGGTTGAAGTGTATGAGAAATATCGTTGCGCGGTTGTTGCCATTGAAGAAGTACCTAAAGAAGACACGAACAAATACGGTGTGATTGATGGAAAAATTGTGGATGGAAATGAGTCCGTACTTCGAGTTTCCAACATGGTTGAAAAGCCAGACCCCAAAGATGCACCAACCAATTTAGCGATTATTGGCCGTTATATATTAACACCGGATATTTTTGATATTATTGAAAATACTAAGCCTGGAAAAGGTGGTGAGATTCAAATTACCGATGCTCTTTTAGAGCTCGCAAAACAGGGAAAAGTGATTGCGTATAAATTTACAGGCAGACGCTTTGACTGCGGTTCTATCGAAGGTTTCGTAGAAGCAACGAACTATTTTCACGACAAATGCTCTTAAGGTAATAATTCCTTTATTAGCTTCAGTTGGATATAATCTTGCCATTAAAAAATAACGAGGCGGAAAGATTATGTCCAACCATGAAACGAAGTATATTTTTATTACCGGTGGCGTTTTAAGCTCACTTGGTAAAGGTATTGCAGCAGCAAGTATCTCCACACTATTAAAAAATGTTGGTTTTAAAGTCAGCATTCTCAAAGCAGACCCCTATATCAATGTAGACCCTGGAACCATGAGCCCATTGGAGCATGGTGAAGTTTTTGTAACCGATGATGGTGCTGAAACGGACCTTGATTTAGGACATTACGAGCGTTTTCTCGATGAAAATTTAACTCAAGCGAATAACTTCACCACAGGGCGTGTGTACTCCTCCGTCAT
Organism: Sulfurospirillum sp. E15m; assembly: GCF_059415145.1. NCBI lineage: Bacteria > Pseudomonadati > Campylobacterota > Epsilonproteobacteria > Campylobacterales > Sulfurospirillaceae > Sulfurospirillum > Sulfurospirillum sp. E15m. Next base: position 121,759 of record NZ_JCAHZS010000006.1, read on the forward strand.
TGAAAAAGAACGCCGAGGGGATTATCTTGGAAAGACAATTCAAGTTATTCCTCATATCGTGGATGAAATTGCCAGTCGTATTAAAGAAGCGGGTAAAGGCAAAGATATCTTAATTGTCGAGATTGGTGGAACCGTAGGCGATATTGAAGGGTTACCCTTTTTAGAGGCGATTAGATCGCTTAAGAGCGAACTTGGAAAACAACGCGCGATGAATATCCATTTGACCTTAGTTCCATTTATCAAAGCAGCGGGAGAGCTTAAAACCAAACCGACACAACACTCCGTTCAAGAGTTGCGCCGTATTGGTATAACGCCTGATATGCTGATTTGTCGTTCAGAGTATCCCTTGCCTAAAGAGCTTAAAAATAAACTAGCATTTTCATGTGGTGTTGAACGCAACTCTGTTATCGAATGTTTGGATGCAACAACCATTTATCAAGTCCCGCTTAACTTTTTAAAAGAGAACATTTTAGCTCCTATTTCAGAGACTTTAGGTCTTGGTGAACTCACACCTCATATGGATGAATGGGATATTTTAGTGAAGCGTGTTATTGCTCCTAGAGATGAGCTATTGATTGCTTTTGTTGGAAAATATTTGGATTTAAAAGAGTCTTATAAATCACTAACCGAGTCTTTGATTCATGCGGGTGCACACCTCAATGCAAAAGTGAAAATTCGTTGGGTTGATTCTGAAATGATTGAAGATAAGGGATGTGAAGATATTTTATCGGATGTCGATGGCATTTTAGTTGCTGGTGGTTTTGGAGAACGTGGTGTTGTCGGTAAAATGGCGGCTATTAATTATGCAAGAGAGCATAAAATCCCGTATCTTGGTATCTGTCTTGGAATGCAACTTGCCATGATTGAATTTGCTCGCAATGTTTTGCATATTGAAGATGCAAACTCGGCTGAATTTAATGCTACATGTAAAAATCCTATTATTTATCTAATTGACTCATTCATTGATGCGAGCGGACAAAAACAACTACGTACGGTAAAAAGCCCATTGGGTGGCACAATGCGTTTAGGTGGTTATGAGTGCGAAACAAAAGCACATTCGTTGCTACGTGAAGTGTACGAAGGTGAAAAAACGATACGTGAACGCCATCGCCACCGCTATGAAGCAAATCCTGCTTATCGAGAAGCATTTGAAAAAGCAGGCCTTATCGTTAGTGGCGAAAGCCATGGTTTGATTGAAGCGGTAGAACTTAAAGGACACCCATGGTTTTTAGGTGTTCAATTCCATCCAGAGTTCACATCACGTTTAACCAATCCGAACAAAACCATTTTAGCGTTTGCTAAAGCGGCTTTGACACAGCGCCAAAATGGCTAGGTTATTGACAAAAGAGGATATTAGGCAGATTTTAAAAAGTAGATTTGAGAATGACTGTTGTACCCGTCTAGGCGAAATCCCTAAGCCCTCCTCTTTAAAAGATATTACCCGTGCATCAAAGCGCATCGTCGATGCTATTCGCCAGAAAGAGCGCATTGCTATCGTCGGTGACTATGATGTTGATGGTGTTATATCTTCGGTTATTTTAAGCCAATTTTTTGATGATTTGGGAGTCGATTATTCGTTAATTATTCCCAATCGTTTCACCGATGGATATGGACTTAATCCAGAAATTGTTGCGAAGCTAGACGTGCATGTTATTATTACCGTTGATAACGGCATTTCAGCTATTGAAGCGGCACATATTTGCAAAGACCAAGGCATTGATCTTATTATCACAGACCACCATAACATACCTTCCGTTTTACCTGAAGCCTATGCCATTGTAAATCCTAAACAAGAAGATTGCGCTTTCCCACATTGTGAGATCTGTGGTGCACAGGTGGCGTGGTATCTTGTGGCGGCACTCAAAGAAGAGATGGGTGTGGAATATGATCTTTCGAGTTTTTTAGATTTACTGTGTATTGCTATTATGGCTGATATGATGGAATTGGTCGGTATGAATCGCGTGATGGTCAAAAAGGGTATTGTTGAGCTTAATCGCTCACATAGAGCTGCTTTTGAAGCTATTAAGCGTTATTATGGGAAAGCAACACTTGAAGGAGATGATATCTCTTTCTTAATTGCACCACTGATTAATAGCTCAGGGCGCATGGAAGATGCTATTTTTTCGTATGAATTTCTAAAGTCAAAAAGTGTTGATGAAGCACTTGAGCAGCTTGATTATATTGTCTCTTTAAATGAAGCGCGTAAAGAAGAAGAACGCCTCTTGTTTGAATCAACGCTTCCTTATGTTAAAGAGGGTGAAAATATCATCGTCGCATGGGGAGAAGAGTGGCATGAGGGCATCGTCGGGATCGTCGCTTCTAGGCTCTCTAAACGCTTCAAAAAGCCTGCTATTGTTTTTTCAATCAAAGATGATAAAGCAAAAGGAAGTGCTCGAGGGGTTGGTGATGTTAATATCCTAGAATTAATCCGCTCCCAAGAGGAAATTTTATTGGGTTATGGTGGACATAAAGGTGCTGCTGGTGTTTCTATTGAAGTGAAACATCTGGAACTCTTTAAAGCCAATGTTGAAAAAGCGTCCAGCCAATATAGCCAAGAAGAGTTAGAATCTGATAGTGATCTTTTAGGTGAAATCAGTGCCGATCAAATTGATTTTGAGTTACTTGAAATTTTAGAAGATCAAGAACCTTATGGACAAAAGAACCCTAAGCCAAGCTTTTTATTGCGTGATATTCTCGTAAAAGTAGATCGTTTAATCGGTAAAGATGGGCAGCATCTTAAACTTATTTTGCAAGAAGGAAGTAATGCGCTGGAAGCCCTATTTTTTAACTACGATGTTAAAGCGAAGCAAGGTGAGCGTATTGATATCCTGTTTACGGTTTCACGTAATGACTACAGAGGACTGGTAACCCCTCAGTTATTGATTAAACAAATTGTCAAAAAATACTAAAAGGCGTTTAGCCTTTTAGTTAATGCTCTCTTCCACTTAAAACAGGCACAAAAAGGCATTCATCAAGGCTTTCTTGAATGATGCCCTCTTCTGTCTTAACAAAACGCGTAATAATCTGCTTATGTCCTTTTTCAATAGGTGCAACAAGAATACCACCTATTTTGAGTTGCTCAAAAATTTTACTTGGCACAGCTTTTATTGAAGCAGAAAAGAGAATGCGATCATAAGGAGCAAATTCTCTCCATCCATTTTGTCCATCATCAAAACGCGTATGAATATTGGTAATACCTAAGAGTTTAAAACGCTCTCTGGCTTCTGTTAAAAGTCTTTCAATGCGTTCAATCGTAAAAACACGACGAATGACCTTACTTAAAATGAGTGCTTGATACCCACTTCCACACCCTATTTCTAAGACGTTGTCAGCTCCTTTGGTACACAGTACTTCTGTCATCTTTGCAACCGTAAGCGGTGAGCTAATCCATTGGTTGGATGCGAGGGGAAGCGCATCGAGCCTGTAGGCGTGCAATGCCATGCCCTGAGGGACAAAAAGTTCACGTTCACTTTGGCAAAAAGCTTCATAAACATTGGGAGAAAGCGGGTATATTTTAGCAATTTCGTCTGCCATTTTTTTATGTTTTTGGAAACGAATTTTATCTTTAAAATGAGCCGTTTGAGGCATTCTAATGTAGTCCTATATCAAGATATCTTCGCATCTTTTTAATCTCTTTAAAATCAAAAGGATGCATGATACATGTGGCTGTATCATCATTGTAACTATGACCAAAAGGCGAAATGATCGCACTGCTTTTTGCCATAGTCGTATCAGCACTGTTCGCACAAATGACATAAGTCTGATTTGCAATAGCCAGTGCTTGGGAGAGCGTTCTTAAGTGCTCTTTGCGTAATTGTCCCCAATATGCAGGGACTAAAACGATGTCGGAACCTTTGATCTGTTCCCAAAGGTGTGGGAAACGTAGCTCAAAACAGATAAGCACAGCAATTTTTATTCCATCAACGTCAATGATAGTGATTTCTTCTGTGCTGCCAGCCTTGAAATAGTGTTCCTCTTCTCCTAATGTGAAGAGCTTTGCTTTTGCGCGCGTATGAAGAAGCTTACCATGATGAAAAAGTTTGAAGTTATTCACATAACCTGTTTTTGTTTTTTCAATCAGCGTAAGCCCAAGCGTTTTACATGTAGAAAGTTTAGCAAGTTTGGGTGCTATAGAAGTGGAAAACGCTGCTGCTGCTTCCATCTTTGTATAGCTATAAGCGCTTAAACAAAGTTCAGGAGCTAAAACAATGCTATTGTGAGGTGTTTGCTCTACAAGGCTTTTGAGCGTCTCGAAGTTCTCTTCAAAACTTCGATTTTCATAAGCGAATTGTAGCGCACAAAGCATCGGATTAGAAGTCATCGAATGTGAGACTGCCTTTACTGTAATTGGAAACATTCCCTTCAAAAAAGTTTGTTTTTTGGTCATTAAATTTTGAAAAGTCATCGACCCATTTGATGGGGTGTTTCGCGTTGTAGAGCTTCTCAAATCCAACAGCGGTCAAACGGTCATCGATGAGGTAGTGAATGTAGGTTTCGATAATATCATCCGTGAAACCCATAATTTGGTTTTGAGTAATATATTTGCCCCACTCAATTTCAAGATCGCCTGCTTTCTGGAACATATCATACACTTTATTCTTTAGTTCTGTTGTGAAAAGTTCAGGACGCTCTTTTTGAACCGAATTAATCATATTTTGAAAGATAAGAAGATGTGTAATCTCATCGCGTTGGATAAAGCGAATCATCTGTGCGCTTCCGAGCATTCTACCTGCACGTGCTAGCGCATAAATCGCTGTAAAGCCTGAATAAAAATAGATACCTTCTAAGATTTGATTGGCAAACATGGCAAGTACCAATTTTTCATCAGTAACATCACCGGCTAGTTCTTCATAAACACTTGAGATATAGTCGTTTTTACGACGCAAAACTTCATCATGTTTTTCCATTTCGTAAATAAGATCCGTATTGTCACAAATGGCTTCAACCATAACAGCGTAGGATTTAGAGTGATTTGCCTCTTCATAGGCTTGTCGTGAGAGGCATGCATTGATTTCTGGTGCTGTAATATAAGGATTGATATTATCGGCTAGATTGTTGGTTTGAAAACTATCCATGCTAATAAGCTGTGACCAAACAAGATCATACATGCGCTTTTCAGCATCGGTAAGGTTGCGGTTATAGTCAATGACATCCTTGGTCGTATCAACTTCTTTTGGGAACCACGTATTGGCTTCCATCATATCCCAAAGTTTAAGTGCCCAAGTATATTTGGCTTTGGTAAAATTTAAAATGCCGTGAGGATTTCCGCTAAAAACTCTGCGGTCATTGAGACTTTCATTTGAATTTGGGTTATATATTTTCTTGCGCTCCATAGCCATTCCTAATTACGTTAATCTAGGAACTATTTTATCAAAAATTTCTTAATTCTATGGGGACAAGAGCGGTTAGTTTGCTCAAATCAAACTGATGTTGTTGCCTTTTTGTTGCGCCCAAAGTAGGCTCTACATGTAAATAATTTTGTAGATAATAAGTCCCTTGATACCCTTTTACATGTAAATCATTGATGATGGTGTTTATATCATCCTCACTCAATAAATCGCTGTGAAGCGTTGTTCTTATTTCAAAAGGAACAGATGCTTTTAATAAAAGGGCCAAGCTTTGTTCAAACTGCTCCACATGGTTGTAGCGTGTAAGCTCTGTATATTTCATAAGAGGCGCTTTATAATCAAGTGCAACATAATCTATAAGACGCTGCTGTATTAATTTTTCTAAGAGAATTGGATTCGAGCCATTGGTATCTATTTTGATTTTATAATCGAGTGCTTTGATAGCTTGGATAAATGTTTCAAGATGTGGATAAAGCGTACATTCCCCTCCACTTAAGACCACACTATCGAGTCTATTGCGTCTACTTTCTAAAAAATATAATGCCTCTTCAAGGCTAATTGTTCCTTTTTCTCGTACAATTTGAGGGTTGTAGCAGTAAGGGCATGCCATATTGCACTTGGCAAACCAAAGGATCGACGCCAGATGATGGGGATAATCTAGCGTCGTAAATTTTGTAATACTATGAATCGCCTTATCGGCAAGTACATTTTTCAACAAATTGAACGCGCTCTTTATGCTCGCCTGTTTTTCCAACATTAAAGCTCTCCACTGGTCTGTGGTAACCCATAACACGTGTATAAACGATGCATTTTGTTCGTTTCTCTGTAAGCTTTTCTAATATTTCTGTTTTACTCATGATGCTACTCCTTCATCTTTTTGATATTGTTCAATAAGCTCTTCATCGCATTTGGGGCAAAACTCATGTTCGCCACTGATATAGCCATGTTTTTCACAGACTGAAAATACAGGTGTGATGGTCATGTATGGCATGCGATAATTGGTGATCACATTTTTGACCAATTTTTTACACGCTTCACTTGAGCTAATACGCTCTTTCATGTAAAGGTGCAGTACCGTTCCTCCAGTATAAGAGCATTGTAGATCATCTTGTAAATCTAATGCTTCAAATGGATCATCGGTAAAATTGGCAGGAAGTTGAGAGGAATTGGTGTAATAAACATTTCTTCCTGAACCTGCTTGAATAATCTCTGGATAACGTTTTTTATCTTCTTTGGCAAAACGATACGTTGTTCCCTCTGCTGGCGTTGCTTCTAGGTTGTATAAATTGCCAGTCTCTTCTTGGTATGCAACCATCTTATGACGCATGAATTCTAAGATTTCATGAGCAAATTCCATTCCATAATTATCGGCAATATTGTGCTCATCATTCGTAAAATTGCGAATCATTTCATTGATACCATTAACGCCAATAGTTGAAAAATGACTGTTAAATCCGGGTAAATAACGCGCTGTGTAAGGGTAAAGGCCACGGTTGTACATCTCTTGTACAAAAACACGTTTTTTCTCTAGGGTTGATTTCGCAAGGTCCATCAGGTATTCAAAATGCTCCATGAGCGCTTTTTTATCCCCTTTGTAGAGATACCCAAGGCGTGCCATATTCAGTGTGACAACACCAATACTTCCTGTCATCTCTGCACTTCCAAAGAGACCGCCACCCCGTTTTAAAAGCTCACGTAGATCAAGTTGTAGTCGGCAGCACATAGAGCGTACATGCCCAGGCTTGTAAGCCTTTGGATTTTCAACGAGTTTGCCATTTTCATCTCGAACATACTGGCTACCAATAAAGTTTTGAAAGTATGATGAGCCTATTTTAGCTGTATTCTCAAACAGTAAATCTGTATTTTCGCCATCCCAATCAAAATCTTCTGTGATATTAACCGTTGGGATTGGAAAGGTAAAAGGTTGTCCCGTTTTATCGCCTTCGGTCATCACTTCGTAGTAGGCTTTATTGATAAGGTTCATCTCTGGTTGGAAATGTTTATAGGTCATGGCTTCAAGTGAGGAAGCACCACGTTTTTTTGCTTCTTCAAGCAATGCTGAATCATTGATGCTTTTAAAAAGATGTACTTGTGATGATGTTGGAATTTGTTCTGCTAAATCTTTTGGTACGGTCCAATCAATCGTGATATTCGTAAAAGGACTTTGTCCCCAACGTGCTGGAACATTAAGATTGTAAATAAAGCTACGAATGGCTTTTTTAATCTCTTTGTAGGAGATTTTATCTTTAAATGCGTATGGTGCTAAGTAGGTATCAAATGAGCTAAATGCTTGTGCTCCAGCCCATTCACTTTGTAAAATTCCTAAAAAATTTGCCATTTGGCCAAGAGCTTCTCTAAAATGCATTGGTGGGCGACTCTCTACGCGACCTCTCACACCATTAAAGCCTTCATCTAGCAATACGCGAAGACTCCATCCTGCACAATAAGCAGTTAAACAGTCTAAATCATGGATATGGTAGTCACCATTTCTGTGTGCTAACCCTTCTTCTTTAGAGTAAATTTTATCTAGCCAGTAGTTAGCAATCACTTTTCCTGCCGTGTTATTTACCAATCCAGCGTTGGAATACCCGGTGTTAGAATTTGCTTTAATTCTCCAATCACTTTTGCCAATATACTCTTCAATCGTTTGGCTAGAATTCACATAAGTTGTATCTTCATTAAGTCCATAGATATGTTCACGTTGCATTTTGTGTGTATGACGATAGAGAATAAATGAACGCATAACGTCAAAATAGCGCGCTTTATATAACTCTTGTTCAATCATATCTTGGAAATCTTCAACGGCTGCAACACGTTTTTTTTCAATACGTTTTATGATCTCTTCAAAGATAGTTTGATCGTAGGTGACACCTTCGCTTTTAAATGCTTTTTTGATGGCATCTTCTATCTTGTATGGCTGAAATTCTTCTGTGGTGCCGTCGCGTTTGAGTACTTTAGTTAGCATGGTCGTCCTAGATGTAAAAGTAATGAAGATTATAGTAAGTATAAAATTTAAAGAAACTTAATAATTAAGAAGCGACGAATATGTCACAATTTAAAAAATGGCCTTTTGCTACATATTTTATTAATGCAACAAAAGGCTAAAACAAGGGATAAAATGACTATAATTAAATCTTAAAATTAAAAATATATATTAATAATTTATATTTATTTTTTAAGCTTCAAGCGCACGTTCTATGGCTTCATTGACATGCAAAATTGTGGTGTCAAAGAGTGGTAAATTCGTACTTTCTGGCTTTAGTATGAGACCAATTTCTGTGCATCCTAGAATAACACCATCAAGTGCAGGATCATTGTGTTGATAGTGTTCAATGAGTTGGACTAAAAAATCGTGTGACGCTGTTTCGATTTTACCAACGCATAGCTCATTAAAGATAATGTGGTTGATGGTTTGAATCTCTTGTTCATTTGGTACAATCACATCAATTTTGTGAAAATGTAAAATTTCTTTATAAAAAGATTCTTGCATTGTAAATTTTGTACCTAATAGCAGTGCTTTTTTTACATGATTTTTATTCAAAGAGTGTGCTGTCGCTTCTGCAATGTGCAAAATAGGAATTTTAAGGTAAGGCGTTACAAAAGGGACAATTTTATGCATGGTATTGGTACATAAAAGAATAAAATCTGCTCCAGCTCTTTCTAAAGACTGTGCTGCTTCTATAATGACAAGACTTGCGTCATCCCATTTTCCTTCGTTTTGCATTTGTGCAATGGGTGCAAAGTCTAACGAGTGTAAAATGATTTTAGCGCTATGCAATCCGCCAAGTCGTTCTTTTACTCCTTCATTGAGTAATTTATAATAACTAAGGGTTGATTCCCAACTCATTCCTCCGATAAGACCTATCGTTTTCATTCAATATCCTTTACATGTAAATGTAAAATACGTTCTAAACGTATTTTACAACTTACTAAATCGCATTATCAACTTATTGGCATCCTTCACATTCGATACTGCGATCAGCAACTTCAATTTTGCTCTCAGGAGATTGACTACGTAGGTAATATGTCGATTTTATGCCTAATTTCCATCCCAGCATATAAATATCGTTAAGGTATTTACCACTCGCTTTATCTAACGTGATAAAGATATTAAGACTTTGTCCTTGATCAATCCATTTTTGTCGAATTGCCCCTGCTTTAATGAGAACTCTTTGATCAAGTTCATAGGCAGGTGTATAAAAGCCCCATGTGTCTGGACTTAAATTTGGTACAACCACTGGAATCATACCTGAGAGATTCTCTTCGAACCATTTTCGTTTGTAAACAGGCTCTATCGTTTGGGTTGTGCCGACTAAAATTGAGATAGAGCTTGTGGGTGCAATAGCCATCAAATAGCCATTACGCATACCATTCTTTTTCACTTTGTCTCTAAGGTTCTCCCAGTCGTACATGTACCCAAAAAGACCACCACGATCAACAAGCTTTCTAGCTTCATCGTTCGCTGTATCAATTGGGAAAATACCTTTACTCCATTTCGAACCTTCAAATTCTGGATACATCCCTTTTTCAATGGCTAAGTTGGATGATGCCAAGATGGCATTATAGCTAATCGCCTCCATAACTTCGTCAATTTTACTAAAATGCTCATAGCTACCCCACGAAATATGCTGCTCAGCAAGCATTTGAGCTTCACCCATTACACCAAGACCAATCGCACGTGATTTAAGGTTTGTGTGTTTGACTTTCGCATGTGGATAAAAGTTAAGATCAATAACATTATCAAGCATTCTAATGGCAATTGGAATGGTTCGTTCAATATCTTCTTTGGTGTTGATTTTTGAGAGATTCACACTGGCAAGATTACAAACAGCCGTTTTTCCTTCAATCATCTCTTTTTCAACGATAAAGATATCTTTTCCATTAATGGAATCAAGTGCAGTAATCTTTTTAGCCTCTTTGGTTAGTCCATTATCGACTTTGACCGCATCACTCTCTTCAAAGGTATCGTAAGTTCCATCATTGTACGTTACTTTTATTTTGTAATGATTTGGTGCTGTATTTTGAAAAATTTCAGTACAAAGATTTGAGCTTCGAATAATACCGGTATGATTATTTGGATTGACTTTGTTTGCGTTATCTTTAAAGCATAAAAAAGGACTTCCACTTTCAAAATAACTCGTAAGAATTTTTTTCCAAAGTTCCTTCGCGGGGACATACTCTTTAGAAATTTTTTCATTCTGTTCATAAGCTAAATAGCGGCGTTCAAATTCCTCCCCATATACTTCTGCGAGGTCTGGTGTTTCGGCTGGATCAAACAACGTCCAAATAGCATTTTCTTCCACGCGTTTCATAAAGATATCATTGATCCACAATGCGGGAAAAAGTTCATGCGCACGACGTCTCTCTTCGCCTGAATTTTTCTTCAAATCTAAAAAGTCAGAGATATCCATGTGCCAAGGTTCAATATAAACGGCAATAGCGCCTTTTCGTGTTCCTAATTGATCAACCGCAACGGCAATATCATTGGTGATTTTAAGAAAAGGAATAATACCACCTGCGGCATTTTTATGCCCGTCAATCATACCACCCATAGAACGAACCAAACTCCAATCCCAGCCAATGCCGCCACCAAATTTACTGAGCAGTGACATCTCTTTGTAAGAGTCAAAAATACCTTCAATGTTATCAGGTGTGCTACCAATGTAACAACTGCTCAATTGATGGCGTGTTGTTCTTGCATTGGAGAGTGTTGGGGTTGCCAGCATGACTTCAAATTGACTGATAACATCATAGAATTTTTTTGCCCAATCTTGAGAATTAAGTTCATTTTGTGCTAAGAACATTGCAATTGCCATAAACATATGTTGAGGCAACTCAATTGGTTTGCCTTGTCTGTTTTTTATCAAGTAGCGATCATGCAGTGTTTTGATTCCAAGATACGTAAACTGTAAATCACGTTCAGGTTTAATATACGCTTCTAAGTCTTTAAGATCGTATTTTTCTTTTAAACCAAGAACGATACGCCCTTCTTTCTCACCACGCTCAAAATACTCAGCAAAATTGCCATATCCTGTAAATCCATTTACTTTATGGTAAAGGTCATACAAAAAAAGGCGTGCTGCAACATAGGTCCAATTAGGTCGGTCTATGTCAATTTTATCAACGGCTGTTTTGATAAGTGTCTTTTGAATCTCTTCGGTTGTGATCTGATCGCGAAATTGGATCTTTGCATCAACTTCTAATTCACTTTGGCTGACATTGTCCAAACCTCTGATAGCAGAACTGGTATATTTTTGAATTTTCGAAATATCGAGTGGTTCAGTGCGACCATTACGCTTTTGGACAGTTAGCATTATTTAAATACCCTTTGAAAGATTTTATCAACATTTTTAGTATAGTAATCGTAATTAAAGCATTCTCTGATTTCTGATTCGCTTAGTTTTGCACGTAAATCTTCATCGCTAAGGAGATTTTGAAGATAGAGACTTTCGCCATTGGCGTTCAATGCAGGTTTTCCATGTTGTAGGTCTTCCCATACTTTCATCGCATTACGTTGGACAATTTTATAAGCATCTTCTCTAGATACATTTTTAAGAGGTAGTTCAAGTAAAATACGCTGTGAAAAAACAAGCCCACCGGTAAGGTTAAGATTGCGCATCATGTTTTCAGGATAGACAACAAGTTTTGAAATAACGCTATTGAGTCTGTTTAACATAAAATCAGTTGTAATAAATCCATCTGGCAATATAAAACGTTCAACTGAGCTATGACTAATATCGCGTTCATGCCATAATGCGACATTTTCCATCGCTGGGATCGCGTATGAGCGAATCATACGACAAAGTCCTGTAATGTTCTCACTAAGTACGGGATTGCGTTTATGTGGCATTGCAGAGCTACCTTTTTGGCCTTTTTCAAAGAACTCTTCACATTCGTAAACTTCAGTTCTTTGGTAATGGCGAATTGCTACAGCAATTTTTTCACAACTTGAAGCTAAAAGGGCAAGTGCATTCATTAAAGCCGCATAACGGTCACGCTGAATCACTTGGTTGGAAACAGGAGCGGGCGTAAGTCCTAAATCTTCACAAACAAGTTCTTCTAATTCAATCGGTGAATGTGCCATGTTGCCCATTGCTCCACTAATTTGTCCTACTGAAATGACTTCCATGACATTCTCAAGGTTTTTTAGATTACGTTTTATCTCTTCATACCAAATTGCAAGAACTAATCCAAAGGTAATAGGTTCACCATGGATTCCATGGCTTCGTCCCACCATTAATGTCATCTTATGTTCCATGGCTCTGGTTTTTAAGGATTCCATTAATGTTTTGACATCTTCAATAATTACATGTAAAGAGTCACGCATCTGAAGTGCAACAGCAGTATCAATACAATCTGAGCTGGTCATACCATAATGTACCCACCTACTCTCTTCTCCTAGGCTATCGGCTACGCTGGTTAAAAAGGCAATAACATCATGTCTTGTTACTTTTTCAATCTCATCAATTCTGTCAATATTAAACTGTGCATTTTTTACAATTTTTTCACAATCACTATCTGGAATGAGACCTAGTTTATTCCACGCTTTTGTTGCTGCTTTTTCAACTTTGAGCCAGGCATCATACTTGGCTTGAATTGTCCAATGCTTTTTCATCTCTTCTCTTGCGTAGCGTTCTACCATCTTTTTATTCCTTGTATGCTTTGTGATTTTTCTGTGATAAAATACGATGAGATTATCTGTAAATCCGTGTGATTTTAATGGAGTAATTTTAGCAATTTCGGACTAAAAAAGGGTTGAATTGGCTTATGTAATAAAAAAATTTCTTCTTGAAAAACCAACGCCAGCGTTTCGTTTTTTAATGGATACATTTAACGTTGGTATGGGAGAAGCACAAAAGATTATTGACAAACGTCGTGTTTTTGTAAATGATGAGCAATTACTCAAAAAATCGGCGCGTATTGTTGGACTTATTTCTGTTGTTGTTTTCGAAGGTGACTCTAAAGGATTAAAACCAATTTTTGAAACGGATGATTTTGCAGTCTTTGAAAAACCAAGTGGTGTGATGATGCATCCAAGAAAGCGAAGTGATGGTTATACCTTAAATGATGAGATAAAATCACTTTATGGTAATGAAGCCAATGCAGCACATAGGATTGATAAAAGTACGAGTGGTTTAGTGTTGGTAGGAAAGCACAAACAAGCCGAGATAGATTTAAAACATATTTTTGCAACTCGAGGAGTGCAAAAAAGTTATTTGGCATTAGTCTTTGGAAAAATAGAAACAACTTTAATGATAGATGAAAAATTAAAGCGTGATGTTGAAACGAGTCAAATTCGTCTTAAAGTGCATGTAGACCCAAGAGGTAAAGCGTCCCAAACAAAGATAGTTCCTCTGCACTATTTTCCAGATAAAGATGCAACTTTGGTTGAAGCAATTCCATATACCGGAAGACAACATCAAATTAGAGTCCATTTGTTCCACGTGAAACATTCAATTGTTGGAGATCCTCTTTATGGGATTGATGAAATTTATGCAGAAAAGTTTTTAGATGGGCAAATGGATGAAGAGGAACAATTTGAAATTACGAAAAGTTCACGACTTCTTCTGCATGCACAATCCCTCGCCTTTGAATATAAGAATATTTTTTATAAAATAGAATCAGATTTTGATGCAAAAACGATATTTTATAATTTGATGAAAGGGTAAAAATGAAAACAGTTTTATTAGATGGTAAAAAAGTTTCTCCAAGTAAAGTGGTATGTGTAGGACGAAATTATGTTGAACACATTAAAGAGTTAAACAATGACGTGCCAACCTCTATGGTTTTGTTTATGAAGCCAAATTCTGCACTGAGCGATCAGCTAATAACAGGCAAACAAACACCATTACACTACGAAGGTGAAATATCGTTTTTGATTCAACAAAAAATGATTCACGCTGTGGGATTTGGACTTGATTTAACTAACCGTGAACTGCAAAGTGAGTTAAAAGGAAAAGGCTTACCGTGGGAGCGTGCAAAAGCTTTTGATGGTGCTGCTGTTATGAGTCCGTTTGTAAGTATTCAAGCTTCTGATGTTGATAAACTTTCGATGCAATTATGGATTAATGATGTGTTAGTTCAAGAAGGTGATATTAGTTTAATGATCTATAAACCTCTCACTGTGATAGAAGAAATTAATTCTTTTTCTACATTATACGATAGCGATATAATTATGAGTGGTACGCCAAAAGGTGTAGGTAGTTATAAAAAAGATGATAAATTTGTTGGAAAGATTTTTTTAGAAGGCAAAGAGATTCTATCGACTGAATGGATTGCTCAATAATGTGGTATCAATAAGAGCTTTACATGTAAAGCTCTTATTTCTCTTTTTGGAAAAGAACTTTTATTATTCCACCTACTCCAATAATCACTACAACGACTAAAAAACAAACTTGCGATATATCAAGAATGGTCATTTTTTTGTTCCTTATCTTTTAGCTGTCCACATGCAGCACTAATATCTAACCCTTTAGATTGGCGAATAGTACATAATACGCCATGATCAACAAGATACTGCTGAAATGCTATCATATCTTTTTCCAACGGTCGGCCAAACTCACTTCCATCATGGGGATTAAAATAAATAAGATTGACTTTTGCTTTAATACCATGGAGAAGTTTAACAAGTTTTTTAGCGCTTGATTGATCATCGTTCACATTTTTCATAACGAGATATTCAAACATGACACGTTTTCTCGCATCTATCGGGAATGCTTTAACTGCATTAATAATCGACTCAATATTGTAGGCCTTATTAATTGGCATAAGTTTTTGTCTAAGTTCATCATCTACCGCATGTAGAGAAATAGCTAACAAGATACCCAAATCCATTTTTCCAAGCTTTTCAATTTGAGAACTTAATCCACTGGTCGATATGGTCTGTCTACGTGGAGAGATCGAAAGTCCATCTAAATCAGTAAATAAACGTACAGCTTTGCTAACGTTAGTTAAATTGTCAAGTGGCTCTCCCATCCCCATATAAACAATATTAACGCGTCTATTTTCAGCGATAGCATTATCACGTTTGATCATGAGCACTTGCGATGTTATTTCTCCTGCTGTTAGGTTGCGTTTAAAACCACTTTTCCCTGTTAGACAAAATGCACAGCCTATTTTACATCCAACTTGAGAAGAAATACAAATGGTATAACGCGTATGATGAACCAATTTGCCCTCTTCATCAACTTGTTCTTGCTTCATGGGTAAGAGAACTGATTCAACAGTATTTCCATCTTTTAGTGCAAAAAGATATTTTTTACTACCATCCTGACTTACTTCGATTTTAGCAATTGTAAGTGGATCAAGATAGTACTTTAATGAAAGTTCTTCTTTAAGCTCTTTTGGAAGATTTTTCATCTCATCAAATGAATTAACATACTTCTGATATATCCATTGATAAATTTGTTTTGCTCTAAATGAAGGTTTGATTTGTTCTGCGAGTTCTTCTTTGGAGAAGTCAAGTATATTTAATTTATCCATAAAACCTCAAATTTTCAAATTTTTTTCGACATGCAAACGAATTATTTCTTTACTCTTTTCATGGTTGGCTATGAAATCAGTATGTGCATGTTCATTACAATAATTAGTCACAACAAACAGTCCTAGACACGGAAGGTGAAAATAGTTAGCTACAGTGACAACAGAAAAAAACTCCATATTTTCTAGTTCGAGTCCTCGTTTTAGCATTTCAGAAGCCAACTCTGAAGATGTTGTAATGTAATTGCTTGAATTTATGGTTGCAAAACTATGCAATGTTTCACGTGGAACATATTTTTTTTCGGCTTCTACCGAATGCGTGATAGGGGTATAACAACTACTGTTTAAAAAACCTAATTCAATATTTGATGCATGGTGGCTGTATAAAAGGTCAAATGGTTGGTAGTTTCCGTAACTACCTGCAGTACCAACAAAAAATAAAAAAGCAGGCTTATATTCAATGACATAATGGGTAAGCGTGATAGCACTTTCAATTAAACCTATTCCAATAGGTTTAGCAAAATCAAATGCTTCATTTTTCCCTGCACATAAAATCATAAGCGAACTGCAATTCCCTCATGTTTGAGGTAATGTTTAAGATCCATAATATCGATCTCTTTAAAGTGGAAGATAGAAGCAGCAAGTGCCGCATCTGCGCCATGTAAAAAAGCATCTTTGATATGTTCTTTAGTCCCTGCCCCACCGCTTGCAATCACAGGAATATTTAATATTGAACTCATCTGTTCTGTTAGCGGGATATCATATCCAGCTTTGGCTCCATCACAATCCATTGATGTGAGTAGTATCTCCCCTGCACCGCGTTCTTGTGCTTCTTTTGCCCATACAAGGGCATCAATACCTGTATCAATTCTGCCACCATTAATAAAAACATTCCATGAATCACCTGTACGCTTTGCATCAATCGCAATCACTATACATTGTGAGCCAAATCGTTTTGATGATTCGTCAATGAAATTGGGATTTGCAATAGCAGGAGAATTAATACTTACTTTATCACAGCCTACATGTAAAAGTTTATTAATATCATCTAATGTACGGATGCCCCCACCTACAGTTAAGGGAATAAATACTTCACGAGCAACTTTTTCAACAATATCAACGATAGTACCACGACCTTCATGGCTAGCCGTGATATCTAAAAAAGCCAATTCATCAGCGCCTTCTTCATTATAGCGTTTTGCTATTTCTACAGGGTCACCCGCATCTTTGAGCCCAACAAAGTTAACGCCTTTAACGACACGGCCATTCTTGACATCAAGACAAGGAATAATACGTTTAGCAAAATAGTTCATGAAACTCACTTTGTGAAGATAAATTATAGGTAAAAATGATAGCGTAAGAATTAAAAAAAACTTCTGAAAATAGGGAATTATGATACGCATAACTCTTTTGTAAGTAAAAGTTTGCTAAAATCAACCAAATTTTAGAAAATAGGCGTACAAATTGATAGAGGCAAAAAAGAAATTTGGCCAGAATTTTTTAAAAGATAGCAGTGTATTAACAAAAATCATCCAAGCGATGCCCCGCAATAATCGCAAGTTAGTTGAAATAGGGCCTGGCTTAGGTGATTTGACGCAAGAACTACTAAAGATTAAATCATTAGTAGCATATGAGGTCGATGAAGACTTGTGCGTTTATTTGAGAAAAAAATTCTCAAAAGAGATAGATACGGGAAGCTTGACATTGGTATGGACTGATGTCTTAGATCGTTTTAAAAAAGGTTCATTAATGGATGAACCTTATGATCTAGTAGCGAATTTACCCTATTACATCGCAACAACTATTATTTTAGAAGCACTTGAAGACCCTCATTGTAAGTCAATGGTAGTC
Organism: Sulfurospirillum sp. E15m; assembly: GCF_059415145.1. NCBI lineage: Bacteria > Pseudomonadati > Campylobacterota > Epsilonproteobacteria > Campylobacterales > Sulfurospirillaceae > Sulfurospirillum > Sulfurospirillum sp. E15m. Next base: position 139,437 of record NZ_JCAHZS010000006.1, read on the forward strand.
ATGGTTCAAAAAGAGGTCGCTGAAAAATTTGCAGCGCTTCCAAAGACCAAAGAGTTTACTTCTTTAGCAATATTAACCCAAAGTATTGGTGTTGCCGAATTGCTTTTTGATGTTGATCCAACGTCGTTTGATCCTCAACCTAAAGTAATCTCTTCTATTCTCAAAATTGACAAACGGCAAGAATTTGTAAAGGGTGAATTTTCTGGACTCTTTGAGACACAAGAACAATTGCAAAAGTTTAAAAAATATTTGCGTTGTTCCTTTCAAAGTCCACGAAAAACATGGCTTAAAAATATTTCCACTGAATATGATAAGCAATCTGTTCAAGAGTTAATGCAGATTCAAAACCTCCCTACAACAATTCGTCCTCACGAAATAAGCGTCTTGTCTCATCATCTACTATTTAAACAATTAAGGTTGAATGATGCAAGAAAACGAGATTCCTCAAACGAATAACAGTAATAACAATACTGATAATGTAAAACCAGCAAAAAGTCCTCATGCCCCTAGGCACCATGGACAACACAAGAAACAAACAACGCAGCCTAACGCCGAAAAGCAAGAGACTCAACAGACAGCTCCTGCAACCACTGTAGCATCTCAAGGAACAACAACAGATTCTAAGCCAAAATCGAATAATAGAAGACGCAAAGGTAATAAATCGCCAACAACATCTATTGAAGGCAATGAACCATGGCAACGGGATATGAAAAAAGCAATCGATGCAAATCAAAAAATGCACAAAGATCGCCTTAATCGCGCCATAGCAATAGATCAAACGTCAAAAGGAAAAATCAAAATAACACCTTTAGGCGGATTGGGAGAAATCGGGGGCAATATTTGTGTTTTTGAAACGGAAAATTCAGCGATTGTACTTGATGTTGGTATGAGTTTTCCAAGTGAAGATATGCATGGTGTTGATATTTTAGTACCTGACTTTAGTTATTTAAGACAAATTAAGAAAAAAATATCAGGAATTATTATTTCTCATGCCCACGAAGACCATATTGGCGCTATTTCCTATCTTTTTAAAGAGATGCAGTTTCCACTTTATGCAACACCATTACCTCTTGGAATGATCTCTAATAAATTTGATGAACATGGATTAAAGGCTTATAAAAAATACTTTAGACCTGTTGAGAAGCGTAAAATTTATAAAATAGGTGAATTTGAAATTGAATGGATTCATATTACGCACTCAATTATTGACGCATCTTCCCTTGCAATAACAACAGATGCAGGAACGATTATTCATACGGGTGATTTTAAAATTGATCATACGCCTATTGATGGCTACGTCACTGATCTCAATCGTTTCGCAGCATATGGTGAAAAAGGCGTTCTCTGCCTTATGAGTGATAGTACAAATTCATACAAAGAGGGCATAACACGAAGTGAAAGTACTGTTGGTAAGACATTTGATTCAATCTTTGCAAAATCAAAGGGTCGCGTTATTATGTCTACATTCTCTTCCAACATTCATAGGGTATACCAAGCAATTGATTATGGTCTAAAATATGGCAGAAAAGTATGTGTCATTGGACGTTCAATGGAGCGAAACCTCTTTACGGCGATTGATTTAGGGTATATTCAACTCGATAAAAGCATTTTTATAGACCCACATGAAGTGAACAAATACAATGATAAAGATGTTTTAATTGTGACAACCGGAAGCCAAGGTGAGACAATGAGTGCACTTTATCGAATGGCAACAGATGAGCATCGCCATGTGAAAATTAAACCAACGGATCAGATTATCATTTCTGCTAAAGCGATTCCGGGTAATGAAGGTAGCGTTTCCAAAGTATTGAATTTTCTATTAAAAAGTGGCGCGAATGTCGCATATCAAGATTTTAGTGAAATACATGTCAGTGGGCACGCGGCACAAGAAGAGCAAAAATTAATTTTACGATTAGTCAAACCACGCTTTTTCCTCCCTGTTCATGGCGAATACAATCATATTACAAAACATAAAGAAACAGCAATGCAGTGTGGTATTCCTGAACGCAATATTGTTTTGATGAGCGATGGCGACCAAATAGAACTCTGTGCAAAATATATGCGAAAAGTAAAAACCATTAAAACAGGTAAAGTGTTTATTGATAATCAAATCAATGAACAAATTGCGGATGACGTGGTTATTGATCGCCAAAAATTAGCAGAATCGGGTCTCGTGATGTTAGTCATTCAAATTGATAAGAGTGAGCATAAACTTATTACAAAGCCGAAAATCATTAGTTATGGTTTAGTACCCGATAAAGAAGATAAAGCATTTTCAATTGAGATGGAAGGCGTGATTGATCAGTTTATGATCAATGCAAAGAAAGAGTTGATTGAAAATTCACGAGCACTCGAAAATGAAGTACGTCAAGTTGTTCGAAAACATATTTACAGACAAATTAAAAAATATCCAACAATCGTTCCAACGATTTTCATGATGTAGGAAAATGAATGCAAGATTTTAGAAAAATAGCACAAGAAGTACTTGAATTAGAAGCAAAAGAACTTTTAAATGCCGCAAATACAATAGGGGATGAGATAAGCAGTGCAACGGAACTTATTGCTGGCATTAAGGGTAAATTGATTGTTACGGGTGTGGGTAAAAGCGGTCTTATCGGTGCGAAAATTGCGGCAACCCTTGCCAGCACTGGAACCAGCAGTTTCTTTTTACATCCAACGGAAGCAATGCATGGTGATTTAGGTATGATCGGTAAGGAAGATGCTGTATTAGCTATTAGTTATAGCGGTGAGAGTGAGGAGTTGATTAAAATACTTCCTCATGTTAAACGATTTAATATACCCCTTATCGGTATGGCGCGTTCTATTAACACTTCTTTAGGACATTATAGTGATATCTTTTTATCGTTGCCAGTAGAAAAAGAAGCGTGCCCTCTGGATGCGGCTCCTACCTGTTCTACAACACTAACGTTAGCACTTGGTGATGCGTTAGCTGTTTGTTTAATGAAGAAAAAGAATTTTCAAAAAGAAGATTTTGCATCATTCCATCCGGGTGGAAGTTTGGGCAAACGTTTGTTTGTTAAAGTCAGTGATTTGATGATGCACCAAGATTTACCTATTGTGGATGAAAATACTAAGCTTAAAGATGCGATTATCACCATGAGCGAAGGAAGATTGGGTAATGTGTTAATTACGAATAAAGACAATGTTCTTTTGGCTATTTTGAGTGATGGCGATTTAAGACGTGCATTGATGCGTGATGATTTTTCAATGGATGCAACGGCTTATGAATATGCAACAAAAAACCCTAAAAAATTAGATAATGCATCTTTGTTAGCCAGTGACGCGTTAGCCTTTATTGAAAAACATAAGATACAGCTTGTTGCCATTACCGATAAAGACGGTAAGCTAGAGGGTGTTCTACATATTCACCACTTAGTGGAAGCAGGGATAAAATAATGGAATTAATGAGACTCAATAAAATGATTTCACATAACACGCACTATTCAAGGCGTGAAGCGGATGAACTCATTAAATCAGGAGCTGTTAAAGTGGATGGTAAGGTTGTAGAAGACCTTGCTACACAAGTAAGTTTTAAAAATAGAATTGAATTAAACGGCAAAGCACTTTTTGAAAAACACGGTTATTCGGTTATTGTCTATCACAAACAAAAAGGTGAGTTAGTCAGTAAAAAAGATGACAGAGGACGTAAAACAATCTACGATACTTTGCCATCTCAATTTGCCCACTATTTAAGTGTTGGAAGATTGGATTTTGCAAGCGAAGGCTTATTGCTTCTGTGTGATTCTCCTGCTGTCGTTTCCGCTCTTATGCATGGAGATTTGGAACGAGTTTATTATGTTAAGATTAATGGTTTAATAACACCTGCTATGGAAAAAGCAATGCAGGAAGGGCTTTCTCTTGAAGATGCCCGCAAAGGCGGACATGCAAAGAGTGAAATCCATGCCATGGATTTTGCGCCCTTTGTCTCATATCGTATTATAAAAAACAATCCAAGTTTTTCTACGATTAAAGTAACCATTAACGAAGGAAAAAATAGAGAACTCAGACGTTTTTTTGGCTATTTTGACGTAGATGTTGTTGATCTAAAACGTGTTAGTTATGGCAAAATCGACTTAGGTATGCTAAAACCTGGTAAACACCGTTATTTCAATGGCAGTGAATACACAGCGTTAAGAGATTACCTTGAGTATGTAAAAAAAGAACATGAAAAGGTCGATGAGGTCGATGATCAATAATTTCGCCCTCTTCTTTCGTCCTAAGACAATTGAAGAATTATCTGGACAAAAACACCTCAGTGGTGAAAGTAGCCCTTTTCGTAAATTGCTAAAATCAGGTTCTATGAGCCATGCACTTTTCTTTGGGCCAGCAGGTGTTGGAAAAACAACACTGGCTCGAATTGTCGCGGGTGAGCTTCAACTCCCCTTTTATGAACTTGATGCAACGAGTGTTAAGGTAGAAGAAATTCGCAAAATTCTTTCCCAACATCGAGGTTCCCTTCAAAAGCCCTTGATTTTTATTGATGAGATTCACCGTCTTTCCAAAACGCAGCAAGAAGTACTCTTATTGCCGATGGAAAATCACGAAGCCATTATCATTGGAGCATCAACCGAGAACCCCTACTTTGTCCTAAGCTCAGGCATCCGCTCCCGAATGATGCTTTTTGAGTTTTATCCTTTGTTGGAGCAGGACTTGTTGGATATCATTAAACGTGTTCAACAGACTATTACATGTAAAATAGATGAAGATGCGCTGAATTACCTTGTAAGCTCAAGTGCAGGAGACAGCAGAGCACTGTTAAATTTATTGGAATTTGCATTAAAAGTAGATTTACATGTAAACCTCGAAACACTCAAATCTTTGCGCCCAAGTGCGCTAAAAGATGGTGTTAGTTCGGATAACACACACTATAACTTAATTAGTGCGATGATTAAAAGCGTGAGAGGTTCTGATGTTGATGCGGCGCTTTACTATCTCGCGCGTTTAATTGATGGCGGAGAAAGTCCGGATTTTATTGCGAGACGCTTAGTTATACTTGCCAGTGAGGATATTGGCAATGCCAATCCAAATGCTCTAAACTTAGCCAGTAGCACACTGCTTAGCGTGAGCAAGATTGGATACCCAGAAGCACGGATTATTCTCTCACAGTGTTTGATTTATCTTGCTTGTAGCCCCAAATCTAACAGCGCCTATATGGCTATTAATAACGCATTAACGTATGTGAGTCATGAAAAAGCGCTCAAAGTTCCTAATCACCTCAAAAGTCCATCTCCTAAAGGGTATCTGTATCCTCATGATTTTGGAGGATGGGTTGAACAAAAATATCTCGAAAAGCCACTACATTTTTATGATAATTTGCCGATAGGGTTTGAAAAGACATTACAAGAGTGGCTTGTCAAAATAAAAATGAAAAATAAATAATTCGGATGCTTAGACGTGCATTCAGATTGTGCTTTTAAAGAGGGAAACTGATGGAGATCACAACAACATCGCTTCTTGCCAATCAATTACAAACGCTTGATCCAAAAGCAACACTCAAAGAGCAAGCAACGCAGATTGTTCAAAAAAGCGCAGACCTTCCTTTAGCCCTCACCGCACAAAGCAGTGGTAGCCCAACGCCCAATAACGCACAAGATGTGATTACACAATTGCTTGGAAGTGCCATTAGTGAGGCAAAATCAAAAAGTACCATTTACGAAATCTTACAAAATAATCAACTCTTTAAAAATATGGGTAACTTTTCTGAAGATATCCAAATGCTCAATAATGTCATTAAACCTGATTCCACTATTGCTAAACCCTTAGCGTTATTACAGCTATTTTCGAAAAATATAGAGCAACTTGATGTTAAAATGTTGCAAAATCAAATACAAAATTCAGGAATCTTTTTTGAATCAAAGTTAGCTAACATCGTAACTAATAAAGGGGCTGAGCAAGCAATTCAAACGCTAAATGAGCTCGTTAAATCTCATCTAACTCAAACCAATACAACAACTCAACCGTTAGTTCAAGAAGTGACATCTCTGCTTGATAAACTCTCTACATTACAAGAACTCTCTTCTAAAGACTCACAAACGACATTAAAAACGCTTTTGGATCAATTTAGGCAAGTTGTGAAACAAGAGCTAACGTCTGAGCCTTCTCCTGTAATGAAAGAAGTCTATCAAACAGCGCAAAAGCTTGATTATGCAATAAAACAGATGGACCTCATTGCCTCTAAAGTGGAAAACTACCCAGCCTCGATGAATGTCGATCAACATTTTACAACACAGGTGAAGGTGTTATTGGAAATGCTCAAAGAGAGCTTATCGTCCTTACAGTTAGATGATTTACAACCGCAAATAGACCAACTCCTTAGTAAAGAGAGTCTTGTTAAAGGTGGATTAACGCCACCTCCTCAAACAAAAATAGAACCCTCCGTGCAACCGACGCTCATGCCTGAAATTTCTAAAATAACCAAACCCAATGCAGAACCGTTATTGAATGAGACAACGCACGATATAAGCTCTGAAGAACATCAAGAGATGCTCGTTAAAAATGAGCCTTTGCAACTTAAATCAGAAGCCGTAGCGTTAAATACAACCACCTTATTGGCAACGGCAACACAAAAAGCGCCTGAAAGCGTTGAAGAAGCTCTGAAAATGGTTGTAAATCGCATCAAACAACAAATAGAGCTTCTAGACCCTAAAACAGTCTCTAAAGCAGATTTTGTGGCAAAAAGCTCAGAAATAGAGCAAAAAATTCATTCGCTGATTAAGCCAGAGCTTTTTGTAGGAAAATCAATGGCTCAAAAACTCTCTTTAGACCCAACGGATGTAGAGTTACTCAGCGATATAAAAGGCGTACTAATAAAGCTTAATGATGCCCTAGCCTCTTCTTCTCAAAATAAAGAAGCTTACGAAATTACCAATCGCCTTTTGACACAAGTAGAATACCATCAACTCTTTTCGTATGTGAGTAGTTCAACACACTTATATATCCCTTTTAGCTGGGATGGACTTAAAGGCGGGTCGATGATGATGAAACAGACAAATGATGAGACGTTTCATTGCCAGCTTGATCTTGATTTGGAACAGTATGGTAAGCTTAATATGATGCTTATGCTTTCCCATGAAAAATACATCGATATCTCTGTAGCGGCTCAAAAGAATGAACTGAAAGATAAAATCACGCAACAATTACCTCTTTTAAAACGCGCATTGAATGAGGTTGGACTGATTACAGGTAATTTAAAAATGCTTGAATATAAAGATGTCAGTACGGTTAAAAATGACTATTTCAGTGGTGATAAACTGCAATTTGGGATCAATATTAAAATATGAGTGAATCTAAACCCAAGCTACAAAAAGCTGTAGCGCTGAAATACGACAGAGAAAAAGCCAATGCGCCAAAAGTAGTTGCATCTGGCAAAGGCGATATCGCCAATAATATCATCAAATTAGCACAAGAGCATGATATTTTTATCAAAAAAGACGCCGATTTAGTGGAACTTTTGTCTAAAATAGAGATCAATAAAGAGATTCCTCCCATGCTCTACAAAGCCGTTGCTGAAGTGTTTAGTTTTATTTATAAAATTACCAACGACAAACGAAAATAGTTTTTACATGTAAAAGAAATAATCGTTCCAATACTATCTGGAAACGATTACCTTATAGACTTGGATTAAATTCCTCGAAGTTTGAGACTTAGCAAACCAGCATATTCATGCAGCGCAATATAACTTTTGGAAAATGAGTGTTCATTAGGCAAATAATCCCACATATCTTTTGTTCTGTGGCTTATTTTAAAGTCTGTGGCTACAGGAATAACATGAAAACCAAAGTGTTCATAAAGCCTGATAGAACGTCTCATATGATAAGCGGAGGTCACAAGATAGATAGTAGGCTCTTTTAAACCGACTTTTTCAAAGGCAAGTTTACTAAAATAGGCATTTTCATAGGTGTCGAGACTTTTATCTTCAACATGCAATGAAAACTCCCTACTTCCAAGGCTTTTAGAACTGGGCGTTGCAATTTCTAATGATTGTTTAATCTCTTTGAGGCTATCAAGGAAAGCATCGCTTTCAAGATACTCTTTTTGAGCCCCTCCTCCACTAAAAAGAAGCGGTACATTGCTTGTTTTAGCGATCATCAGCCCTTTCATCATTCGTTTATAAGCATCACTGCTTAAAGGTAAATTAGCGACACCTTGCGTGTGCCCTCCCCCTAATACAATGACGGCATTAACCATGGCATTTTCTACAGGTTTATTATAAGGTTCTTCAAGCGGAGCTAAGAGCCAGTCAGCAACGTAAGAAGTACTAAAAAGATAGAAAAGCAAAGCGTTGGCTATAAAAAAAAGACGAAAGCGCCTTGCATAGATTCCCGCTAAAAGGAATAAAAGAATAAAAATACCTGGTGGTAGCACCAGGTAGGTAAAAGCTTTTGAAAAAATATAAATGGTACTCATTAGAGCATAACAGCGCTTTTAGGGCCAGCTTTAAGCTCGCCAATGACATAACCGTCACTTTTTGCAAGAACATCATCCACATTTTCAGGGCTAACGACTAAAATCATTCCTATGCCCATATTAAAGGTGCGGTGCATTTCACTCTCTTCGACATATTGGCTCATGAAGTCAAAGACAGGAAGTGTTTTGATTTTAGACTTATAAACACATGCTTGTAGCCCTTCTGGAAGTACGCGAGGAAGATTTTCAACGATACCGCCACCCGTAATATGGGCTAAAGCATTGATTTTAGACTTAAGTGCTTTAAAGAGTTTCACATAAATGCGCGTTGGTGTTAAAAGTGTGTCGATAAGCGGTTTGCCATTAAATTCGGTTTCAAATGTGTATCCTAATTTGTCAAAAAAGAGCTTTCGAACCAATGAAAAACCGTTAGAGTGTACTCCTGAACTTGGCAAGGCAATGAGAATATCTCCTGCTTTTACATGTGGCAAACGGTTCATTTCATCTTTCTCTGCAATACCCACTGCAAAGCCAGCAAGGTCAAAATCTTTACCATGATACATACCAGGCATTTCAGCTGTTTCTCCGCCAATCAGTGAGCATTCTGCTTGTTGGCAGCCTTCTGCAATCCCTTTGACAATTGAGACAGCGGCATCAATTTCTAATTTACTCATGGCATAGTAGTCTAGAAAGAAAAGCGGTGTTCCAAAATTACAAATAAGGTCATTTGCACACATTGCTACAAGATCAATACCTACGGTGTCATAAATGCCTGAATCAATAGCAAGCTTTAATTTTGTGCCAACACCATCAGTTGCACCTAAAATAACAGGCTTCTGATAGCCAGTTGGAAGTTCATATGCTCCAGCAAAAGAGCCAATACCGCCAATGACATTGCTATCAAATGTGGATTTGACAAGTGGTTTGATATTCTCTACAAACTGGTTTCCTGCGTCGATATCGACACCAGCGTCTTTGTAGCTGACTGTACTCATTAGTGTTGCCTTTATTAGGTGATTGTTTAATAGATTTTAACAAAACTATGTTAAAATCGTTATAAAATATAATCTAAGGTGTAGAAGATTCAATGGCGTATGAACATGCGATCGTCTTAACAGGCGGCATTGCAACGGGTAAAAGTACAGTATCTTCAATGCTTCAATCACATGGATTCGAAGTGATTGATGCGGATAAGATTGCTAAAGAAGTTTTGCCTTTACATGTAAAAGAAGTGGAAAAAATTTTTGGTGATCGTGTCATTAGTGATGGTGTCATAGATCGAAAAGCACTTGGAGCATTAATTTTTAATGATAAAAAAGAGCGCGAAAAGCTAAATGCTTTTTTGCATCCGCTGATTCGTGCAGAAATCTTTAGGCGTTGTGATCTTTTAGAGGCAAAGAAAAAGCCTTATATCATTGATATCCCGCTCTACTTTGAGAGTGATGGTTATTCATGTAAGTTGGTTACTGTGGTTTATGCTCCTGTAGAGGTTCAGCGCAAACGTTTGATGGTACGAGAAAATTTTACCAAAGAAGAGGCACAAAAGCGTATTGACGCACAAATTAGCATTGAAGAGAAGAAAATTATGGCCGATTTTCTCATTAATAACTCTTTTGACATGAAATTTCTGGAAGAAGAGATTGAAAAATTTATCAAATATGTACGAGGACAGTATGCAAATTGCAAAATATAATGCCAACGGCAATGACTTTGTTATTTTTCACACTTTTATTGAAGTGGACCGAAGTGAATTAGCCAAGAAATTATGCGATAGACAAAAAGGTATAGGAGCCGATGGTCTTATCGTGTTATTACCACATAATGAATATGATTTTAAATGGCAATTTTACAATAACGATGGCTCGGTTGCATCGATGTGTGGAAATGGTACGCGAGCATGCGCACACTATGCTTACTCCAATCAGCTTGCTGGTGCTAGTATGCGTTTTTTAACGGGTGCTGGCGTCATCAGTTCCATTGTTGAGAATGACAGTGTTGAAACAGAAATGACTGAACCCAAAAAATTACGAGACTCATTTGAAGAAAATGGTTTGACATGGCATTTTTGCGATACGGGTGTGCCTCATCTTGTAACGTTTGTCGAAGATATTAACTGTTTTGATAAAACGATTGCTCGTCAAATGCGGTTTAAATATAACGCCAACGTAAACTATGCAACACTTGAAAACAGTACATTACATGTAAGAACATATGAGCGTGGAGTTGAAGATGAAACACTTGCATGTGGCACAGGCATGGCAGCTTGTTTTTATAGCGCTTATTGTGAAAAGCTGATAGGAGAAAACGCAAAAGTATATCCTACCAGTAAAGAAGAGTTATATTTACGCATGCACGAAGATAAGCTGTTTTTTAAAGGCTTGGTACAAAAAGTCTTTGAAACAACATTGGACCTTTAGTTTCGTGAAGTTTTTTTATACCTTCTTTACCTTCTTCTTGTTTTTTTCACAGAGTTTTTTGTATGCAGGTGGTCTTGCGAACGACTATTATCAAATTGATGATAGTGCAAAGCAAAAAGAAGAGTTTATTCTCCAAATGAAAGTTTTAGTGGATAAAAGCAATGAAGAAATCAAAAAAGATCGTGATTTTATTACAAACTTTTTTGCACAAGCAATGCCAGGAGCCTTTCGAGGATTAAATCAGAAAAATGTAGGTTATCTCATCGCCTTACGCAATAAATATGGCATTGAAAATCTTTTTGACCGAGATGAGTATTATAAACGTATCGATGTCATCCCTACTTCGATGGCTCTTGCTCAAGCTGCGTTAGAAAGTGGTTGGGGAAAAAGTCGATTTGCCAGAGAAGCCAATAACCTTTTTGGTCACTGGACCTATTCAGGTGTTGGTTTATTGCCTCAAAATAGAACACTTGGGAAATCGCATATGATTCGCGTTTTCTCATCGCTTCAAAAATCAGTGAATGCTTATATGTTGAATCTTAATACCAATGATGCTTATATAGCTTTCCGCGATAAGCGCTTTCAAGCACGTCTGAATGGAAAATTATATACCGGAATGGATGCTGCGAAAACGATGATAAATTATTCCGAGCTTAAAGAAGAGTATATTAAGATGATACGAGAGATGATAGAGCAAAACAACCTTGCAATTTACGATCACGATCAGTCAATCAATTAGAAATTTGCCTCTTTCATCAATTCCGCTTGATAGTGAGCGATAATTGGGTCAATAATCTCATCAAAAAGACCCCCTTCCATAATCGCATCTAAACGGTAAAGGGTTAATCCAACACGATGGTCGGTGATACGGTTTTGAGGATAGTTGTACGTGCGAATACGCGCACTACGATCACCAGAGCCCACTTGTTGTTTTCTGGCTTCACTCTCTTTTGCATTGCGTTCTTGAAGTTGAATATCGTAAAGTTTTGCTTTAAGAATTTTCATAGCAGCATCTTTGTTTTTATGCTGAGATTTTCCATCTTGGTTCACGACAACAAGGCCCGTTGGTAAGTGGGTAATACGCACAGCACTGTCGGTTGTATTAACCGATTGGCCACCATTACCACTAGAGCGCATAACATCGATTTTAAGGTCTTTTTCTTGTATGTCAATTTCAACGTCATCTACTTCTGGCATAACAGCAACTGTCACTGCTGAAGTGTGTACCCTACCTTGTGATTCTGTTAGGGGAACACGCTGAACTCTGTGGACTCCACCTTCATACTTTAAGCGTGAAAAAGCGCCCTGCCCTTTAACAAGGGCAATAACTTCTTTGTAGCCATTTAAAACGCCTTCACTGAGTGAAACAACTTCAACTTTCCAACCACGGTTTTCTGCATAGCGAAGATAAGCTTTAAAAAGATCTGCTGAAAAAATTGCTGCTTCATCGCCACCTGTTCCTGCGCGAATTTCAAGAAAGATGTTTCGATCGTCATTAGGGTCTTTGGGTAACAGAAGAAGTCTAATTTCATCTTCTAGTTCATCCCGTAGAGATTCTAGGTTTTTGAGCTCTTCTTTTGCTAATTCCCCAAGTTCCTCATCATCCAAAAGGAGTTTATTATCTTCAATTTGATCAAGTGTTGAAATGTAGGATAGTGTTTTATCTTTGATCTCTTCTAAATTAGATTGTTCTTTAGAGAGAGCTGTCATCTTCTTAATGTCATTAGCGACATTAGGATCACTTAATAGTGTAGATAACTCATTGTATCGATCAAGGAAAGGAACTAATTTTTCTTTTAGCATGAGAGGAAACTAAGAGTGAAAGAGGGTTGCCGCAAATTATGCAGCAACACTACCTAGCGTATTAACGAGTTTTGCAAGTCTGCTTACACGGCGTGATACAGTATTTTTAGTTAAAATACCTTTGCTAGAGTAAGAGTGAAAACTTTTATTAACATTTTTTAACGCAACTTCAGCTGCTGCTTGATCACCTGCTTCTACAGCTTCTTTTACAGCTCTTGTAAGATTTTTGATTCTAGTTTTATAAAATCTATTTCTTTCAGTGCGTTTTTTTGTTTGTCTAATACGCTTTTCTGCTGACTTATGGTTTGCCATAGATAAGCCTTTCATTTTAAATTTAGGCGTAGATTATATAAAAATAAATATTAAATAGAACTTATTTTAAGGGCATTTTAAAATAAAATTCTCTACTAAAATGCGATTCCATGCTTCATTCAAGGAGTTTGCGTCTTTTTTAGCTTCAATAAACCTTTTTCTGTACCGTACAGTGCGTAGCAAAATTCATAATAGTTTTGAGCAATGTATTCTAAATGGTCTTGAGCATTGGCATCTCCAGCAAATAAAAAGAGATCATTTTTTTCAATACTACTGCTCCAGTCTGGCAAAAGAGTCACCTCTTTATGGCGGATTCTCATAAGAGGAATAAGATTGTTTGTAAAATGTCTATCTTTTAACGATGTTCTTAGCAGTGATAATATGAGTGTTTCTTGATAGTCGTTTTCTATGAGCATAGGTGCTTGAGCGAGGTCAATTTTCAGTGAAAAAATAAGTGGTACTAAGTCAATTTCTAGAAGTTGCTTCGTTAAACCCATGATTTTTTCTTCTTCTAACCCATAAAGATGTTTAATAAAAAGATCCAAGGCTGGATTTAAAATAGCATGAACGGTTTTATTAATAAGAACTTTTGCCGGGATAAAAACAGTATCAATATTGGAGCTCTCGAAAATTGAAAAATCATCAAGTTCATTTTCTCGTGCAATCGTTATAATTTTTGGATTAAGTTTCTTAGCAGTTGCGAGAATCGACAAATTGGTTGTGTCATCATTGGTTCCTGCGATAATTGCGGCACAATGTTCTATGCCAAGTTCTCTTAACATATCTTTGTCATCTCCGTCGCCAATTAAAATTTTAGGATGCTCAAAAGAGGTATAGCGTTCTTGCTTTTGTGCGTCAATTTCAGCAAAAACAGTTTCAAATCCATTGGCTTTAAGAACTTCGTAGATGCTTTTTCCCATACGTCCAAAGCCACAAACAATGTATTCTCCTTGTGGGAGTTGCAGTAATGGATCATAAAGATTACACAAGCCGTAAAGCCATCGAATAAGCCTTAGGGAGTAGGGTGCGGTAATAGCGAGGTGAATATGGTTCGCAATAATTTCAAATGGATTTTCAATAATCTGAACACCAAGGTCTTGAAGGTTTTCCGTTTGGTTTTTTGTTGTGGATTTAATTGCCATCATAATATTGGGATTTAAAACTTTTGAAGTGAGGGCAATGCGAAGGTTTAGAGCGTCATTTTCAAATAGACTGACGATTGCTTTGCAATAAGCGGACTTAATGCCTGCCATTTCTAATGCTTCAGGATTATGGGCGTCTGCGTTCAGGCAAAATACTGGTGGCGTAAAGTTTTCTAAGAGAAGATGATTGCGTTTGCTTTCATCTTTTTCAATGACAACTGAACGCAAACCATAGTCATTGGCTTTTTTAATAATTTCGCTTGTGATGGAGTTATACCCCAAAATAATGATATATTTTTCTTTGAGATAAGCGACATTGCGCCTAAATTTTGCACGAGCAAACTCTTCCAAAAAAAGTTTATCTTGCAATAAGGCAACTAAAGTTCCCACACTGTAAAACCAACCGGTAACGGTAAAAAAAATAGAGATTGAAACCCAAATGCGTTGAGGATACGTAAAAACAAAAGGCGTTTCTCCAAATCCTATCGTGGTGGCAGTATAACTAATAAAATAAAAGGCATCAAAGATAGTTAGCTTATATGGATTTCCATTATTATCGACACCTTCTATCAGCAAAAGACCTATGATGGAGACAGTGTATGTGAAGATAATGACTAAAAAAGGCGTTCGCATCCTTTGTAAAACAAGCCATAAAGAACTACTTTTCACGAAGTCTCTTTGTTTAACGTTTTGATTTGAGCGTATCTCCAATATAGAGCAATACACTGGTGATGTTAGCTAAAAGTGCTCCACCACTTAAACTAATAATGATAGAAGCAACTTCACGATCGACGGTATATGCATACGTTGCAACTGTCCAAACGGTCGCTGAAGCAATGAGCTGAATATCCGCAACAAGGCTAGTCGCAAGTAAAACAGAACCTAGTTGTGTTTTATCACCAATCTTCAATGTCGTTGCAATGATATTGACGACGAGGGCAGCAAAAAGTTCATATTTACTGTGTAATTCTAAATCTGCCAAATCACCATAGAAAAAGCCGAAGTTAAGTGTCATAGCTAAAATAAAGAAAAAACCAGAGATGACTTTGTCTAAATTCATCTTTTTACCTTTGTTTAAATGAGATACTCAGTGTATTATAGCGTTTACATGTAAAGATTAGAAAAGTTTTGTTACAATTTGCACATTATTTTACATGTAAAGTGGGTAAATCAACAATGAAACTTTTTGGAACCGATGGTGTTCGTGGAAAAGCTGGAAAAAAATTGAGTGCTTTTATGGCTATGCGTTTAGCGATGGCTGCAGGTATCTATTTTCGTAAAAATTCGATTACCAATAAAATTTTAGTCGGCAAAGATACGAGACGCAGTGGATATATGATTGAAAATGCAATTGTTTCAGGATTGACTGCTGTTGGGTACGATGTCCGGCAAATTGGACCAATGCCAACACCTGCTATTGCCTTTTTGACGGAAGATATGCGTTGTGATGCTGGTATCATGATTAGCGCGTCGCATAATCCGTATTTTGATAATGGCATTAAATTTTTTGATTCTTTTGGTAATAAACTCGGCGAAGCTGAAGAAGCTGCTATTGAAAAAATTTATTTTGATGATGAATTAATCGAGCGCAATCAAAAAATGGAGTTTGACATTGGACGTTCTAAACGTGTTGATGATGTCATTGGCCGTTATATTGTTCAAATTAAAAATTCTTTCCCAAAAAATTTGACGCTTAAAGGGTTTCGCATTGTCTTAGATACAGCCAATGGCGCAGCCTATAAAGTAGCCCCAACGATTTTCAACGAATTAGGTGCTGATGTCATCATGATTAACGATGAGCCTAATGGAAGTAATATTAATCTTAATTGTGGGGCATTGCATCCTGAAGAGTTGGGTGAAGAAGTTCGAAAACTAAGAGCAGATATTGGGTTTGCTTTTGATGGCGATGCTGATCGTTTGGTTGTTGTTGATGAAAATGGCAATCCAATACACGGCGATAAGCTTCTTGGTAAGATTGCCACTTTTTTGCATAGTCAAAACCGATTAGCTAACAAAGGTGTTTGTGTGACTGTTATGAGCAATCAAGCGTTAGAAGATTATTTGCGCCAATCTGGCATTACAATGCATCGTTGTGATGTAGGGGATAAAAATGTTCTAGAGTGCCTATACAGAGAGAAAATTAGCTTTGGTGGAGAGCAGAGTGGGCATATCATTGTCTCAGATTTTGCAAAAACAGGTGATGCGTTAGTGGCAGCGCTTGCTGTTATGCACTGTGTGCTCACGGAGAAGAAAGAAGTGAGTAAACTTTTCAATCCATTTGAACTTTATCCACAATTGCAACAAAACCTTAAAGTCGATAATAAAATTCCACTTTCTGACATTAAAGGGTACGAAGCGTTGATTGAAGAGTTAGAGACTAAGAAACTACGCGTTTTGATTCGTTACTCAGGCACCGAGAATTTATTAAGGATTTTACTTGAAGGACAAGATGAGGTTGTGCTTGATGAATGTATGGAAAAAACCGTAAAGTTTTTCAAAAGTGCCCTCAATGAATAAAAAAGCATGGCTGATATTTGGGATCACATTGGTAGCTATTTTTGGGATTGACCAATGGATTAAAACTCTATTTTTAGATGGATTTCGTTGGCAAGGCGATTTTTTTTCACTGATTTTAACCTATAATAAAGGTGTTGCTTTTTCAATGTTCTCTTTTTTGGAAGAGTATTTAAAGTATATACAGCTTTTACTTGTAGGCTCACTAGGAGTCTATCTTCTTTTTCATCAAACCCTATTGCATTCTTATGGTATCGCTATTGGCCTTATTGGTGGAGCGGCATTCAGTAATATTTATGACCGGTTTATTCATGGTGGTGTTGTTGATTATTTTTTTTGGCATTATGGATTTGAATTTGCCGTTTTTAACTTTGCTGATGTTATGATTGATTTGGGTGTATTGCTGATTTTTTATCGCTCATGGAGAGCTTCTAAGAGCATTTAATATGCCTCATTAAGCTCTTTCTTCTCAAAAAATAGTTGCATTTTCAGTTTTTTTTGGTATAATCTCAGCTCTTAAATGGTTATGGTCGCGTAGCTCAGTTGGTAGAGCACTACCTTGACATGGTAGTGGTCGGAGGTTCGAATCCTCTCGTGGCCACCATTTTTTTGTTCTCCCGTTGGTGTGGGAGTTCATACAAGTAAAAGGATCTTACATGATGAATGATGTTATAGCCTATAAAGAAGGTGCTCTCATCATCGACACGCAAACTGCAAATGTCTCTTCCAAAACTTATGACAACAAAATCTTGTTTGATAATTCCAAAGATGCTCTAGAAGTGATTCGTCACTCATGTGCGCATTTAATGGCTCAAGCAATTAAGGCATTGTATAAAGATGCTCAGTTTTTTGTTGGACCAGTGATTGAAGATGGTTTTTACTATGATTTCCGTGTGGGTGAAAAGATTGGCGATGCTGATCTAAAAGAGATCGAGAAAAAAATGGCAGAACTTGCCAATGCAAAACTTCCTATTGAGAAGATTTACACGACAAAAGCAGATGTAGTCAAACATTTTGCACACGATGATTTGAAACAAGAAGTCTTACTTCGTATCCCTGAAGGAGAAGTTTCTATCTATAAGCAAGGTGATTTTGAAGATTTATGTCGTGGACCTCACGTCCCTAATACAAAATATCTACGATTTTTTAAACTCATTAAAGTAGCAGGTGCTTATTTAGGCGGTGATGAAAAACGTGAAATGCTAACACGTATCTACGGTATAGCTTTTGCAGATAAAGAGAGTCTTAAAGATTATGTAACGATGATCGAAGAGGCAAAAAAAAGAGATCACCGAAAAATTGGTAATGAACTAAAACTTTTCACATTTGATGATGAAGTTGGTGCGGGGCTTCCTATTTGGTTACCAAATGGTGGTCGTTTAAGAAGCAAATTAGAACAACTCTTATTTAAAGCGCATCGACAGCGTGGCTATCAACCTGTGAGGGGGCCTGAGATTTTAAAGTCAGATGCATGGAAAATCAGCGGACACTATCAAAATTACGGTGAAAATATGTATTTTACTGTGATTGATGAAGCTGAATATGGCATTAAACCGATGAACTGCTTAGGTCATATCAAAGTATTCCAAAGTGAAGTTCGTAGTTATCGCGATCTTCCGTTGAAATTTTTTGAGTATGGAGTTGTTCACCGTCATGAGAAAAGTGGCGTACTGCATGGATTGTTCAGAGTACGTGAATTTACTCAAGATGATGCACATATCTTTTGTACACCTGACCAAATTAAAGAAAATGTTTTAGAGATTTTGAGTTTTGTCGATTCTATCATGAAAACATTTGGATTTCATTATGAGATGGAGATTTCAACAAGGCCTGAAAAATCTATCGGTGATGAAAAATATTGGGAAGCAGCAACAGAAGGACTTAAGCACGCATTAGACGAAAATGGTATCAAATATGGTATCGATGAAGGCGGTGGAGCGTTTTACGGACCAAAAATTGATATCAAAATCACTGATGCTTTAAAACGAAAATGGCAATGTGGTACGATTCAAGTTGATTTCAATTTGCCAGAGCGTTTTGATATTTCGTATGTCGATGCCAATAATGAGCATGCACGCCCCGTCATGTTACACCGCGCAATTTTAGGCTCATTTGAGCGTTTTATTGGTATTTTGATTGAGCACACATCGGGAGAATTTCCATTTTTCCTTGCTCCAATTCAAGCAGTGATTGTTCCAATCTCGGATGCGCATCTTGCGTATGCAAAAACATTGGCCAATGAGTTGATGGCTGAGGGCATTGATGTTGAAGTCTCAGCTAAAAATGAGAGTCTTAATAAGCGTATTCGTAATGCTGAAACGATGCGTGTACCGATGATTTTGGTCATTGGTGATGCTGAAGTTGAAAGTCAAAGCGTTGCCGTACGTGACAGAAGAGAAAGAACACAGTATAATTTAACGAAAGAAGCATTAATCAAAACAATAAAGGAGAAACTTAGTGAGGTACACTTTTGAGTAAAGACAAAGAAGTCATACTGAACGAGGAGATCAGAGCAACTGAGGTAAGATGTGTTGGTGATGATGGTACGCAATATGGTATCATCACCCGTAAAGAGGCTCTTGCAAAAGCAGATGAGCTAGGATTAGATCTCGTTTTAATTGCACCAGATGCAAAGCCACCCGTTTGTAAAATTATGAATTATGGCAAGTTCAAGTACCAACAAGAGAAAAAACTGAAAGAAGCACGTAAGAATCAGAAAATTATTGAGATCAAAGAGATCAAACTTTCTGTTAAAATTGCTGCCAACGATGTTAACTATAAAGTGAAACATGCAAGAGAATTCTTGGAAGAGGGTAAGCACGTGCGTTTTCGAGTCTTTTTAAAAGGTCGTGAAATGTCAAATCCAGAAATTGGTGAGCAAGTTTTAGAGAGCCTCTGGCCGATGTTGGAAGATATCGCTGAACGCGAAAAAACTCCAAAATTAGAAGGTCGATACATCAATATGCTGGTAACCCCGAAAAAGTAACACTAAGTTGTACTTTTAAGCCCCTCTAAGAAACTTTTCGCTAAAATAGCCAGTTTCTAAAAGACAGAGGGGTTTGTATTCCCTGATTTTTAGAGTCAATATAAGGAGTAAGCATGCCGAAAATGAAAACGGTACGCGGCGCTGCAAAGCGTTTTAGAGCGAGTAAGAATAAGATCAAAAGAGGCGCAGCTTATAGAAGTCATATTCTTACTAAAAAACCTACTAAAAGAATGCGTGGGTTGAAAGTTGCTAAAACGGTAGATGCTCGCGATGAGAAATCAGTAAAATTAATGCTTTGTCAAGCATAATTTCAAGTTTTTGACACTAGAGTCATTCATATTCATTTGCAATGTTCCCCTCATGTGAGGGCAAGTTCCTTAGGGACACCGACATTATTTTATTGGTCAAGGAGACACAATGGCAAGAGTAAAAACAGGTATCGTCAGAAGAAGACGTCATAAGAAAATTTTAAAGATGGCGAGAGGCTTTTTTAGTGCAAGAAGAAAGCACTTTAGAAAAGCGAAAGAGCAGTTAGAAAGAAGTCTTGTTTATGCATTCCGTGATAGAAGACAGAAAAAAAGAGATTTTAGAAGACTATGGATTACAAGAATTAATGCTGCTTGCAGATTAAATGATATTAGTTATTCTCGTTTCATCAATGCTTTAAATAAAGCAAATATTGACTTGGATAGAAAAATCCTTGCTGATATGGCTATGAATGACCCTGAAGCGTTTGCAGTTGTTGTAAAACAAGCAAAAGCTGCCCTTTAATTATTAAAAATCTTCTCCAAGCGATTTAATCGTTTGGAGATTCACTTTGTACAAATTTCCTCACACATTTTTTGAATCACAAATTTAAAATCATTGAACGTAAGCGTTGCTTGCTGGTTAAGTTGAATTTTGTAATATTCTTCTCTATCTTTATAAAGTGTTATACGAATAAAATTCTCATAAGATGAAAGTGGTTTTAAGGCACATGCGTGAACGTCCAATGAGCTTTCTATTACTAGGTTGAATGCTGCATTGGCGTTGATTACGAAGCCTTTTTTTACGACTAACTCAGTCATTTCTTGTTGTAAATAATTTACATGTAAAGCAATGGGTGTATTCTGTGTAAACATAAAAGTAGGGTAGTGCTTAGAAGATTGTAGAGAATAGTTTCCACACCCACTCACAAATAACACGAATGCTAAAAAAAGGTACTGCAGAAGATTATTCTGCAATACAAATTTCTTTTTTAGAGATGTAGTAGAGTGTTTTATAACCAACAAAAACAATAACAAGTGTTGAGATAATCAGGAAAAACATCCCAATAGCACTGTAAAAAAGAATATGTGTTTTATGGAATGCCGACAAAGAGGCAATCGTTATGGCTGCAAGAGGAAATGTAAATGCCCACCACGAGATAAAAAATTGTAATTTTAAAAAATTTTTGATCATAAAGAGCAATAAAAAAGTAAAAAAAAGCGCGATACTGTATAAAAAGCTTGCAAAAAGATCAAATTGTTCTGTGATTTTAATATATGAGACAACGCCTACTGCTGGTGGAGCAATGAGAATAAAAAGTGTCGGTAAAAATTTTTGAGCGAGTTGATGGTGAAAAATAATGCGATTGACAATGATAGGTAATAGGACTATCCAGAAAAAAATGCCTACCGCAAAGAAATAGATAAGCACTTCTCTATCGGCAAATCCAAATCCTCCAATAGGCACAATAACATTGCCTACAATAGGAATAAACCATGCAGGATTTGAGTGTGTTATCTCCATATTTTTATTAATCCAGAAACTAATTGTATAAAATGTTAAGAATGTTTGTAGAATAGCGCCTGTATACCATAAACTCTGTGCAACAAATAGACTGATTTCA
The DNA here is from genome assembly GCF_059415145.1 of Sulfurospirillum sp. E15m. Lineage (NCBI taxonomy): Bacteria > Pseudomonadati > Campylobacterota > Epsilonproteobacteria > Campylobacterales > Sulfurospirillaceae > Sulfurospirillum > Sulfurospirillum sp. E15m. Next base: position 160,908 of record NZ_JCAHZS010000006.1, read on the forward strand.
TGATACACAATGGAAAGTAACACCAATGAGATAGATGCAGCTGCAAAAAAATTAATACGAATTGGATGTTCAAATTCGAGTTTTACCTCTTCAAAATAGAAAAAGAGTTTAGCAAGGTAAAGAAAAGCGATCATTAAAAATACAATAGTGACGATCAACGTTAAGCCCGAGGCCAATATAGCAGGAAAGCCAAGCCAGGCTGCAGCTTTTTGATAAACTATTGTCAATCCAGAAAGTCCCATTACAATAGCAAACATCATAATCGGGAAGTTTTTTATACGATCGGATGCAATCATAGTGATACTCCTTAGAAAAGGTGAATATTTTGAAAATAGAGTAGAAGGGCGTAAGAAGTTCAATACTTCTTACGCATACGTATTTTTAAATGTTATGGTTGAACATCACTTTTTTTAGGATAGATAAAAATAGTTTGACGATCAACAATGATTTTGTCTTTTTCATCTAGCGCATAAGCTTTAATAGCGATAGGAAGGTCTTCTCCTTCAACTTTCAATTCTTTTGGAAGTGAAGTTAGAATAACGACTTTTTTCTGTTTTGCCCCCGCTTTTAATAGAAAAGGCTCACTAGGTTTATCGATTTTAATATCGGGATTTGAAATCTCAAAATAGTATTTATGATCTTTACTATCCGTGTTTTGGAATAAGAACGTATAAACATTTTCTACTGTTTTACCATCATCAGCCATTTTGTAAAGTTGGCTTGTACGGTTAATGTTTAGAAGCATATACTCTTTTTTACTCCCCATCACAAAAAGACCAATTAACGCCAAAGTTAGAGCAATGACATATGCAATTGTCCTAAAGCGTATATATTGTGTTTTAGTATTTTTTTCAATAGCATTAGAACTTGTCCACGTAATAAGCGAAGGCTTGCCTAATTTTTCCATGACAGGTGTACATGCATCAGCACACTCTAAACAGTTGATACATTCTAATTGCATACCTTTACGAATATCAATATGTGTAGGGCAAACTCTCACACAGGCTTCACATCCGGTACAATCATCACTTTCAAGAGCGGGTTTACTGCCTAATTTATTACCTTTTGCATCAAAGATTTGACCACCACGTTTTTCATCGTAAATGGTTTGAAGTGTATTTTCATCAAATAATGCCGATTGAATTCTAGAGTATGGGCAGATATAAACACAAAAATTTTCTTTTAAAGAAGTGATGTCATAGACTAAAAATGCTGTGACTCCAAGTAAAAAGCCGTACATCACGGTATGATCCATAGGATTTTGTAAATAGACCCAAAAATCTTCAGGAGGAATAAAATACCATAAGAAGTTAGACGCAGCCAAAAATGCCAAACAGGCCCATAATAAAACAGCAAAAGTTCGTTTTAAAAATTGACCGCCTTCTGGGTCTTTTTGTTTGTTTTTAATGCTTTTACGAATTCCTAGAAGCTTTGTTTGAATAAAATCTCGAAAGATAATTCTAAAAATAGTTTGAGGGCATGACCATCCACACCATACACGTCCACCGAGTGTCGTAACAAAAAAGATACCCAAAAAGAAAAGCATGAGTACAAACGGCATCAAATAAAGCTCTTGCATATCAAACGATGTAAATAAAAGATGCAGCTGTTTTTTATCAAAACTCAATAAGAAAAAATGATTTCCATTGAGACGAATAAATGGTAAAATCAATGCAATAAACGTGATAATACCAAAAACTAAATACCGTTTGTATCTATAATAAATGGGTTGGACTGTGCAGTTTGTATTGCAACTCATAGTGTAATTCCTTCTAATTGTTCTACTGGTTGTTTTATAAGTGAGCACTCTTTAACAACTGTAGATTTTGATGTTGTTGTTTCTTTATTTGGCGATTTAAGCAGTGAAAGTTTTGCTCTGACAAGGTCTTTTAAGCCTCTTGAATTGACATAGTCTTTTAATGACGTTCGGCTAACATTTAAGATTTTAGCAATTTCACTGATAGATGTTTTTTCTTCTAATAATTCAATAATATAAGGTCGATGAACATCAAATTTAGATTTAGACATTCTCCCTTTTGGTCGTCCTTGTGTTTTTTCTGTTTCCATTTTTTTATTAAGCTCTCTTTGTTTGACAAGAAGCTCTAATAAAACAAGCGGTTTTGAATCAACATTTATACATAAATTAGCATCGGCAATATGAATAGAGATGGAACGCGTTAAAAGACACTCAAAAACTTTGACCAACTCTTCCACATTGTGCGAAAAAGTTACGAGATCAAATATAATGATGTGATCGTTTGCTGAAAGAGAGCGTAGAAACCCCTTAAACTCTTTTCGATCTTCAAGCTCTAAAGAAGGGTCAGAACTCTCTATCTCAGTTGTATCGATTTTGAGGTCATGATGATGAGCATATTTGAAGATCTGTTTTTGCTGAATCGTGATGTGAGAATCATCACTTCTATTTTTTAAAAGCGCAATAATCATAAAATTGTCACCTTTTTATCATTTTAGTGACAAAAGTATACTGAAAAGTGACGTAGAAAGTCAATAGATATTCAATTTTTATCGTCAATTTTATAAAAATAGACTTTTAAAAGTAATTTAGTCGTAATGAATTAGTTTAAGCTTACATGTAAAAGTATTTGGGTACAATCCATACCTAAATTCATCAGAAAGGTGGTGGATAGAGTATGCCAGGAATTAAAGTACATCCTAATGAATCGTTTGACGAGGCGTATCGTAAGTTTAAAAAGCAAGTTGATCGTAACCTAGTTGTAACTGAAGTGCGTGCAAGACGTTTCTATGAAACAGCAACAGAAAAACGCAAAAAAGATAAAATTAGCGCTCGCAAAAAACAGCTTAAAAGACTTTATATGCTTCGCCGTTACGAGTCAAGACTCTAACACACACGGCCAAGAAGTTAGCTTCTTGGCTTCTTCTTTACGTGTTAAAATACCTACCTAAAACAAAACTAATCAAAGCTGTGATAACATAATAGCACTAAATACATTTCTCTTTGTTAGCAAAAGGGTCACAGATGGAAAAAAAACTAACCGTTATTGAAGCGGCAAAGCTTTTAGGTGTCAGTAAAGAGGCTATCTACAATCGATTGCGACGGGGTTCACTTCAGAGTGTTATTGAAAATGGAGTGAAGTACATTTTACTAACAAAGACTTCGTTAAAAGAGAGTCCCTCTTTGCGTAAGATAGAGCCTATCAATGATAGTGCTTATGTTGAACTACTAAAAACTCAACTGGAAGAATTAAAACTTAAAAATGAAAAATTAGAAAGCGATAAAGAACGCCTTATTGCCGATAAAGAGCAGTTACTGATAGAGTCTAAAGAAAAAATCGAAATGATTTATAAAGAGAGAGATGAACAGCTCAAAGCAATTTTATCACTTGCTAACAGACAAATAGGGCTAACTCCAGAACCAAAATCTACTAGTAATGTGCCTACGAGCACTAACAGATATGAGCCTGACCATGCTTATTTTGAAGAAGCGGATGTTATGGATGATGAAGAAGAGAGCAATCCTGTGGTTGAAGAGATGTTTGAAGCGTACAGTGATTGGCGAGATTTGCGCAGTTACCTCAAAGAAAAAGGATTTTCAAAAAAGGAAAAACAGCATATCAATGATACTCTAAGCAAAAAAATGGGACAACTAAATGATGTGATGGATAAAGATGGCAAAATTTTTATCAAAAAAGGAAAAAAACTCAAAGAGATTTTAGGAGATTAAAATAGATTATGAAATATATTCGTAAAATATCAGATTATATGATTGCAGGTGGCATTGGCGTTATGGTCATTGCGAGTATGCAAGGATGTGATCAAAAAGATGAAAATAAAAATGCTTTGGCAGATGCTGCTAAAACACAAAATGCTATGGTTATCGTTGATGAAGTTGCACCAGGTCAATATAAAATCGCTGAAGAGTATCCCAGTTCTACGACACGTGTTATTGTTCGTAGTCCTGATGGTAGTGAGCGTATTTTATCGCAAACAGAAATTGATGCTCTTGTAAAAGAAGAAGCCGCAAAAATTGATAATAATACATCTGCGCTAACCAACCCTAATGTAAGTTCCGGGCAAATGGGCTTGGGAGGTGTTTTGCTCTCTAGTATCGCTGGTGCGATGATTGGTAGCTGGATTGGCAACAAGCTTTTTGGCAATGCCAATTACCAAAATCAACGTGCGACGACCTATAAATCCCCACAAGCCTATACCCGTAGTACGAGTAGTTTTAATAAACCAATGGCGACATCAACCAGCAGTAGTGCGAGTAAGAGCAGTGGTTTTTTTGGTTCATCAAGTTCTGGCACAACAACACGTAGCGCTGGAAGTTCAAGTGCTCCTACAAGTTTTGGAAGTTAAGCATGTTGCATCTTGAAAAAATCAAACCACTGACAAAAGAGTTTTTAGAATCTATTGGGTTTTATTGGCATACGGATTTGGATGAGACTTCTTATGTGGCAGATGAGTTAGTTGTCGTCTCAAACGATGAAGTTGAAGCGTATTATGAAGCGGCAAATGAACTTTACGACATGTTCGCAGAAGCTGGGCAATACGTCATTGACCATAATCTATTTCACGAGCTCAATATCCCTTTTAATCTTGTGGAGCTTATTAAAACATCGTGGGAAAACGATGTGCATTGGCATCTTTACGGACGCTTTGATTTTGCAGGTGGCATAGATGGAAAGCCGATTAAGTTATTGGAATTTAATGCCGATACACCAACATCGCTTTATGAAACAGCCATTATTCAATGGGCAATGCTTAAAGCCAATGGCATGGATGAAGCTAAACAGTTCAATACGGTTTTTGAGGCACTCAAAGAGAATTTTAAACGCTTAGTGGTTCTAGGGGGCGATACAGAAGAGTTTTCAAATTATTATGAGGGCTGGAAAATTTTATTTTCTTCACTTAAAGGTAATATTGAAGATGAAAACACGGTGAGATTGCTTCAAATAGCTGCCAATGAAGCGGGTTTTCATACAGATTTCGCGTATGTGGATGAGGTAGGTTTTAACGGCAAAGAGGGTATCTTTAAAGGAGATGAAAATTTTGAGTATTGGTTCAAGCTCATCCCTTGGGAAAATATAGCCATAGACGAGGGCGATTTAGCTCTGCTTTTGGATGAAATTGTTCGTGAACAGCAAGCCATTATTTTAAACCCAGCATATACACTTTTATTTCAAAGTAAAGCATTTATGAAAGTTTTATGGGATCTTTTTCCCAATCATCCTCTTTTATTGGAAACATCTTTTGAACCATTGCATGGGAAAAAACAAGTCGAGAAAAGAGCTTTTGGGCGCGAGGGTGCTAATACAATTATTTACGACGAGTCACATCAGGTTATAGCAAAAACTGAAGGGGATTATGGCAATTTTAAACCTATCTACCAGGCTTACACAGAATTGCCGAAAGATAATGAAGGAAGATCGTACCAAGCAGGCGTATTCTTTGCTTATGAGGGGTGTGGTTTGGGCTTTAGAAGAGGAGGGCTTATTTTGGAGAACTTCTCAAAGTTTGTAGGACATCGTATAAAGGACTAAAATGAAAATTGTCATGTTAGACGCACTTACACTTGGGAATGATGCTGATTTAAGTGTTTTTGAGCAGTTGGGCACCTTTAAAGCCTATGCAACAACCTCAACAATGCAACGCATAGAGCATATAGAAGATGCGCATATCGTTTTAACCAATAAAGTTGTTATTGATCAAGCCGTGATGGATGCATGTCCTACCTTAAAGCTTATTTGTATCACGGCAACAGGTACGAACAACGTTGATTTAAATTATGCCAAGCAAAAGGGCATTGAAGTGAAAAACGTAGCAGGGTATTCGAGCGCGTCTGTTGCACAAACTACGTTGATGCTTGCTCTAAATTTAGTAGGTAAGTGTGCGTATTATGATGATTATGTCAAATCAGGAAAGTGGCAAAAAAGCCCTATTTTTACACATTTAGAGCGCTCTTTTTGTGAGATTAAAGGAAAATGCTGGGGTATTATCGGATTGGGCAGCATTGGCAAAGAGGTTGCGAAAATCGTTTCAGCTTTTGGCGCTAAGGTCGTTTATTTTTCGACAAGCGGAGCCAATAACGATAGTATTTATGAGCGCGTAAGTCTTGAAGAGATGCTTCAACGTTGTGAAGTAATTTCCATTCATGCTCCGCTGAATGACAAAACAAAAAACTTGATAGGGTATGCTGAGTTCAACCAGATGAAAACAGGAGCGGTACTTGTCAATGTCGGAAGAGGCGGTATTCTCGATGAGGTTGCCTTGGCGCAAATCATTGATGAAAAAGAGCTTTACGTAGGACTGGATGTTTTAGCGGTGGAGCCTATGCAAAAGCATCATCCTCTTTTACATGTAAAACACTCTGAAAGGCTTTTACTGACGCCTCATATTGCGTGGGGAAGCGTGGAAGCAAGGCGCGAACTGATTCGCTTAGTGAGTCTTAATATTCAAGAATTTTTAAAACATAAGGAGTCATAAATGGCAAAAGAACATAGTTTTGATATTACAGCAGAAATTGACAAGCAAAAATTTAAAGACGCCTATGAGCAAGCTAAAAAAGTCATTACCAACCGTTGGGATTTTAAAGGTATTACGTGTGAGTTTGAGTACAATGAAAAAGCAAAAACAGTTACTTTACTAACAACGAGTGATTCAAAAGCGGATGCAATGGTAGAAGCACTTATCTCAGAATCCATCAAACGTGACATCTCATCAAAAGCATTAAAAGAGACCAAGCGTGAGCCAGCAGGTGGCGCTAAAACCAAAGTTACGGTTACGATTGTTGATGCTATTGCCAGTGATGATGCCAAAAAAATTGTTAAAGAGATTAAAGACCTTAAGCTGAAAGTGCAAGCGTCTATTCGCGGAGATGTTGTTCGCGTTGAAGGCAAATCAATTGATGATTTACAAGATGCGATTAAAGCAATTCGTGCATGCGATTTTGATTTCCCTGTGAACTTTACGAACTTAAAATAGGCCATGGAACAAATACCACCCATTATTGAAGTATTGCCCAAGCTAAAAGGATTTTGGTGCCGTGTTATGCTTTATAGCCTGTATGGGTTATTGACTTTTTTCCCTTTTATCGTTGGTGTATGGATAGGTTATACGTATGATATTTGGGTTGGATTTGCTCTTTTTCTTTTTTTGACATTGGTGAGTGGAGTTGTATTATCTAAAATGCGTGTTTCTTCTATTCCTCCCCAGCAACGTGAAATGAACTACTCAAGCCTAGCCATTATTCAATGGTATTTAGTGAAGAATATTTGTTTACAAAACTAAAGTATTGTTTTACATGTAAAATCTTTTGAAATGAGTCTGGATGCAATTAAAAATAACACTTTTACGAATAACGTTTTATGTAGCTCTCTTTTTAGTGCTATTTGATAATATCTCTTTTTTTAAGCATGTCACACAGGTTTATACACTCTCTTGGGAAAATGTAGGCTTCTTACTCTCTTTAGGTATTGTGTTAGTTTCTTTTATTATGATGTTAGTCACACTTTTGAGTTCGTGTTATACGCTAAAACCTCTTTTGATATTTTTATTGCTCCTCTCTTCTGTAACCAATTATTTTATGAATGCTTACAACGTTATCCTTGATGATTCGATGATTCAAAACGCTTTAGAGACCAATGCCAACGAATCATTTGATCTTTTGAATTGGAAACTAATAGCGTATTTTGTTATTTTAGGCATCTTGCCTTCCGTGTGGGTGTATCGTCAGAAAATCGCTTACGGCACGTTTAAACAACAACTTTTATACAATGCAAAATACAGTTTACTCGCATTGTTAATAGGGTTCGCAATGCTTTTTTCTTTTAATCGATTTTACACCTCATTTTTTAGAGAGCATAAACCGCTTCGTTATTACACAAATCCAACCTTCTGTCTTTATTCGACGGGAAAATATATCTACAACAGTTATTTTAAAAAAGTAATGGTTTTTAAATCCATTGGTACAGATGCAACATTAAAAGCACATGACGGACGAAAATTGACCATTGTCGTGGTAGGTGAGGCTGCACGTGCTAACCGTTTTTCGCTCAATGGTTATGAACGCGACACAAACCCACTGTTAGCTAAAGAAGATATTATCAATCTTCCAAATGTTTCGTCGTGCGGGACATCGACGGCTATTTCCGTACCGTGTATGTTCTCTTTGTTAGACCGTAATCATTACAGTGATAAAGAAGCAAAATCGATGGAAACGGTGTTGGATATTTTAAAACGCAGTGGCGTGAACGTGTTATGGCGTGATAATAATTCTGATTCTAAAGGTGTTGCCTTAAGGGTTGAATATCAAGATTATCGCAGCAGTCAAAACAATACTTTGTGCGATGAAGAGTGCCGCGATGAAGGTATGCTCGTAGGTCTTCAAGACTATGTTAATACGCATCAAGGTGATATTTTGATTGTTCTGCATCAAATGGGCAATCATGGACCTGCGTATTATAAACGTTACCCTAAAGCATTTGAAAAATTCAAACCTGTGTGTCAGACAAACCAAGTAGAACAATGTGCCCCAGAAGAGATAGGAAACGCCTATGATAATGCAATTTTATATACGGATTACTTTTTAGATAAGACCATTAGCTTTTTAAAACAAAATGATGCGTCTTTTCAGACGGCTCTGATTTATATGGCAGACCATGGAGAATCTTTAGGTGAAAAAGGGCTCTATTTGCATGGTATTCCTTACTTTATGGCGCCACCTGAGCAAACACATATTGGAGCACTTTTGTGGTTTGGTTCACAAAGTAAAGCCATTATAGATACACAATTATTAAAGCAAAAAGCGAGTGAACCGTATTCACACGACAATCTCTTCCATACGATTTTGGGATTAATGGACATACAAACAAATGTTTATGACCCAAAATTAGATATGCTTTTGTACAAACATTAAAGGATAAAGGGTGAGGAATCAACCTAAATACCATTTTTTTAAAAATACATCGTATGCACTTAAAGGCCTTAAAGACTTGGTCTTTACCGAAACATCATTTAAAATCGAACTCGTAGTCGTGCTTCTTCTTTTGCCTATTTTATGGTTGCTCTCCTTAGAGTTATGGTATAAGCTATTGATGTTTACCACATTAATGGGAATATTAATGGCTGAGGCGATTAACAGTGCCATTGAGCGTGTGACCGATCTTGTGACTCTTGAGCATCATGAGATGGCTGGACGCGCTAAAGATATGGGTAGTGCTGTTGTCTTTTTAAGCATCACAATTTGTGTGATTGTATGGTTTTTTGCCTTAGGACATCTGTGGTTTGAGTAGATTTTACACGTATAAAAATCTCTCTTAAAGAACTCTTTTTAAAACGACAGATTATTATCATACAGATGTGTTAGCCTTTTAGAAATGAGAAAGGATAAAAATGAGTAATGATCTTGTAGTAAAGTATGGAACACTTGCTATTTCTAAAGTGTTATACGATTTTGTCCTCAATGAAGTTCTCCCAGGAACGTCAGTAAACGCTGAAGAGTTTTGGAATGGTTTTGAAACAACAATTCTGGACTTGGCTCCTCGAAATCAACAATTGATTCGTAAACGCGATGTCTTACAATCACAACTGGATGCATGGTACTTGGCGCATAAAGGGTATTTTGAACCTGAAGAGCATCAAGCGTTTTTAGAAGAGATAGGGTATCTCTTGCCTATGGGGAAGTTTTTCACGATTGATTCAGGTGCTATGGACCCTGAGATTTCTCAAATACCAGCTCCTCAACTGGTTGTTCCTGCTGATAACGCTCGCTATGCGCTCAATGCTGCCAATGCAAGATGGGGAAGTCTTTTAGATGTTGTTTACGGTACGGATATGATTGCAGATATTGAACCGTATGGAAAAGGACTTCACTATAACCCAAAACGTGGTGAAAAAGTCTTTGAATTTGTCTATGAATTTTTAGATAAAGCCGCTCCTTTAACACAAGGCAGTTATGCAGATGTTGAGCGATTTGAATTAAGTTCTAATGCCTTGACGATGATGCTTATTTCGGGTGAAAGAGTTGCACTGCAAGAGCCTAAAAAGTGGGTAGGCTATGCAGGAAGCCTTGAGTCTCCTAGTTCTATTGTATTGCAAAATCACGGATTGCATATTGAAATTCAAATAGACCCTCAAAGCCCCATTGGACAAAGTACGATTGCTGGGATTAAAGATGTCATCATTGAATCGGCATTAAGTGCCATTCAAGACTGTGAAGATTCTGTCGCCGCAGTCGATACAAACGATAAAGTTGGGATTTATCGTAATTGGAATGGAATGATGAAAGGGGATTTAAGCGTTTCATTTGAGAATAAAGGCAAGACAATTGATCGTGCTTTAAATCCCGATAAAATTTTTATCGCAAAAGACGGAACGCCTCTCATTTTAAAAGGCAGAGTGCTTCTTCTTATCCGAAACGTGGGCATGCATATGTATACAAAATGCATTACATGTAACGACAAACCAATCCCTGAAGGGTTCTTAGATGCCTTTATTACTTCACTGTGTGCGTTGCATGATGTCCAAAAAGAAGAAGGGCTTCGCAACAGTATCCATCACAATATTTATATCGTAAAACCAAAATGTCACGGTCCTGAAGAGATTGCTTTTATGAGCGAATTGTTTGGTCGCGTGGAAGAAGTTTTAAAATTACCTCCATTTACGATTAAAATGGGCATTATGGATGAAGAAAGACGCACAAGTATTAATTTGCATGAATGCATTAGACGCGCAAAAGAGCGTGTATTTTTTATCAATACAGGCTTTTTAGATCGAACCGGTGATGAAATCCATAGTTGTATGGAGTTTGGTCCGGTTCTTCCTAAAGATGAGATGAAACAGAGTACTTGGCTTAAAGCTTACGAAGATAATAATGTTGATGTCGGGCTTGAAGTTGGGTTTGCCAATCGTGCTCAAATTGGCAAAGGAATGTGGACTATGCCAGATGCAATGAAAAAGATGGTTGAAACGAAAATCGCACACCCACTCTCTGGCGCTACCACAGCATGGGTTCCTTCACCAACAGCAGCAACACTTCATGCCTTGCATTATCATTATGTTGATGTCAAAAATGTTTTAGAAGAGATCAGCACACGTGCTCCTGCATGTGTCGGAGACATCTTAACCCCACCGCTTCTCAAAAGAGTTTTGAGTCAAGAAGAAATTACACAAGAGATAGAAAATAATATTCAAAGTATCTTAGGGTATGTCGTCAGGTGGGTTGATCAAGGGATAGGATGCTCTAAAGTGCCTGATATTCATAATGTGGAATTGATGGAAGATAGAGCAACACTTCGAATTTCCAGTCAGCATCTTGCCAATTGGTTGCATCATGGCATTATTTGCGAAAAAGAGGTCAAAGAGACGATGGCTAAAATGGCTGTAGTCGTTGATGCGCAAAATGCCAATGACCCACACTATCATCCAATGGCGCCTCATTTTGAAAAAAGCTTTGCTTTTCAAGCCGCAAGTGATTTGATTTTTAAAGGGCGTATCCAACCCAATGGTTATACAGAATTTATTTTACATGTAAAACGTCAAGAGGTCAAAGCACATCTGTAACAAGGCTTTTAGCCTTGTTACAGTGAAACGTTATAGTGTATTTTTAAAGACAACAACTATTCCCCATGCAAGAAATACCAATGCCCAAAGAATGGCAATACCAACGGTAGCATTTGCTAGCTTTGTTACAGTACCATCAGCCGTATAAAGACCTTTGGTGCGTCCGGCTCTCCATGCTAAAGTAAGCATAAATCCAACGCCTGTAAATCCGACACAAACAAACGTAGAGAGGAACATAATGACGGTTGGCCAATCAATATTCATTGGATAATCATAGATACTATAGCCATACTTACTCATAATATTCATACGAATAACTTCGCGGAGTGTTGAAATGAGAAGTGCGGTTACGACTAAAACAAGCGTTGTGATATAACTATTGATACCCTTCATAACCATCAAAAGCAATGCAACAACAGCTAATACAATGGCAATGACCAATGGGTTAAGTAACATATTGAGTGTGAGTACCCAAATGGCAAAAAGAACAGCACTAATCAATAAGCCAACAATTGCAATTTTTTTGCCAAGGTTTTTCACAAATGTTAAATATTCAGCTGTATAGCCATCGCATTTTGATGTGTAATCCACATAGTTGAGTAAAAAAATACCTGTAACAGGCGCACTAAGGCTGACCATAAACGCTAAGCGAAGAATATCAACGTGCAAGACCGTTCCAGAATTGTCTATGACGCCATTAGGCGCATACCAATTCATCCATTGCTCGGGTTGAATGGATTCGTTAGCAAACGCGTGCATCAAAACCCCTGCGCCAATGAATGCAACAAACGAAACAATACCAATGACTCCTGCCATTGGCGAGTTACTTTTATTGGCATAATAAAACCAGTACCAAAGAGAGTATGCCAAAATAAGAATGTAGATGAACGCAACGACCCAAAGACCAGAGATGGTGTTTGTGACGTACCAGTTCGCATCATAAATGACTTGCGTAAATAAAAGAGGAGCAACCCCCAAAACAATCAGTAAAGACACACTGATTTTTGCAACTTGTGTCATATGACTACTAAGCTTTTTCCAGTTTTCATCAATCGCTTTTTTAGCAGAACCTATCAAGGCAAGAGGGATACTTCCTAATGCTAAAAGAACAAAGGCGATATGCAATGCCCATGTTAAAATGTACAATGCTTGAAATACAATAGGGTAAAATGGTACGCCAGCAGGATCGCGTAGCGTGTTTAAAACAAGACCGATATCCATAATTTCCTCCTAGTTGTTTTGCGTAGCAAGCCATGCGGCTAACGCTTTTGTTTCATCGGCTGGTAATTTAATAGGTGGTATATAACTACGCACACCTGTTGCAATCACATCGGTGAGGACTGTCTCAATCGTTGCGGCATCAAGCCCTGGGAATTTATCAGGCAATGGTCTGAATTTAGCGCCTTTTTCCAAAGAATGGCAATTGGAGCAAGCAATTTTAGCAATCAATTGACCCGCTTCCAGTTGATTTTCAGGCGTAATGGTTCTAAGACGATCTGGAATGAATGGGTCGAGTTTTAACAACCCTTTTTCCGCCACAAGTGCCATTTCAGATTTGACATGTTTGCCTGGAACATCGCGGGCAATCAGCTGATTACTATAGATATAACGACCTGCCACATAAGGCTTACGCATACTTTCACGCATTTTTTCACCCGGCCAAACACCAATAACGCCGATAACAAGCATCATAACAACGGCTAAAACGGTGTTGATAGAACGAGGAAGTACGAAGGCTAAAATTAAATAAAGCGCAATGATACTAACCACAATAATTCTTAGCATGCCATCGCGAGCCCATAGAACATCGTGGAAAAGATCCCAAGCACTTTGCGGTAAGGTTTGTACATACCATAAAAAAGACATCATAACGGTGAAGCCACCAATCATGCCAATAACTGCAAGTTTACGTGTTAGCTCAACCCTTAACTCTTTTTCTTTTAAACTACTGCTAATGATAAAGCCAATGATGGCTGACATCACAATCATAAAGCCTATACGCAAGAACATATGTGGGAAGGTATTGATTCCAAAAAATGCATCACTGGCTGAACCTGTTTGATACCATGCTTCTGTACCAGGCCACATCATAAAACTGATGATACCGATGATTAAGAAGAGTGTCGAAACAGATGCAAGAGCAAACATATAAGTTAGCTTAAGATGTGTTTTACGGTCAATTTTCCCTATCGTATAAATGAGGGTGAAAACCCCAATGACCTCTACGATAAAAAAGACCCATTCTGTTGCCCATACCCATACAAAATTGTGAATAAGTGCACTAATTCCCCTTGGGCTCGCCGCTGTAGCAGTATACCAAATACCAGGTCCCGTGATAGAGCCAATCACATACGAAAAAATAACCAAGAACATACCATATTTTTTCATATAGTCATAAAGCTCGGGTCTATCTTCTTTGTACGCTTTGTGTGCTAAAAAAGCAAACAATAAAGCGGCACCCACAGATGTATGTGACGCCATAATGTGAATACTGCCCGTGATACCCATCAGCCAAGCTGAACCAATTTGCGGAAAATAGAATAAAGGATATAATCCAATGTATTCCACCTAACACCTCCTTAAGATTTTAAAAATGGTTTGTAAAAGCAGAGCCTCTTAATACGTACTATTTTTGTGACATAACGTTGCACCAAGAGGGGAGGTAATCTCTGCCTTTACAAACCATTTTTAACGATTACATGTAAAAAGGTGCTTGTAATAAATGCAGAAGCTTAATATTTAAGCCATGGTTGAGTAAAATTATTCTGCGTTCTAACAAGCACGTTGTGCTTACCCGATGTAGGTTTGGCGATCACTTCGGGTAAGCGGCATTTTAAACTAAAAGTTTCCTTGTGTAAAAGAATGACATATTAGTGTTAATTTAATGTTAAAATTTATTTAAAATAAAAACGAATAATTATAATAAAATAAATTTATAATTTTAAAGTAACTATAGAGCAAGATTATTAAATTTAAATTTAAAAAATTTAATTAATTTTAGTGAAAGTAATTACTATAGTAATAAGAACTGCGTGAGAAATAAAATAAAGTGGAGACGTTAAGGCTTTAGAAGCCTTAACTGCATTCAATACGATTACGCCCTTGTATTTTTGCGCGGTACATTGCTGCATCACAGCGCTGAAAGAGTGTTGTAGCGGTATCTTCAGATGTTACTTGCGTAACACCTATGCTGATAGTGATATTGCCTGCAACAGCATGCGTGAGGTGTTCAACCGTGTAACGAATGCGTTCAAGAAGTTCACAGGCTTGAACCAGTGTTGTATCATGGAGTAAAAGAGTAAACTCTTCGCCACCCCAACGTGCAACGATATCTGATTTACGAATACATGCATGAATCTCTTGCGAGAGCTGAATTAAAATTTCATCCCCTATTAAATGACCAAATGTATCGTTAAATTGTTTAAAGTGATCAATATCCAACAATGCCATACACAAAGGCCGTTCGTCAAGATTTACACGTAAAAGTTCTCTCTCCAGATGTGTTTCAAAAGCATGGCGGTTGTAGATTTTGGTTAAACCATCATATGTGGCTTGGTACAATGCATTGAGCCTTGAAGCTTGTAAAGATGTGACATCCATTAACGTAATGACATAAAGTAGATCGTCACTTAAAAAAAGCGTATCGATACTGATAAAAAAAGCAGTTGGACCGTTTTCAGTAATAATAGAAACCAAACGCTTATCGGCATCACTTGAATGATACTGTTGGAGGAAGTGTTCGGCGGTCCTGCCTGAAATATAATTTTGATGTTCAACAAAGAGGTCAAGAATAGAATCATTGAAATTAAAAAATTGTTCCCAATTTTTAACATATAAGAGATTCCATAAGGAGCGTGAAGCAAATTTGACACGTTTAAAATCCGTTACAATCGTAATAGTCGATTGATTGTGCAGGATTTGTTCTAACATAACATGGTGTTCCGTATTATGCTTTTCAAAACGAATTTGTTCTTCAAGTTGTTTAATTTTCAGTTCGAGTTTTGTTTTTTCAAAGGGCTTGACAAAGTATGCATTAATATTGAGTTCCAAGGCAGGCAAGGTATGCGATGCATCGTCATAAGATGAGGTAAAAATAATTTTTTGCTGAGGATTGATGCGACGCATCTCATAAGCGACTTCAATACCACTGAGTAAAGGTATGTCCATTTCCATGACAACAATATCGGGGGAATGCAGATTATACAGCTCTAAAGCCTCATTCCCATCAAACGCTTTGAAAAGCTTTTTGGAAAGTGAAGCGAGCATCGGTGCATAGGTTAAAAGTAGCTCTTGATTGTTTTCGACGTAAAGAATGGTTGCCGTTTGGAGGTGTTTTCCCATCAATGTGTCTTTAAATGTAAGATAGCTTTACTATAAAGTAAAGGCGATTAAGAAGTGCTGAAAGAAGAGAAAATAAAGAGAAGAAGAGGTTATACCTCTTCTTTATGTAATAGGCTATTTGATTTTTGAGATGTATTCAGCAAGTGCTTTGATACTATCTGCATCAAGGTTTTTAGTTTGAGCAATCATAGTGCCTTTTAATGGACCACCGTATGTACCGGCTTTGTAACCTTCAAGTGCTGCGGTAATTTTAGCAGCATCCCAGCCAGCAATAACTTGAGATTTGTTAAGCGCAGATTTCTCCGCTTTTGCACCATGACAGGTTGCACAGGTTTTAAAAAGTGTAGCACCATCTGCTGCAAAAATAGATGTGGCACACAAAAGACCAGCAAGAACTAAGACCTTTTTCATTGTTACTCCTTATGTAAATAATAGTTCAATTATATACTAAAAAAGTGAATTTATTGTGAAACAAAAAAGTTACTATTTTAATTTATTAAAAATTTTGTATTTATCCCAGTAAGCATCAATGGCTTCTTGCAGTTCATCATCACTTAAATGGGTCTTCTTTTTAACGCCAAAGCGGTTAATAAGCCCATCGGTAAGGATAGAACTCTCTGCTTTGGGATTTTTGAGGTAAGCTGTCATGGCTCGTTTGACTTCCATCTCACTGCTATATTTAAGCAAATAACGGTAAAAGAATTTATCAATTTTGACGGCCATATCTTTATGACATGGAACACAATTATGTTCATAAACTGTTTCATTGGCATTTAAAAAAGAAATGCATACCAAATAGAAAATGATTTGTTTTACCATGCAATACTCACGTGCGTTCCTTCGTTTAGTGCCGAATCAATTTTTACATGTAAAGCGTACTCTTTAGCGATAGCAGCGACGATACTAAGCCCAATACCAAACCCGCCTACGCTACGATCAAAGCGCACGTAACGTTCAAATGCTTGATTGGTTTTTGATGCTTCCATCCCGCGCCCACTGTCGCTAATACACAAATAATGTTCTTTCAGTTCGATATGAATCGTGCCATTGATTTTATTGTATTTGATGGCATTAGAGAGAATATTATCGATGAGCTTTGCCATTTTTTTTCGGTCAATAATGAGTGTAATATTGGGTTGAAGTTGCGTGGTTACTTTAAGCTTTTTCGATTCGCATAAGAGAGAAAAGTATTCTAACCGCTCTTCAATGAGTGTTTTGAGTTCAACGTCTTCATTGTGCGAAAAAATTTGATGGGATAGAACAAGATAAGTCAGGTCGTCATAAAGATTAGAAATGGTTTTTGAAGCAATGGTAATACGTTTTATTTTCTTGCGTAAAGATTCTTCTAACGTATCTGTTTCGATCATCTCGATGTTCGATAAAATGGTATTAACAGGCGTATTAAGCTCATGCGTCGTATCTTTAATAAAACGATCCAAAAGGGCTATGGCATCACGCATTGGTCGAAGCAATAAGTTGAGTAAGAAATAACCTATTAAGACAATAATGCCAAAAAGAATACTTCCATAAACAATGAGATTACGATAGACTTTTTTGTTCCATTTTAACGGTTCTGGTACTTCAAGAGCAATATAACGCGCTCCCAAATAGTAAGATTCTAACTCTTTAATAAAATACATATGATGGTCTTTAATGTAAATGTCATCGTACAGATTGATATTTTTTGAATTAAGCGTCGAGAAAATCTCTTTTAAGCTACTGTCGTAGATAGCGGAGTTAAAACGCTCATCTCGCGGATAGGTTGTATCTTTATCGAAATTTACATGTAAAGTTTTTAACCTTGCAATTTGCTCATTGGTTAGATTAGAAAGTGCTTCTCTTTGATGCTGTAACATAAGATCCCGTTGCAGTCCGTAATATAAAAAAGCAACGAATGAAAGGCTTAAGAGCGCTAAAAAAGCATAGAGAAATAAAAACGACCATAGCGTTTTTTTCTCACGCGAGCGTAAATTTGTATCCCAGTTTTTTAATGCTAACAATGCGGTCTTTCCCCATAAGTTTGCGTAAGTTTTTTATATAGGTGCGTAATGTATCGTCGCTTCCTGCCTCGTCATAATCCCAAAGATTCGCCATAATCATCTCATGGCTAATAATTTCATTTTTTTTCTGTAAAAAGAGTTTTAGAAGTTTTGCCTCTTTATTTTGAAGTTGAATCGCTTGTTGGTTGATATAGAGTTGATGATTGGTCGTATCGTATTCGATGCCTTCATCAATCATAATGCGCTCTTTAGGCGCATGAAAAAACTCTCGTTTTAGAATCGTCTCGATGCGAAACAGAAGTTCTTTAAGGGCAAAAGGTTTACGTAGATAGTCATCACAGCCACTCTCATAACCTGTCTCTAAATCTTCAATGGCATTTAAAGATGTCAGAAAAATAGCAGGCGTTGTTTTCCCTTCTTTACGAAGCTTTGAGAGTAGCTCAAAGCCATTGATCAGAGGAACATTGACATCCAATAAGAAGAGATCAAACATCTGTTCGTAGATGAGGCTCTCCGCTTCTTCTCCATCATAAACGGGCGTGATTTCATACCCTTTGGATTCTAAAAATTCACAAACTGTTTCACTGAGATTGGTATCATCTTCCAGTAAAAGGAGCCTAGTTCTGGGCATTGTTTCTTCTTTTTTTATCGTCTTCGTAAATGGCTTTTTGCTCTTCACTCATTTGAGGGACTCTTTTGTCCAGTTCTTGATAAAAACGCTCTTCTTTCGTGGCATCGACATAACCAATGAGTGCCACGAGTTCTTCGGTACTCATTTCACTAAAATCAGCTTTTGCATACAAAAACGAGACCAAAAGTATGAAAATCAGTGCAATTTTTTTCATAGGAATCTAACGAATTGCATTAAGCCATTTTGCTAAATTATGAATGACTTCATTGCTTGCAACGTTAAACGCTTCAACCGTACCTTCAGCACCATTGGTTTTTGTAACATCTTTTTTCGTTGAGATGCGAATGCTGCCTAACACATCACCTGTTTTAAGTTCTACTAAACGAAAACGGATGCTGATATAAACATACGATGTTCCATCTTCTTGGAAAACTTCTTCAAAATGTTGTAGGACTGATTCTAATATAAGATTGTTGGATGCCATAGACGTACCGGAAATGACAGACTCAAAATGGTTTTGATCTTGCAATGCTTCTGTAATGAGATGCTGTAATTTTAAAGCAGGCGTTTCACTCCACGTCCCATATTTGTAAGGTTGCATAGCGCCATCTTTTTTATATAAAATCGCTCTAGAGTTAAGACCACTGGGCGCGTCAATATGCGCAATTTTGAGGACGTCTTTGGTATGAGTATTAAAACGTTCTAGTTTTACCATCGGCTCTAAAGTGTAGTTGTAGGGTTTCAAAGAAACTTCTTTAACACTACATCCGCTAAAAAAGAATAGCAATGTGAAAAGCACTAAACTTGCATATTTCATCTTAACTCCTTTGTTATCGTTCATTTGGTGCCGGTGCAATCGTCTCTTCTTTAAAAAGAAGATCACTTGGGCTATCTTTTAAATTGGAAACGAGGTCTTTTGTTTCATTCATCAAAACACGCAATTCTTGAATCGTATTTTGAAGGGGTAAAAGATTTTCTTTGACTAAAATATCAATATCAAAAGCACCTGCTTCCATTTTTTGGTTTAGTCCACCCATAACTTTTTTAACACTTTGTGAAGCCTCTTTGATATTGTTCATTGTATCGACACCTGTGTTATCAACTGCTGAAGTGAACGAACGAGACATCTCTTTAATGCTACTGACTGCTGCGATAGATTCTTCTAACAAACGATTGATTTCTTTATTGTGTGCTTCAAGGTTGGCTAATGTTTTTTGTGTAGATTCTGTGATTTTGGCACTGTTTTCGATAATGGTTTCAATATTTTTAATATTTTTCTCACTCATAAGCGTATCGGCACGTTCAAAAATCATCTCTGCTTTTGCACTCACAGACGTGATGGTCTTATCTAGCCTTGAGAATGTTGAAGGACGCGAATGAATTACGGCATATTCTTCAGATTTATTACTGGTTTTAAGGTCTTTTGCCTCATTGGTGCCACCTTGAAGTTGAATGTAACTAAGCCCTGTAATTCCTTGTGCTTCAATAAGTGCATATGTGTCTTCTTTGATAGGTGCATTGTCTTGGACACGTATAGTCACTAAAACTTCTTCGGCATTATCGGGATTGATGGTGATGCTGCGCACCTCGCCAATTTGGACACCACGAAGTTTCACAGGTGCTTTATCGTTAAGCCCTGAGACAGACTCTTTGGTTGCAACTTTGTAAAATTTAAAGTTTCCCTTATCGGAATAATTGCCTAGCCATAAAATGGAGATAACACCGCCGATGAGGAGTATAAAAATAAACGCTCCTA
Source organism: Sulfurospirillum sp. E15m (assembly GCF_059415145.1). Lineage (NCBI taxonomy): Bacteria > Pseudomonadati > Campylobacterota > Epsilonproteobacteria > Campylobacterales > Sulfurospirillaceae > Sulfurospirillum > Sulfurospirillum sp. E15m. The sequence continues at coordinate 181,177 of NZ_JCAHZS010000006.1, forward strand.
CCAAAATATAACTCAATCTATTTTCCATTATTGCCTCAATTTAAAAATTTTTTCAATGCTTCATCTGTCGTTTGTTTCAGAAGTTCCATGGTACCTTCAAACATAACTTTTTGATTCCCTAAAATAATAAAACGATCTAAAACATGCTCAATTGTGTCTTTATCATGGGTAACCATGACAACGGTAATCCCTAATGTATCGCGTAATGTCACAATGAGTTCATCAAATGCGCGCGCGCTTTGTGGGTCTAACCCAGACGTAGGTTCATCTAAAAAGAGCAATTTAGGATCAAGCGCTAAGGCTCTGGCCAGTCCCGCTCTTTTTTTCATACCGCCACTCAGTTCGGAAGGATACATGGTGGCTACCTTACTCGGCAGTCCAACCATAGAAAGTTTCATTAATGCTGAATCTCGAATCAGCCAATCAGGAAGATTCGTATATTCACGCATGGCAACAGTAACGTTTTCCAAAATGGTGAGTGAGGTAAAGAGTGCACCAAATTGAAATAAAATTCCCCATTGCTCTCTGAGTTTTTGAGCATCATGCGTTGAGGCTTTCTCAACGTTCGTACCTAAAACACGCATTTGTCCGCCATGAATTTTTTGTAACATGACCATCTCACGAAGCAAGGTTGTTTTACCACTACCACTACCGCCTAAGAGACCAAAAATTTCACCTTTATTAATTGTAAAGCTAACACCGTTATGAATGGTTTGTTTTCCAAAGCGAGTTACAATTTTTTTAGCTTCAATGATGCTATTATGCTTCACAATCCCATCTCCGTCAATAAGACCGATATTAGAGCGTCTATCGCGATAACCCAAAAGATGGCATTGACAACACTGATAGTTGTATATTTACCCACACTCTCTGTGCTATTATCAATCTGAAAGCCACGAAAACAGCCGATGGTTGCAATAATGCAGCCAAAAATGGGTGCTTTAACCAGCCCAATAACAAGGTGTTTAAGTGCAACCGTCTCTTTAATACGGTCAATAAACTCTACAAAACTCACATCCAATTTAGTAGAAGCAATGACCATGCCTCCAAAAACAGAAATAACATCCGCAAAAAAAACGAGTAGCGGCAAAGAGATAATTAAGGCGAATAAGCGAGGTAAAACGAGAAAGTTCCAGGGGGAAAAACCCATAGAACTCATGGCATCGACTTCATCGGTAATTTTCATAACCCCAATTTGCGCTGTATACGCAGAAGCGCTTCTGCCAGCAACAACAATAGCTGTTAGCAAAGGTGCTAATTCGCGTACGGCTGAGATGGTTACCATCTCTACAATAAAAATATTGGCTCCAAATTTTTCAAGTTGTGTCGCACCTTGATAGGCAATAACAATGCCAATTAAAAAAGATGTCAGGAGAATAATGGGTATGGCCCCTGCACCGCTTTGTTCAATATGATAAAACATTGCTTTGAGGCGAATTGTAAACGGCTTGAGGAGAGCAGCGACAACAAAATGAAATAACTCCCCCGTGAAGGCAAAGAAGGAAGCCAATGTTTTATATCCATCGACCATCTCTTTTCCGATGTTCTCAAGGTAGGAAATAAAAAAAATCTCTTTTTTCTCAATGATTTCTTCTTGGGGATAATGCTGTTCACAAATACGCAAAAGTGCTTCTAAAGAGGCATTCGCACCTAACATTGTTACTTTGCAGCCCATGCTTTGCATCTGTTTGCTAAGATGCAAAATCAGCATAATCCCATGGGTATCAAAATCAGTAATGGCTGAAAGGTCAAACGTATAGGCTAAAGATTTTTTACATGTAAATGTTCGAATCTCTTTTTCTAAAGATGCTATTGTCTTGTTCACCCATGCACCTTTGAGCGTGAGTATCACTCCCTCACGGGTTTTTTCAAGATGCAAAGAGGGCTTTTTATTCATGATGAGAGCCTCTTTTTTTGAGGTATTATAACATAAATAGGTTATACCAAAAGGCTTGGCAGGCTTTTAGATTGGCGTGCTATAATCTTTTAAAAAGGAGCTAAGATGTTTAAAGTATTCTTTTTAGGGCTTATTTTTTTTGGAGTCAATCATTTCGCTTTTGCTAAGGAGACTAATATGAATTATGAAGTTGCAACGTTAGGTGGTGGATGTTTTTGGTGTTTAGAAGCTGTTTTTGAAGAGACACGCGGTGTCATAGATGTTGTAAACGGTTATGCCGGAGGGGATAAAGAAAATCCAACATATGAGCAAGTATGTAGTGGAACGACACATCATGCTGAGGTTGTTCAAATTACGTTTGATCCTAAAGTTATCTCTTATGAGGCACTTTTGAAAATATTTTGGCTAATTCACGATCCTACAACATTGAACCGACAAGGCAACGACGTTGGAACCCAATATCGCTCTGTTATCTTTTACCATAATCAAAAACAAAAAGAGCAAGCAGAAGCTTCTATCAAAGAGTTTTCAACGAAATTTACACAACCGATTGTGACAGAAATAAAACCTTTAGAGCAGTTTTACAAAGCAGAAGCGTATCATCAAGACTATTTCAAACATAATCCGAATCAAGGGTACTGTGTGTTCGTTGTATCGCCTAAGGTCGAACATTTTAAACACGAGTATAAAGACTTAGTCAAGTGATTGCATCTTTTACATGTAAAAACTAAAATGTCCGAATAAGTCCTCGAATGCCGTCTATAAACATCTGAACAGACATCATTAATAAAAGCATTCCCATAAGCCTTTCTAGCGCTGAAAGCCCTTTTTCTCGAAGCAGTGTGTATAAAAAAGGAGAGAGGTACATAATCACAGCGGATACAAACCACGCAAGAAGTAAGGAAGTAAATAAGGAAGGCATAGAGGCGGTATTGGATTTGCCTAAAACAAGCAATGTGGCAAGTGTTGAAGGTCCAGCAATAAGCGGCATGGCGATGGGAACCATAAAAGGTTCTTTTGAAGCGCCGTAAAGTCCACTACTCCCTTCTTCTCCGGGAAAAATCATTTTGATACCAATGACAAAAAAGATCACCGCTCCAGCGATACGTACAGCTTCGGTTTCAAGATGAAAAATATTGAGAAAAAGCTCTCCCCCAAAAAGGAAGAGCATTAAAATACCAAGTCCAAAAATCATCTCACGAATGATGATCCTGCGTCTTCGTTTGATATCCACATCTTTTAAAATCGAAAGAATAACAGGTACCGCTCCAAAAGGATCAATCACAAACATTAAGACAATAGCGGTTGAAATAATCGACAATTCATTGCTTAGCACGAAAGCTTACCTCACGTTCTAAATTCAGAGAGCTTGAGATTCAAAGTTTCGGTCATACGACTAAGATGTTCAGCTGCACTAGCGATTTCCTCAACACTCCTAGCATTTTGACTTGAAATGTCATTGATTTGGCTCACA
>NZ_JCAHZS010000007.1:0-173286 GCF_059415145.1 Sulfurospirillum sp. E15m
GATTTGCCGTTGTGGCCGATGAAGTAAGAAAATTGGCTGAGCGTACCCAAAAAAGTTTGGTGGAGATTGATGCCACCATTAATGTGGTGGTTCAATCCATTATGGATGCCAACACAGATATTGCTGCTAATGCTGCAGATGTGCATGCGCTTTCAACCCTATCCAATGAGTTGCAAGAAGGAATGAATAATGTGGCGAATATTATTCATAAAACCATTGATGAGAGTCACTATAATGTAGATAACTTTATTGAGACCTCCGATAAAATTAAACTCATTGTGGAAGAGATAGAAAAGATTAATGCCATCTCTAAAGAGAATGTAGGCAGTATCGATAATGTCTCTCAAGCCAGTGAGCATTTACATGTTATGACGGAAAATCTCAACAACGAGTTGGGTAAGTTTAAGTCATAATTGTTTTTTAAAGCCAAGCATTTGCTTGGCTTTGTGTATCAACTTCACTCATCAAACACTTCATCCTCATATATTTCTCTACCACAAGCAACTTTTTAGAGCTCATTAAGTGCTATAATAAAATGTTCTTATACATTACAAAAGGAGTTGCCATGCACTTCAAAACGAAAGTGACCCTTATCATTGCACTTTTAATGTGTGCGAGTCTTACGGCATTTGGAATTGTCAATTATATTGAAACCAAAAAAAACAGTATCACACAAATAGAAAGCAGTTTGCAAATATCTTCGAACTCTTTGACAGATTACATTGATTTGTGGGTCGAGGCGAAACGGGATGTCGTGAATGCTATGGCCAGTAAACTTCAAACACTGGAATCTATGAGCGATGTTGAACTTAATGAGCAACTGCTTCACTTAACCAAAAGTATCAATGGGCTCGATACCTTTGTTGGCTATGAAGCCGATGGGAAAATGGTGTATGCCGGAGAAAAAAAAGCACCTAAAGGGTTTGATGCGCGTATTCGCCCTTGGTATAAAGATGCAAAAGAGAAAGGAAAAGCTGGAGCGACAAATGCTTATATGAGTGCTTCACTCAAAAAATATGTTGTCGCTATTTATGCGCCTATTTATAAAGACAACAAACTCATAGCTGTTGTAGCGACATCAGTTGCGCTAGATACCATAGTTAAAGCGATTGAAGATGTTCAGTTTAATGGAGGCTATGGCATTTTATTAGACTCTGCCAATATCATCCTTGCACATCCTAATAAAGAGATGGTTGGAAAAGATTTAAAAACGCTCAACTCTCAGTTAGCGCAACAATTGGGTGGTCAAAAAGAGGCGATTATCAACTATACAGCAGATGCTCAAGAAAAAGTTTTAGCATTTAAACGTTCCAATGAAACCGGCTGGAAACCTTGTATTACGTTTGATAAAGCTGTTGCGTATCATTTCTTAGATATTCAAATGAAACAACTCCTTTTCATCGGAATTGGGATGCTTTTACTTTCCATCATTGTCATGATTTTCTTAATTAAAAAATTATTGAAACCGCTAGAAGAGTTAAATGATGTCGTAAAAGACCTCTCTAGCAGTGAAGGTGATTTAAGACAACGCCTTGAAGTTCACAGTAACGATGAATTTGGTCAAGTATCGCACAATATTAATCTCTTCATTGAAAAGCTCCATGAAATCGTAAAAAAATCAAAAACGATTAGCAATGAAAATGCTTCTATTTCTGAAGAGCTCTCTCGTACCGCCTCTGAAGTCGTACGCAATGCAGATACCGAGTCAAAAATTGTTACACAAACAAAAGACAATGGCATTGCACTCACACAAACGATAGAAGCCTCTGTTGAAAAAGCAACCATTTCACAAGAAGCATTGCGCAAAACAGAACTGGATATCAATACGGTTAAAAATCAAGCGGAACATCTTGAACGTACTATGCAACTCACTGCAACAAAAGAGCAAGGCTTAGCAGAACGTCTTAATACCGTGAGCCAAAACGCTAATGAGGTCAAAGAGGTGTTAAGTATTATTCGTGATATTGCAGATCAAACCAATCTATTAGCCCTTAATGCCGCTATTGAAGCAGCACGTGCAGGTGAACATGGACGTGGATTTGCCGTTGTGGCCGATGAAGTAAGAAAGTTGGCTGAACGTACCCAAAAAAGTTTGGTGGAGATTGATGCCACCATTAATGTGGTGGTTCAATCCATTATGGATGCCAACACAGATATTGCTGCTAATGCTAATGAAGTGAATGATTTAGCCAACATTTCCAACGAACTTCAAAACGGAATGAACACGATTGATGCAACGATTAAAAAGACGATTGAAGATACCTACATGACCGTCAATAGTTTTGTCGATACCGCAAAGCAAATTAAAGGCATGGTGACAGAAATTGAAAAAATCAATGTCATTTCTAAAGAGAATGTGGGCAGTATCGACAATGTTTCTCAAGCCAGTGAACATTTACATGTCATGACGGAAAACCTCAACAATGAGCTAGGAAAATTTAAATCCTAAACACTTAAAGCCTAGACCTCAGCGAGGAGTTTAATCACTTCGCTGGGGGAGTTTAAAAGGTATTTTGCTCCATGTTTTTGCAACTCTTCAGCATCTCTAAAGCCCCATAATGCGCCCAATGCAATTGCACCTGCACGATTTGCTGTTTGCATATCAATCATCGTATCGCCTAGATAAAAACACTCTTCTACTTTTACATGTAAAAGCTGTGCAATCTCCAGCACGCTCGTAGGATCTGGTTTTCTAGGTACTTCTTTACGTGCACCAAAAACAACATCAAACTGCCAAGCTCTTAAATACTTAAGCGCGCACATTTTTGTAAAACTATCGGGTTTGTTAGAGAGAATTGCCATTTTAAAGCCACGTTTTTGAAGAAAAGTCAGCATCTTACTGATACCATCGTAGAGTTTCGTATTTTGATAAAACTGTTTGGCGTAATGCTCTTCAAAAAGCGCAACAGCTTTTTGAATCGTCTCTTCAGATTGTGGGTTGTTGGCAAAAATATTTCCAAAGAGTTTAAAAACACCTTCGCCAACATAATAACGGTAGGCATCTTTAGGCTCTTGTTTAAAACCTAAAGACGTTAAAGCAAAATTTGCGCTAATGGCAATATCTTCTAGTGTATCTAAAAGCGTACCATCGAGATCAAAAATAATGGTTCTATTCATACTAACACTTACAACCGGTACCGCTGCTTTTTTGATAAACTACACCTAATGTTGCACATATTTTTTCAGTCACACTATCCGCTGTTAAGCCAAATTTCTCAAATAGAAGCTCCGCAGGCCCACTCGCTCCAAAACGTTTCATACCAATCACTTCATCAGCATATCGGTACCATTCAACGCCAGCACTCGCTTCAATAGCAAATGTTTTTGTTTTCGGATCAATAATAGTGTCGATGTACGCTTGCTCTTGTTCCACTAAGAGATCAAAGCAAGGCACACTCACGATGTTTGTTACAACACCCATTTTTGTCAGCATGCACCCTACTTCAAGGGCCATATAGACTTCGCTACCACTGGCAAGCAAGGTCACTGTAGCATTATCGCGTTTTTTAAGCAAATATCCACCATTTTCAACATCACCATACGCTCGATCGTCTTTTAAAGCTTTGAGTTTTTGGCGTGAACAAACAAAAGCCGATGGTGCTTGCATACTGAGTGCTTTTTGCCATGATTTAACATTTTCTCTTCCATCACATGGACGATACACATAGAAATTTGGTAAAGCTCTAAACTGGCTGAGTTGCTCAATAGGTTGGTGGGTTGGACCATCTTCACCTACACCAATACTATCGTGCGTCCAGACATAAAAATTCTTTAATTTCATCAATGCAGCCAAACGAACGGAAGGTTTCATATAATCACTAAAGATAAAAAACGTTGCTGCAAAAGGGAGAAACAGGCCGTACAATGCAAACGCATTGTTAATCGCACCCATTGCATGTTCGCGAATACCAAAATGGATATTACGACCTAATGGATAATCACCCATGCCATTGAGTTCACTCTTATTGGATGGTCCTAAATCAGCACTACCCCCTAAAAATCCAGGGATTGCTTTTGCAATGGCATTCAAAATTTTACCATTGCTATCACGTGTGGCAATATCTGCATCAAACATAGGCCACTCAATTTTTGAGAAATCAGGGCTCTGCAATGAAGCTAAAAGGTCTTTTTGTTCAGCACTCACACTGTTTTTAATCAACGCATTCCATTGTGCTTCTGCAAGGTCACTTTTTTCAAGAGCACAACTAAAGCGTGCTTTGACATCTTCATCGACTTGAAACTCTTTTTCAGGGTCAAATCCTGCTTTTATTTTGGCATTTTTAATTTCGTCACATCCTAAGGGAGCGCCATGAGCATGATGGCTACCTTCCATTTTACATGCACCTTTAGCGATGGTTGTATCGGCAATAATTAAATAAGGTTTTGTTTGTTCTTTTGATTTTTCTAAAACGGTATTGATTTCATCATAATCGTGACCATCAATACGCGATACTTCCCAACCTTGTGCTTCAAAACGACGTTTAACATCTTCACTCCAAGCAATAGAAGTGTCACCCTCAATCGTGATAGCATTGCTATCGTAAATTACAACTAAATTATCTAAACTTAAATGTCCAGCAAGTGAGCACGCTTCATAGCTGATACCCTCTTGTAAGTCACCATCTCCACATAAACAATAGACTTTATGTGTGATAATTTCAGCTGAAGGTGTATTTAAAATAGCTGAAGCATATTTAGAAGCCATCGCAAAACCAACGGCATTAGAGATACCTTGTCCTAAAGGTCCCGTTGTGACTTCAACACCGGGGACATCACCGTATTCTGGATGGCCTGGTGTTTTACTTCCTAATTGTCTAAAATTTTTCAAATCTTCAAGGCTTAAGTCATAACCTGTTAAATGTAAGAAAGAGTACACAAGTGCGGAGGCATGTCCACCACTAAAAACGAGACGATCTCTGTTCAACCATTTTGGATTTTTTGGATTGTGTGAGATATGACGTGCTAAAATAGTCACAATATCTGCCAACCCCATAGGAGCCCCTGGATGACCGCTGTTAGCTCGTTGTACCATATCGGCTGCTAGAAAACGTATCGTATCCGCTTGTTTTTTTAACATTTTAAGATTTTCCATAATAATACTTATCCTTTAAAATAATCAGTAACGATACTTTTTAGTCTCTCTGACAAAGCTGTATCTAGCTTATCTAGTTCTCTATCAAGCTCTTGTAAAAGCTTTTGTTTTTCGCCCTCTGCACCATGTAAACCCAACAAATTCACAAATGAGTTTTTATGCCCGTCATTCAACGTGGGTTTGCCTGCTTCTTCGCTTGTCAATGTTGCATCAATAATGTCATCTTGCACTTGAAATAAAAGTCCTAATTTGAGTCCAAAATGATACAGTGCTTCTTGCATTGCAGCATCTAAATCACAAATAACTGCGCCCATCACTAATGAAGCGGCAATAAGTTTTGCCGTTTTGTGCAGATGCAAAAAGGTAAGTTCATCCACATTGAGATGTTTGTCCTCAAAAAAGCAGTCAATGGCTTGACCTAGCACCATGCCGTAGATTCCAGCATCGCCTGAAAGAATCGAAACCAATTTGATTTTAACTTCAGCACTCAAAGGAGCATTGGCTAAAAGATAAAATGCATGTGTATTCAGTGCATCGCCCACCAATACAGCAGTTGTCTCATCATACGTGACATGTAACGTAGCATGACCTCGCCTTAGTGCTGCATTATCCATACATGGCAAATCATCATGGATCAGCGAATATGTGTGCATCATTTCTAAGCCCAATGCAACCGGCAAGGCGTTTTGTATGAGCAGAGGATTACAACTCTCAACGACACTGAGCAATAAAAGAGGACGGAAACGCTTGCCACCAACATCGAGCATCTCACGGAATGCTTGGTTAAAATATGGATGAAAACTTTCAATCTGTGGAATGTTTGTTTGTAAAAAATGCTCAAATTGAGCTAGCAATTCATGACGTAAAATCAATACAACCCTTTATTAACGTTTTAATGTAACAAAAAACTGAAAATCATCACGGTCAAATAAAAGATTGGTCTCAACGTCATGTTTGTTATTCAAATAAGCATCTGCTTCTACAACTTTCCCAACAGGTTGCCCATTAATTTGCATGAGACGGTCCCCAATTTTTAGACCACTTTGCTCTGCGAAAGATCCATGTTTAATATCAATAATCTGCAAATCATTATTAAATGTAAACCCTTTTGTATGTAAAAAACTCTCTTTTTTAGGTGCTGGCAATGGCACTTTCTTTTTAGGGAGTGGTACTTTTTTAGGCTCAGGTTTTGGAACGCGAATATTTTCTTCTATCCATGCATCATCGCGCTTGATTTTGGCACTTACTTTAGAAGTATCCTTGAGTGATTTTAATATATCATTCAACTGTGCCAATGTTTTAATTTTTTGACCATTGAGTTCGGTAATAACATCACCGGCTTTAATTTTCGCTGCTTTAAAGTTTGGATCCACAAAATCAACGACAACACTTTCATTATTCTCAGCAAAGCGAGCACCAAATTCTGGATAGGCCATTGATTTACCATTAATGAAACGCTCTAATTCTTCAGAAGCAATAAAAAATTGCTCACCGATGCCTAAGCCATACATTTCACAACACAACCCACCTACGATACTATTGATTTCGCCTTTACCAGCAAATTCAAAAAACTCACCCGTTGTTTGACCAATTTTTGATGCATTCACAACAATCAATGAATTATCTGTCAGACTTTCCAACCATTCACCAACTTTTAATTCACTGGTAGGTTTTAATTTAATTGGCATTAAAGGCTTAGGAGAGTCAAAAAGGTATAAATGGGAAAGATAATCATAACGTACATAAGGAACACTAGGTTTCTCTTTTGAATAGGCAACTGCTTGTTTTTCACTAATAGCAACAGCACGAGTTGTTCCGAAATAGACAATAGAGTGCTTGTTTTTGTCATAGCATTGTGAAAAATCCGGGTAAACAAACTCCGCCTTTGAAGCAGGAACAGGAGCCTCGGTATCAGCGGCCAAAACGATTTGAGCTATTAAAAGAATAAAAAAACCTATGTATTTCACATGTCACCCCTTAGCTTTTTGAACCAAATCCTCCAATGCTTGAAAGCATCTGAGTTGTGGCAAGTTTTTTATTATCTTCAACCATTTTAGTCACATCGTTCATTGCACTGATTAATAAAATTTGTAATGATTCTTTATCACTCATCAGTGAATCATCAATCGTAATATCGATGACTTCATTATTGCCATTCATGCTGATACTAACAAGACCTCCACCGCTTTTCGCAGTAAATTCTTTGGAATTAGCATCTTCTTGCATTTTTTGAGCTTGTTTTTGAGCCTCTTCAAGCATTGCACCCATTTTTGAAAAATCAAAGTTATCGAACATCAGATATAATCTCTCACTTCAACCATGGCATTTGTTTCATCCACAAGGACTACCGTAGGCTTGAATGTTTCAAGTTCAACTTCATTCATATGAGCATACGCAATGATAATAATTTTATCGCCAATATGTGCTTTTCGTGCTGCTGCACCATTGAGACAAATATCTTTTTGACCTGCTTTGCCTTCAATGACATAAGTTGTAAAGCGTTCGCCATTATTAATATTGACTACTTCCACTTTTTGCCCTATACGAAGATTAGCGGCCTCTATTAACTCTTTATCAATAGTAATAGACCCCACATAATTAAGATTGGCATCTGTTACGGTAGCTCGATGAATTTTACTGTATAGCATTTCAAGCGTCATCGCTTTTTAACCTCTTTAACTTTAACAAATTTTCTTATTTTACCCTATTTTAGCTTAGTCAATTGATGGATAAGTTTTTTTGCAACTTCACGATCATCAAAGGCATGCTTCTTTCCTTGTATCTCTTGATACGTCTCATCCCCTTTTCCCAGTATCAGCAAGACTTCATTTGGTGCTTGCATACGCAGTGCTTTTTCAATGGCTTTGGCGCGATCAACTTCGACAAGTAACTGTTCGCTTTTGTTCATTCCACTCAAAATTTCTTGAATGATACTTTGAGGTTCTTCTGAGCGAGGGTTATCACTTGTAACGACAATTTTATGGGCGTATCTTTGTGCAACCGCTCCCATTTTTGGACGCTTTGTTCGATCTCTGTCACCGCCTGCACCAAACACAACCACCATTTCTCTATCTTTCATGCTCTCTAAAACTTTTTCCATTCCATCAGGCGTATGTGCAAAATCGACAATAACCAAAGGTTCAGTGCTTACCACTTCCATACGACCTTCAACACCACCAAAGTGCTCTACTGCTTCACAGATGGCCTCCATAGGAGCAACACCTAGCATATCAACAGCACTAATCGCGGCCAAAAGATTATACAGATTGAAAAAACCATGCAGAGGAGATTCAAAATCATAGACTTTATCAATTTTTGCAATGGCAGCGCTTATTCCGTCTTTTAGAGAGTACGCAATCACTTTATATGTTGCAGGATGTTCAATGCCATAACTCATCGCATTCGTACGATTAAAGCGAATCTTACTTTCGTCTTTATTGATTAACTTCACACTGTCATCTTCAAAAAAACGACTTTTAACAGCGATATATTCATCAATCGTCTTATGAAAATCAAGATGGTCTTGCGTAATATTGGTTAGAATTTTGAGTGCAAACGAGAGCCCATCAATACGGTTTTGCACAATAGCATGCGAACTCACTTCCATCACAAAATACTCACACCCAGCCTCGACTGCCATTTTAAGATTTTTAATTGTTTGCAGGATGGGCGGTGTTGTAAGACTTTTATCTTCGATACGACAGTCATTGATAAAACAACCGCGCGTTCCTTGTAAACCAACTTTTTTCCCAATATCTAATAAAATCGAGTAAATGGCTGCTGCTGTTGTCGTTTTACCATTTGTTCCTGTAATACCTATAATTTTGATATTATGAGATATGCCTAGAAGGTCTAAACATTCTTGCGCAGTAATCGTTTTCACACAACCATTGTTTTTAGCGGACTCAATATATTGCTTATTTTGATCCGTGATGAGAAAGAGACTTGATGCACTACATTCGTTCGAATTATCCGTTACATGTAAAAACGGCGCACTATTTTGTAAATCTATTTTCACTGTTTTTCTTTATTTTTGTACTTTTTTAATGAGTGAGAGTAGTTGTTCATCATTTGGGAAAAGCGTGACGGCACTTTCAAGGTAATTAAGCGACATCTCAATGAATCCGTTTTCAATCAGCTTTGCTAAAAAATCCACAAAATCTTCTTTTTTTGAAATAATGACTTTTGTTGAAAACATAATATCTTCAAAGGCTTCTTTAAAACTGCCTCGCGATTCTATCAGAGCCATGAAATCATCGTATTTAATACCATTTTCGGCATTAATGCGTGCTTCAAAATCATTTTCTTTAAATAAATGAGCAATTTTTTCACTGTGTTTTTCAACTGAGTTTATAATCTCTTCCATGACATCTTCACAATCTTCAGCACCATTCTCTCTGGTCAAAAGATAGTATTCAAAAAGTGCGGTTGCTTGTTCTTCGTTATGAACAGCCATATCGCACAAAATAGCACCAATACGTGCTTCTTTCGATTTTGGATCATTACTTAATGCTAAAGCAAATTGTAACATTGCTTCAGAAAAGTTTTTTTCATAAAATTTATCAACACCTTTTTGAAAATACGTACTCATTACTCTCCTATTGATGTAAATTCGTGTTCAGATCCAGGTAAAATATTTACAACTTCAAGGTCGGGGTGAATATCAATTCTGAGTTGTCTCTCAACACCGTATTTGAGTGTTTGACCACTTGAAGCACATCCTTGGCAAGCTCCTTGCAATTGGACATAAACGCGACCTTCTTTGATGCCTAAGAGGGTTAGTCCTCCGCCATCCAAAGCGAGCATGGGCTTAATCTTTTCAAGTGATTTTTCAACAACGGGAAGCAACTCTTCGTCACTAAATGGTATCATAGATTCTCCTATAGCAAAAGTTTCTAATTTAACAATAGTTTGAGTTAAAAAGGACTTAATTTAAGAGGGCGAAAGGGAAGTAAAAGGATAAAATTTTTTAACAAGAAGTTAGGTTTGAAAGAGGAACTCTTCCAAACCTATAAAAGAGATTTATACAAGCTCTAAAAAGGCCATTGCCGCAGCATCGCCTTTACGAATACGTGTTTTAATGATACGGGTGTAACCACCGTTTCTCTCTACATACTTAGGAGCGATTTCATTAACAAGTTTTTTTGTACACTCTTTATCTTGAAGTGCAGCAAAAACTGTTTTGTGTGCATGATCGCCACCAACTCCAGCTTTTGTAATCAATTTTTCAACATATCCTCTTAGCTCTTTTGCTTTTGGAAGTGTTGTTTCGATTTTTTCATATTTAATAACAGCAATAGCCATATTCTTCAACAGCGCTGCTCTGTGTGATGAAGTACGACCAAGCTTTCTATATCCATGCTTATGTCTCATATATTAACCCTCGTTAGCTTCAGATTTTAAATCTTCAATTTTTTTCTTGAGCAAACTTGCCGTCTCATCAGAAAAGTTGTATCCAACAGGATAACCACTTTCTTCCATGATTTGTCTAATTTCTTCTAATGATTTTTTGCCTAGATTTTTAAGGTTTTTAAGTTCTAATTCGCTCATCAATGCAAGCTCACCGATATACTTAACCTCTGCTCTGTCTAAACAATTAAAGCTACGTGCACTTAGATTTAACTCTTCAATACTTTGAAGAAGTTTTCCAAATTCTACGCTTTCATTAGAACTTTCACTTTTTGGAGCTACTGCAATATCTAAAATGCCATTAAATACTGACATTTGAGCATACATTGCTTCCAAAGAATTTTTAAATGCCTCAATTGGAGATACAAGGCCATCTGTTTCGATTGTAAAAACAATTTTTTCATAATTAGGATTGTCTTCAACCAAAACATTCTCAATATCATATACAGCTCTTTTTACAGGAGTAAAAAATGCGTCTAGCGCAATATAATCTTCTCCAACCAAGCCTCTAATATTTTCGCTTGGAACATAGCCGATCCCTTTTTCGATAATTAAAGAGAAGTTGAACTCAGCATCTTCGTTGATTGTAGCCAAATATGCATCAGGTGTTACAATTTCAATTTGTGCATTCGCAAGATCACTACCTTTAATCTCTTTAGGGCCTGTAAATGAGTAGTTAACTTCTACACGTTTCTCATCGCCTTTGATTTTGAAACGAATATTTTTTAGATTAATGATAAAAAGAGCAACATCTTCAAGCATACCACGCATGCTATCAAATTCATGAGTGACGCCCTCAATTTTTACAGCCGTCGGTGCAGATCCCACAGTACTACTAAGAAGCAATCTACGTAATGGATGTGCCAATGTCACTGCAAAGCCAGATTCAAATGGGTAGGCACTCACTTGAACCTTGTTTGATGCAATGGTTTCTACTTCAATTTCAGTTGGCATGTAAGCTGATGTATTGATTTTTTTCATATGCTACCTACTTTATTATTTAGAGTATAGCTCAACGATTAATCTTTCTTCAACCGGAATAACTACTTCATCTCTTTCTGGGATACGTGTAAAAATACCCATCGCTTTTTCTCTTTCAACATCAACCCATGGTACGATACCTGTTTGTTGTGTCAATTCAAGAGAACGTTTGACTTGTGGATTATTTTTAGATTTCTCACATACTTCTACTTTATCACCTGGACGTACAACATAAGAAGGAATATCAACTTTGTTGCCATTCACTAAAATGTGTCCATGTGTTACTAATTGACGTGCAAATCTTCTTGTTGTTGAAAATCCCATACGATAAACAACATTGTCAAGTCTTCTTTCGATTAAAAGGACAAGGTTAATACCTGTATTTCCTTCTCTTCTTGCTGCTTCGTCAAAAATACGTCTGAATTGTTTTTCAGAAACTCCATACATAAATTTAGCTTTTTGTTTCTCACGTAATTGGAGTCCATATTCACTAATTTTTGCTCTTCTTTGTCCATGTTGGCCTGGGGCATATGGTCGCTTGTCTAATGCGCTCTTACCAGCAAGTCTGCGCTCACCTTTAAGGGCCAAGCTAACACCAAGTCTTCTCTCGAGCTTTTCGACTGGTCCTCTATATCTTGCCATTTTTTCTCCTAATCTATTGCGTAAACGAAAAAATTATTTGTTTCTTAGAAAGTATAATTCTCACAATAGAGAAATTACACTCTTCTTCTTTTTGGAGGTCTACAGCCGTTGTGTGGTAGAGGTGTAATATCTTTTAAGAAAGACACTTTAATACCTTCTGTTGTACCAGCACTTTTTACCGCTGTTTCACGACCACTGCCCGGTCCTTGAACTTTAATACCGATTTCTTTGAGACCATGCTCTTTCGCTTTAGTAAGTGCATCTTCAACGGCTTGTTGAGCAGCATAAGGAGTAGATTTTTTACTACCTTTAAAGCCCAAACTACCTGCGCTACTCCAAGCAATAACATTTCCCATCTCATCAGTTACAGTTACGACAGTGTTATTAAATGTTGCAGAGATAAAAATGATACCTTTAGCAATATTTTTCTTAACAACTTTTTTACGTACTACTTTTCTTTTTGCCATCTGTTTCCCTTTGAGACTTCGTTATTTAGCTTTTGCGCCAACGGTGCGTTTTTTACCTTTACGGGTACGCGCATTCGTTTTTGTTTTTTGTCCACGAACTGGCAAGCCTTTTCTGTGTCTAAGACCTCTATAACTTCCCATATCCATCAAAGCTTTAATATCCATAGCCACTTTTTTACGAAGATCACCTTCTACTTGGAATCCTGCTTGGATTTCTTTACGAATCGCAGCAATATCATCTTCGCTTAGCTCATGAACTCTTTTATCAAACGAAATTCCAGTTGCTGTTAAAATAGCTCTAGAACTTGTCAAACCTATACCGTAGATATATGTTAAACCATACTCTACTCTCTTTTTCATTGGAAGGTCTACACCTGCAATCCTTGCCATGCTTATCCTTGTCTCTGTTTATGTTTTGGATTTACGCAAATGACTCTAACGATACCTTTTCGTTTGATCACTTTGCATTTATCGCACATCTTCTTTACAGAAGGTCGTACTTTCATTGTGACTCCTGAACTTTTTTTTCCACTGGAATTTTGAGTTAAACTGTCACAGGTTTGATGATGTATCTCAAACCAACAATCGAAAAAACAGTGGTTTTTTTTCGATTATTCTTCACACAGCTTTACAAAAGGGGTAAATTATACACAAATTAAGCTAATAATTTACTTATACCTATATGTTATACGCCCTTTATCTAAACTATACGGGGTCAACTCCACCTTCACGGTATCTCCTGGCATTATCTTAATATAATGCATCCTCATCTTTCCTGCAATGTGACATAGTATCACATGGCTGTTTTGAACCTCTACTTTAAAAGTAGCATTTGGCAAAGCTTCAATTACTTTACCGTCAATTTCAATCACGTCGTCTTTTGCCATTTTACCTCCTGTCTTCTCAAACTATAGACAAAATTTCTACTTTACCATCTACTATAGCAACTGTATGCTCGTAGTGGCTACCTCTCAAACCATCTGTTGAAACAACAGCCCATTTATCTTCCAAAATTTTTGGAGTCCCCTCTTTATGACAGATCATCGGCTCAATGCAAAAGACCATGCCATTTTTGATTTTAGGACCACTCTTAGGGTTAATCCCTTCTAAATAGTTCGGAATTTCAGGTTCTTCATGGGGTTTTCTCCCAATACCATGTCCACAAAATCCACGCAGGGGAACATAACCTCTTTGGAGAATAAATTGTTCAATTGCGTAACTCAACTCTTTAAAACGCATTTCTGGACGAATAAAATCAATTGCAAAATACAGTGCATCTTTAGCGCAAGCAATAAGTGCTTCGTCGCTTTTGGATATAGTCCCAACACCTACTGTTACAGCAGAATCGCCGTACCAACCTTCAATTTCTGTGCCAATATCAAGCCCCACAATATCACCCTCTTTAAGACGATAATCTGATGGGATTCCATGAATAATGACTTCATTAACCGAAGTGCATACGCCAGCTGGGAAGCCGTACAAACCTTTAAAAGCAGGTCTTGCACCATGACTTTGAATAAATGATTCACCCATGGCGTTGAGTTCTTTTAAACTAAGCCCTGGGTGAATATTTGCTGTTAAGTATTCTAATGTTTGAGCAACAATTTTATTCGCAACTGAAAGTTTTGCAATTTCATTTGCTTTTTTGATGGTTATAGACATGCCATTAGAGCCCTACAGCACTTAATGTTTCATACTTATTCATATACATTTGTGCTTCAATTTTACGCATCGTATCCAGCGCTACTTGCACAACGATCAACACCGCTGTTCCACCAAAATAGAATGGTACACCCATAAATTTAACTAAAACCCATGGTAGTGTTGAAATTAAACCAAGGTAAATTGAACCCCAAAGTGTCAAACGTCCAGCAACTTCGTTTAAGAAAAGTGCTGTACTTTCACCTGGTCTAACGCCAGGAATAAAGCCACCTTGTTTTTTAAGATTTTCAGAAATATCTTTTGCATTAAAAACAATTGATGCATAAAAATACGCAAAGAAAATAACAAAAACAAATGTTAGAACGTTAAAAACATAGCTATTTGGGCTAAGAAAATCGTGAATAGCTTGAACAACAGGATTTGTGCTCGCTTGCATAATGGTTGATGGGAACATCAAAATCGCACTTGCAAAAATTGGAGGGATAACACCACTAAGGTTCATTTTAATAGGCACATAATTCATAATTCTTTTATGCTGATTTTGTAAAACAACTTTACGAGAATAAGAGATTGGTATACGCCTCTCACCCATTTCAACATAAATAATTGAACCTACTGTTGCTAAGATAACCAATAAAATACCGATGACAACTAGAAAGTTTAATTCACCTGTATTGACAAGATTGATAGTTCCACCAATTGCGTGAGGAATACCTGAAACAATACCAGCAAAAATAATCAAACTAATACCGTTACCAATACCTCGCTGTGTGATTTGTTCACCAATCCACATAAGCAACATGGTTCCTGTAAGCATACTTGCTGCTGCAATAGCAGTAAAAGTAGTCATATCGATCATAATTGCACTTTCACCAGCACGGCCACTTAAGCCACCTAAACCTACTGAAACACCAATGGCTTGGATAATTGTAATGACAATGGTTGCATAGCGGATAATTTGCATGTATTTCACCATGCCATCACGCTCTTTTTTCATTTTACCAAGTGTTGGGAAAGTTGCAGCAAGAAGTTCCATTATAATGGATGCGGTAATATAAGGCATAATACCTAAAGATATGATACTAAGACGTTGTGCAGCATTGCCGCTGAACATATTAAACATTCCAAGAGCATTAGAGCTATTGGAATCAAAGAATTCTTTAATTACAGCTAAGTTTACACCAGGTACTGGCACATATGCCAGTATCCTGTATGCAAAAATAAACCCTAATGTAACTAAAATCTTCTTAGTGAGATCTTGACTCATTTACTCATTCCAGTAACAACGACATTGTCATCTTTAATCTTTGCTACAAGTTCTTTTGCACCTGTACCGATTAATTTGACTTTTACAACTGTACTTGCCATTTTATGGATAGTTTTAAGTGTATCAACCGTAATTTCATTAAGCTCAGCGACTGCTTTAATTTTTTCTACATTGATAACATAAGGTTTTTCTATTTTAGAAGTAAAACCAACTTTTGGTAATCTTCTTTGAAGTGGTTGTTGGCCACCTTCAAAACCTCTTTTACGTTTATAACCTGTACGGGATTTTTGACCATTTGCACCACGGCTAGCCGTTTTACCCATACCGCTACCTTGACCGCGACCGACTCTTTTAATCTCTTTTGTTGAGTTTTCAGCGGGTGTTAGATTATCTAATGCCATTATTTGTCCTTCTTTGTCACTTAGCTTTTAATCATGCTAAGAGCTTTAATTGTTGCTCTTACCACATTTGAAGCATTATTTGAACCCAATGACTTTGTCAAAATATCTTTAATACCTGCAAGCTCAACAACAGGGCGTGTTGCACCACCAGCGATTACGCCGGTACCATCACTTGCTGGTTTCAAGATAATACGACTTGCATTAAATTTCACTTCAACATCGTGAGCGATTGTTGAACCTTTGATGTTCACTTTAACGATGTTTTTAAATGCATCATCAACCGCTTTACGAATAGCATCAGGAACCTCTTTAGCTTTACCGAAACCAAAGCCAACAAGACCTTTTTTATTTCCAACAACGACAAGTGCTGTAAATCTAAAACGTCTACCGCCTTTAACAACTTTTGTTACGCGGCCGATGTTAACGATGACTTCTTCAAACTCTTCTCTGTTATATTTTTCCATTGAATCGTTATCCTCTTCTTGATCTTTACAGCACTATGCCGTTTGCTCTAAGGCCATCTGCAAACGCAGCAATAACGCCATGATACAAATAACCATTTCTATCATAAACAACTTGTGTTAAGTTTTTAGCCTTAAGTGTCTCTGCAAACACTTTTGCAACTTCCGTTGCGCCTGCTTTACTAGAATTAAATCCTAATTTTTTGCCATCTACACTTGCTAGAGTAACGCCAGTAACATCGTCAATTGCTTGAGCATAGATAAATCTGTTAGATTTAAACACAGAAATTCTTGGTCTTTGCTCTGTACCAGAGATATCAGCTCTAATTCTTTTTTTACGTTTTGCTCTTAAATCAAGCTTTCGTTTTAAAATATTTGCTCTCATTTCCTACCCTTTACTTCTTGGAAGTTTTTCCGGCTTTACGGATAATAGTCTCATCAACATACTTAATACCTTTACCTTTATACGGTTCAGGAGCCCTAAAACTTCTAATTTCGGCAGCAATTTGACCAACTACTTGCTTGTCATCACCTACAATAGTAATTACGTTTTTCTCAACGGTAATTTGCATATTTTTAGGAAATTCATAATTGATTGGATGTGAATATCCTAGTTGGAGTTCAAGAACATTACCGCTTACGGCAGCTCTATAACCAACACCATTGATTTCAAGTTGTTTTTTAAACCCATCTGTTAAACCAGTAATAACATTTTGACCTAGGGCACGATAAGTTCCCCAAAACGCACTGCTTTGTCTATCAGCACCTTTTGGTATGAATAAAAGCTCTTCGCCTTCAACTTTTACTTCAACATGACCTTTTGTGTCCAAAGTTTTTTGAACATTACCTTTTTTAAACGCTATTATGGCACCATTAACTGAGACTTCAACCCCAGCAGGTATCTTAACAGGTTTTTTACCAATACGTGACATATTTTTCCTTTACTTGTCTACGATAAGCTTACATCTTAGAATGGATATCGAATACCATAAAAGAACAGCTAATTACCAAATACTACAGATAACTTCGCCACCAAGACCAGCTTTGTGAGCGTCGTCATTACTGAGAACACCTTTTGATGTACTAACAACGATTGTACCATAACCATTTTTGAAGCGTTTGATTTCATCTTTGCCTTTATAGACTCTACGTCCTGGCTTTGAGATTTTTTTCACTTCATTAATAACTTGGCTACCTCTTGCATCATACTTCAAAACAACATTGATAAATTTTTTAGGACCTTCTTCAACAACATTAAAGCTCTCAATGTAGCCTTTGTTTTGAAAAATCACTAAAATTGCTTCAACAAGTTTTGAATGCATTAATTTCGTAACATCAAGTTTTCTCATTGATGCATTTCTGATTCTTGTTAAAGAATCTGCTACTAGATCATTAATCATAGTCTATTTCCTTACCAGCTTGCTTTTTTGAGGCCTGGAATAAGACCTTCATTCGCCATTTTACGAAGACAAATTCTGCAAATACCAAAATCTTTGTATACAGAGTGTGGACGTCCACAAATTTGACATCTTGTGTATGCTCTTACTTTAAACTTAGGCGCTCTCGCTGCCTTTGCAATCATTGATTTTTTAGCCATCTTATTTGCCTTTTACGAACGGTAAACCAATTAGTTCAAGAAGTCTAAATGCTTCTTTATCACTATTAGCAGTTGTTACGATTGTAATATTCATACCGTGAGTTTTCATGATGTTATCATATTGAACTTCTGGGAACATTAGTTGCTCATTCAAACCAAAGTTATAGTTTGATCGACCATCGAAACCTGTTCTAGGAAGACCTCTAAAATCTTTTACTTTTGGTAGGGCAACACAGATAAGT
This sequence comes from Sulfurospirillum sp. E15m, assembly GCF_059415145.1. NCBI lineage: Bacteria > Pseudomonadati > Campylobacterota > Epsilonproteobacteria > Campylobacterales > Sulfurospirillaceae > Sulfurospirillum > Sulfurospirillum sp. E15m. Next base: position 18,222 of record NZ_JCAHZS010000007.1, read on the forward strand.
TTGTCTAAAAATGCATACATCTTATCTTTACGTAATGTTACTTTAACACCTACTGGGTAACCAGCACGTACTTTAAAACCTGCAACAGATTTTTTTGCATTGGTAATAACAGTTTTTTGTCCTGCAATCAAAGCAATAGTATCTGCAATGTTTTGCATTAATTTACTGTCTTTACCCTCTTCACCAGCACCAACACTGATGACGATTTTGTCAAGTTTAGGTGTTAGCATAGGGTTTGAAATATTAAACTCTTTTACTAATGCCGGTTGAACTTCAGCATTAAATTTTTCTTGCAATCTGTTCATTATTTACCCTCTACTTTAGCCACATTAGAGACATGAATTGGTTTTTCAACGTTTGCAAAACCACCTTTTGGGTTGCTCTCGCTTGGCTTAATGGCTTTTTTTACTACCTTGCAACCTTCAACAACGACTTGTGAAGTTTTTGGCAATACTTGAACAACTTTTGCCTCTTTACCTTTATCGTCGCCTGCGATTACTTTTACAGTATCGCCTTTTTTAATTTTCATCTTAGTCGCCATTATAGTACCTCCGGTGCCAAAGATACAATTTTCATAAAGTTAGCATAACGAACTTCTCTGCCCACTGGTCCGAAAATCCTTGTACCGATTGGCTCTCTTTTATTGTCAAGAATAACAGCTGCATTTTCATCAAAACGAATAAGTGATCCATTTTCTCTTTGAATCTCTTTTTTTGTTCTAACAATAACAGCCTTAACAACTTGGCCTTTTTTCACTTTACCGTTTGGTAAAGCTTTCTTAACTGAAGCAATAATAACATCGCCTACGGTTGCATAACGACGTTTACTACCGCCAAGTACCTTAATACACATAATTTCTTTAGCACCACTGTTGTCAGCTACGGCTAATCTTGTAAAACTTTGTATCATTATTCAACTCCCACTTTGACAACTGCGCTAAGTCTAAAAGACTTTCTTTTTGAAAGTGGTCTGCACTCGATAGCACTTACAGTGTCACCAATTTTTACTTCATTGCTCTCATCATGGACTAAGTATTTTTTGAAACGTTTAACGAACTTACGATATCGTGGGTGCATTACACGTCTCTCTACCAAAACGGTGACGGTTTTATCACCAGTTTTCTGAACAACTACGCCTTGAATCTCTCGTTTTAAAGCCATTAGTTACCCCTACTTGTTTTGAGCAGAAATTGCCGTATTAATACGTGCGATATCTCTTCTAACTTCTTTAATCTCATTTGGATTAGTCAGTTGCATCGTTTTTAGCTTTTGTCTTAATGTAAACAAAAGAACCTTTTTCTCTTTTAACAACTCTACAAGCTCGCTTGCGCTTTTGCTATTTAAATCAATATACTTCATTTTCGCTCTCTCGAGTTACAATCTTTGTTTTGAAAGGCAATTTGTGCATTGCAAGGGTTAATGCTTCACGCGCTAACTCTTCTGGAACACCAGCCATTTCAAATATAATTCTGCCAGGCTTAATATTCATTACCCACTTATCAACAGAACCTTTACCTTTACCCATACGAGTTTCGATAGGTTTAGCGGTTAATGGTTTGTCTGGGAATACACGAATCCAAGTCTTAGCTTGACGCTTAACATGTCTTGTATACGCAATCCTCGCTGCTTCGATTTGGCGTGAATCAATACGACCCGCTTCAACAGCTTTAAGACCTATTTCACCAAAAGAGATTGAAGCACCACTGCTGGCTTCACCGCGGTTGCGGCCTTTCATCTGCTTTTTATATTTTGTTCTTTTAGGCATTAACATTAGTTTTTACCTCTCTCTCTACGTGCTCTTGGCTTGCGTGAATTTTCTTTCTCAGGTGCTTCTTCTTTTTCTGGAGCAAGTCCTTTAACAAGTACTTCACCTTTGAATATCCAAACTTTTACACCGATAACACCATACGTTGTATGTGCTTCTGCAAAACCATAATCGATTTTAGCTCTAAGTGTATGAAGAGGAACACGTCCTTCAAGATACCATTCAGTTCTTGCCATCTCAGCACCACCAAGACGACCCGCAACAGAAATTTTGATACCTTTAGCGCCAGATTTTTGTGCACCTTGAATTACTTTTTTCATTGCACGTCTAAATGCGACACGACGCTCAAGTTGCATTGCAACGTTTTCTGCACAAAGTTGTGCTGAAGATTGAGGACGTCTCTCTTCTTTAATATTAACGTTTACATCTTTATCGATAAGTTTGCTAAGTTTAACTCTTAGTTTCTCAATATCTGAGCCTTTTTTACCAATAATGATACCTGGACGCGCAGCAACGACTGTGACTCTAAGCTTTTTAGCGGTTCTTTCAATCAAAATTTGACTCACACCTGCATAATAAAGCTCTTTTTTCAAAAATGTTCTAATTTTATAATCTTCACCGATACTAACAGCCAAAGTTTGTTTGCCTGGGAACCAACGTGAATCCCAATTTCTGTTAATACCAAGTCTTAAACCAATCGGATTTACTTTTTGACCCATCTTAGTCTTCCTTCTTTGCAGCTTTTGCTACTTCAACAATGATATGAGAAGTTGGTTTACGAATGCCACTAGCACTACCTCTTGCTCTTGGTGTAAAACGTTTGAGTACAGGACCCGCGTCTACACGACATGAAGCAACGACAACTTCTTCAGGTTCAAATCCACCGTTAGATACAGCAGAAGCGATCACTTTAGAGATAACTTTAGCACCTTTGTTTGGCATAAATTCTAAACTTGCCATAGCAAGTTCTGCATTCATTCCTTGAACTTCACGTGCGATTAATCTAGCTTTGGTAGGAGACAATCTGATAAATTTTAATATTGCTTTACTCATATTCTACCTACTTACCAATTTTTTTCTGAACAGAGCCTTTATGACCCTTGAACGTACGAGTTGGTGCAAATTCACCCATTTTATAACCGATATGGTTCTCTGTAACATAAACTGGAACAAAGTTTCTACCGTTATGGACGTTAAATGTAATACCGATCATATCAGGAATAATAGTACTTCTACGAGACCATGTCTTAATCGGCTTGTTTGATTTTGTCTCTTTTGCTTCTAGTGTTTTTTTCAACAAATGAACGTCAACAAAAGGACCTTTTTTTAGCGATCTAGCCATCTATTTTCCTTTTCTTCTAGAAATAATCAGTTTGTCGCTCGCTTTTTTCTTACGAGTTTTTCTACCTTTAGTTGGTTGTCCCCATGGAGTTACTGGATGACGTCCTGAGTTGGTTTTACCCTCACCACCACCGTGTGGGTGATCCACTGGGTTCATTGCAGAACCACGTGTTTGAGGTCTAATACCACGGTGTCTGTTACGACCCGCTTTACCGATAACGACGTTTGCCCAATCTTCATTTCCAACAACACCAACCGTAGCCATACACTCTGCCAAGATTTGTCTCATCTCACCGCTTGGAAGTCTTACCATAACATATTGAGTCTCTTTACCCATAAGTTGAGCGTAACCACCAGCACTACGTGCCATTTGTCCGCCTTTACCTGGTTTAAGTTCGATGTTATGTAAAATAGTACCAACAGGGATGTTTTTTAATTTCATTGCATTACCTGGTTTAATATCAAGTCCGCCTTCAGCCGCTTGAATCTTATCACCAACTTTTAAGCCTGATGGTTGAAGGATATATCTTTTCTCACCATCTGCATAATTAACAAGTGCGATTCTACAATTTCTGTTTGGATCGTATTCGATTGCTGCTACAGTACCTTCGATATTAAATTTTGTACGTTTAAAATCAATAATTCTGTAGAGTTTTTTTGCTCCCGCTTCTTTGTGGCGAGATGTGATTCTACCATTGTTATTTCTACCAGCTGTTGCTGCGATTTTCACAAGAAGTGAAGGTACGCTTGCTTTTGCAGTAATATCACCAGAATCAAGACTTGTTAAAAATCTACGACTCGGAGTATAGGGTTTAAATGATTTTATTGCCATGATTACGCCTCCACATTCTCTAGTTTAGCGCCCTCTGGCAACTGAACATAAAACTTTTTAAAATCATTACGTTTGCCTTCAATGCCTTTAAACTTCTTAACTTTTCCCATAACTCTAAGAGAATTGATTTTTAATGGTGTAAAACCGAAGTATTGTTTTAATACCTCTTTTAAACCATTTTTTGTCATTCTAACAGATGTTTGAATTACAACGGTACCATTCTCTTGAAGGCTCAAGCTCTTTTCAGTATAAAGGATTGCTTTAATATCAGTAATATCAGCCATTCTTAGCCCTCTTTTGTGATTGTTTCAAGCACTGATTTTTCTATAACGACAGCATAGAACGCAGTTGCTAAGTAAGCATTTAGCTCGTTTGCTTCCACAAGGTAGCAGTTTTGAAGATTTCTAAACGCCAATAAAGTTGGCTCATCGACAAGTTCTTTGACGATTAATGCATCACGCGCACCCAATGCTTTCATGATTGCTGCAGCATCTTTCGTTTTTCCAGATTCGATACTTAAAGAATCAACAACAAATAATGCGTTGTTTGCTGCTTTTTCATTCAATGCATATTCAAGTGCTAATTTTTTTTGTTTTTTATTGACTTTTAAATCATAATTTCTGTTAGCTTTTGGTCCGAATGCAGCACCACCGCCAACCCATACTGGACTTCTTCTACTACCAGCACGTGCACCACCACGGCCTTTTTGTGCCCATGGTTTTTTACCACCACCACTTACATCACCTTTTGTTTTAGAGTGAGCAGTGTTTGAACGAAGCGCAGCTTGGTATGATTTGACATAAAGATATAAGTTGTGTGAATGAACTTCCTCAAAACTTGCAGGAAGAGCCAATGCACCAACATTTTCTAATTTTTCATTTAATACGATTGCGCTACTCATTTAACAATCCTTACTTTACCTAATGAACCATTTGCGCCAGGAACAGAGCCTTTAACAGCTAAAATGCTGTTTTGAGCGTCAAATGAAACGATCTCATTTTTTACGGTTACTTGCGTGTTACCATAGTGACCAGGCATTTTTTTGCCTTTTTGAACACGACCCGGCCATTCACAGTTACCAATTGAACCAGGAGCTCTGTGAAAACGGCTACCATGTCCACCAGGACCACCTTGGAAATTGTGGCGTTTAATAACACCTGAAAAACCTCTACCTTTTGTGTTAAGAGAAACTTTAAGTGTTTTTGCTTCACCTAAAGGTGCTGTATCTAGGTCACCTGATTCTTGGTTTACAACATCAAGTGTCACAAAACGGTTAAATTCAGCAGAAAGATTATATTTTTTTTGCTGACCCGCAATGGCTTTATTCATCTTTTTGCCACTTGCATAAGAAACTAAAGCACGTTTATTCTCATCAACTGAACATACTTTTGCTTCTAAAACTCTGAGTAAAGTGACAGGAACACTTGGTACTGCAATTGTTCGGCTCATACCGATTTTTTCGATAATATATTCCATCATTACCCCTTATTTACCCATTGCTCTAACTTCAACATTGACTTCAGGTGCGAGGTCAAGTTTCATAAGCGAATCAACTGTATCCGTAGTCGCAGACACGATATCGATCATACGTGCATGGATTCTCATCTCGAATTGCTCTCTTGAAGTTTTGTTTACGTGCGGAGATCGAAGCACAGTATAGCGCTTGATTTTTGTAGGCATAGGAATTGGTCCGACGATTTCGGCTCCAGTTCGTTTAACAGCTTCTACGATAGCTGCAACTGATCTGTCTAAAACTCTATGGTCATACGCCTTGAGTTTAAGTCTAATTTTTTCCATTTAGGACCCCTGTAAAGAACTTGCCACCCTGATGATGGCCTAATTAAAGGACTGTGATTTTACACTAATAGATAGCAAAAGTCAATAAATATAGGGGTTTTTGGCTTATGAAATGCAATTTTATTTCCTTTTAATAAGGAAAATATTAAACTACTTTCAAAGGATTTCACTATGCAAACACTTCAAATTTTGTACGAAACCATTCACAAAAATCATGCCTTTATTGATCGAAAAATTTCACTCAATCATAAAAAAATTATTGTGTATGGTCCTAGGAAAAGTGGTAAAAGTTATTTGATTATCGATCATCTTTCTCATTATGAAAAAGAAAATTATCTGTATATTGACTTATCCGATGATCGTATTAATATCAGCGAAATGGCTGAACATTTAGCGGTTTTTATTGCTAAAAATCCTATTCATCTCTTAGTAATTGAGCATTTTGATTTTTCCTTCACACTCCCAAAAGTCGATGAAATCATCCTTACAACCTCCTTTACATGTAAAAGTATTGAAGGGTTTCGTGCGTACACACTTTACCCTTTAGATTTTGAGGAATTTTTGGCATTTGATAAAAAGCACTCTAACATTGAGCATCTTTTTAATGTATATACCAATCATGGAACCCTTCCATCAATTGTGCAAAGCAATGAATTTGATGTCAATAGATCGCTCCAAGAAATCGTGCATTTGATACTTCCAGATTCAACAGCGTATAGCATTTTCAGACGGTTTTGTGAACTCCAAGGTATGAAAATATCGCTTTTTCAAATCTACACCTATCTTAAGACATTGATTAAAATTTCTAAAGATAAGCTCTATGCTATCACGTCGGAATTGATTGACCAAAAGCTTCTTTTTTTGGTCGAAAAATTTGAGCAACCCAATGCGGCTAAAAAGGTCTATGTGATTGATTTTGCACTGAAAGATGCGCTTACGTTTAAAAAAGATTTTCTAAAGCGTTTTGAAAATATGGTCTTTTTAGAACTCATCAAGCGCGATAAAAAAATCTTTTATTTTGAAGGCATAGACTTTTATATTCCAGAAGAATCCTTGGCGGTTTTATGTGTAGGATTTGCTACCACAGAAGTCATTGAGATGAAACTTCAAAAACTTTTGCCAACCTTTTGGACATTACATGTAAAACGTATTGAAGTAGTAACCCTCAGCAGCGAAAGTGCCAAAGACATTGAAGGCTTTAGCTTTTCTATCGCTCCTTTTTGGGAGTGGGCATTACAGCTCTAAAGGTTGGGAAAGAAATTTTTGAATCGTAATGGCATTGCCTTTTTCATTGAAATAAAAATGATCCAGCAGCTTTCGAATAATCACAAAACCGCGTCCATTAAATTTCGCGCCATTGATGACAATGTTCTTTAAGATTTTAGGATCAAACCCTTCGCCTTCATCTTTAACGGTTGCTTCAAACAGCTCTTTACTCCCGTGCATAAACACATTGTAGCTAATTTTTATTTTCTTGCTTTTATGAAGTACCTCTAACCGTGCCATCTCTTCGTCAAATAAGTTGTGCTCTATCAAATAATTTTTACGTTTTTTATCCACGCCAAAACTACCGTGTTCCAAAGCATTGAGGAGTAGTTCTGAGAGCGTTAAGACCAATTCGCTAGTGGTTTTTGAGCTGACTTTGTGCTCTTTAAGATAGAGTGAAATCGTATGCAAAGCTTCTTCGACGGCTTCATAACTGCTTTGAATCTCAAGTTTCATAAAATGATGCTTGGGCACGACGCGTTCTATATAAAGATACGTTACATCATCTTCCCCTCCTTTAATACGTGAAGCAACTTTTTGATGAAAATCTTGCACACACGTGGATTCTTGAAAGTCTGATTTGAGGTATGTGGCATAAATGCAATTTTCATTCACCGGACATTCACTCAGACCATCGCTGTAAAACAAGACTTTCACGAGTGATTCTGCTTGAAGAGTTGTGGTGCGTATCGCATCGGAGTAGATGGCAAGAGGCGGATTGTTGCTACGAATCGGCATCATCTCGCCCTCTTCCGTTACAATTAAAAAAGCAGGCATTCCGCACGATGCATAATGGATTTGAGAATGGAATATGTCAAACTCTACAAATAAAATACTAATAATCTCTTCATCCAAAAGGTTTTTTTGTAAAAATTTCAACCCTTTGCGAATCCAGTGTTCAAAGATAAAATCACCCTCTTCTTCAAGTTCATCAAAAATATAATTTAAAAATCGCGTGATTGCCATAGCCGTTACCGCAGCCGAAATACCTTTTCCCATGGCATCTGCGATAAATCCTACTAAACGACCATTTTTGGTTTTACGAAGTGAATAAGTATCGCCGCTTAATGAACTGTGGGGCTTATAAGAGATGTCCACGCGCAACAGCTCTTTTTTGCCATTGCGAAGGAGCTCCATTTGTTGATAGTAGAGGTCGTTGCGAATAATAAAAAGCTCTTTATTAAATGCTTTATCCAAATCTTCTTGTTCTTGTGGCATACCATCTCCTTTAAGATATTTTAGCAAATCTATATTAAACTTCACTCTTTAAAAGGAGTCATGGATGTTGTGTGGTATAGATGAAGCAGGACGAGGATGTCTTGCAGGTCCCTTAGTTGTAGCGGGTGCTGTATTGAAAGAGCCTGTTCATGGATTGAACGATTCAAAACAACTCAGTGAAAAACAACGAGAAAAACTCTTTGATGAATTACAAGACAAAGCCGACTTCAAAATCGTCTTTTGCGACCATATCATGGTTGATACGAAAGGATTGAGTTACTGTTTAAACTATGCCATTGAAACTATTAAAGCACATTTTGACGGCTATGAGATTTTAATGGACGGCAACTGCACGTTTGGCGTTTTGGGGATTGATACTATGGTCAAAGCCGATGCCAAAGTAGCAGAAGTCAGTGCGGCTAGTATTTTGGCAAAAGTCAGTCGTGATCGATATATGTATGAGATCGCTTCTTTGTATCCTCTCTATCATTTTGAAAAACACAAAGGCTATGGAAGTGCGTTACATGTAAAAATGATTCAGCAATACGGATACTGCGAAATCCACCGTAAAAGCTTTAAACTCAAAGCACTCACCCAACCATCGCTTTTTTAATTCTCTTTTTACACGCCTTTTGAGCAAAGCTCTAAAGACTACGCTAACGCTGTGTTTCTTTCGGCAGGAAGCCCGCGCACCTTCGGCTTTTATTTTTATCACGCCTTTTGAGCAAAGCTCCAAAGACTACGCTAACGCTGTGTTTCCTTCGGCAGGAAGCCCGCGCACCTTCGGTGCTTTTAGTTCGTAGTTCGTGATTATTAGATTTCAAGAGTACAATTTGATAACAACAATCAAAATAAAGCAAAACAAAAGCTTTCTTTCCCTATTATTTCAATAATAATTATCAAAACCTGAAATAAATAATTTTTTTGGGTCAAAGGGAGGAAAGAGAATGAATTTATCACAAATCGATAAAAATCAAAAAGTGCTTATCAAAGATGTTCATGCGCAAAGCACCTTGAAAAAAAGATTTTTTTCATTGGGAATTAGCATCAACAAAGAAGTTGTTGTGCTAGAAACAAGCCTACAAAAAAATACGATTAAAATTGCATTGGGCAGTACCTCCATTGCATTGCGTTTGGATGAGGCAAAACTGATAGAAGTGGAGAATGTTGCATGAAGAAAATAGTGATAGCGCTCGTAGGACAGCCCAACGTTGGCAAAAGCCATCTTGCTAATGCCATCAGTGGCTCAAACCTCAAAATTGGAAACTTTGCAGGCGTTACCGTTGAAAAAGCAACGGCACGCTTTAGCACAGAAGATTTTGCGATAGAGTTTATTGACCTTCCGGGTCTTTATTCGTTGGAAGATTTTGCGGCAGATGAAAAAGTAACGAAAGATTTTTTACTCCAAGGTCACTATGACCTCATCTTGAATGTAGTTGATTCGACAAACTTAGAGCGAAATTTACTGCTTACCACAGAGTTACTCGAGCTCAATCGTAAAATGGTCATAGCTCTTAATATGGACGATGAAGCGATTAAAGAAGGCATTGAAATCGATACGGATATGATGAGCAAATTGCTTTTTGTTCCATGTATCAGAGTGTCTTCCAAAACAAAGACTAATATTGACTATCTGATTGACCGTATTTTGGAGACAATCAAACATCCATTGGTTGAACCAAAAATCATCTACAATGATGCCATCGAAGAACAACTGCAAAACATTGTCACCTTTTTAGAAGACAAGCATTTTAAAGCACCATCTTCTTTAAGTTACCGACAAATTGCTATTGGTCTTTTGTGGCAGAAAAAAGAGATGTATTCTATGATGCATGAGCATCCCCTGTATGTTGAACTCCACCCTATTTTAAACAGTGCATTAGGACATGTCTATATGTACTGCCAAAGTGAAGATATCGAGGAGGTCATTCATAAGCAACATTCAGCGATTGCGACAGGACTAAGCGCTGAAGTTATGACACAAGTAAAATCTAAAAGTACCAATCTCACACAAAAGATTGACGCTATTTTAATTCACAAACTTTTTGGGCTTCCTATTTTTGTTTTTCTTATGTGGGGACTTTTTCAACTCACGTTTACGCTTGGAGCCATTCCAATGGATTGGATTGAGGGTAGCTTTGGTTGGTTGGGCGATACCATTGGAGAAACCATTACCAATGAAGCCTTAAAATCCCTTATCTCTGATGGTATCATCGCAGGTGTAGGCAGTGTTGTAATGTTCTTACCTAACATTATGATTCTCTTCCTGGGAATTGCACTCCTTGAAACCACGGGATATATGTCACGAGCAGCTTTCTTACTGGATGGATTTTTCCATAAATTTGGTCTGCACGGCAAAAGCTTTGTTCCATTAGTAACAGGCTTTGGATGTTCTGTTCCTGCGTACATGGCAGCACGTACGCTTAAAAATAAAAAAGATAGATTGCTCACGATGTTTATCATAGGCTTTATGAGTTGTGGCGCAAGGCTTCCTGTGTATGTTCTCTTTGCAGGAGCTTTTTTTGATGAAAATATGGCAGGAAACGTTTTATTTGGTATCTATATCATTGGCGTGCTCTTAGGTTTAATTGCGGCAAAAATCCTACGTTTAACAGCGTTTAAAGGCGAAGATGAGCCTTTTGTTATGGAAATGCCAAAATACCGTCTTCCAAGTCTAAAATTGCTATGGTTTATGGTCTACTCTAAATCACTGATGTACATCAAAAAAGCGGGTACTTTTATCCTTTTGGCCTCTATGTTGATTTGGTTTATCAGCTCGTATCCTCAAAACAGTCTTATCGAAGATACCTACGCAACCAAAATTGAAGCCGTTCAAACCGATGCAGAAAAAACCAACTTGGAAAATGAAAAACGTGAAAAATTGATGGAGCACACTTATCTTGGGATGATGGGTAAAACCGTAGAGCCATTTTTCTCTCCACTGGGTTTTGACTGGAAAATGGGAGTTGCAACCATTAGTGGTTTAGCGGCTAAAGAGGTTATCGTCTCTACGCTAGGTGTTTTATACGCATTGGGAGATGATGTCACCGAAGATGACAACTCCTTACGCGATATTATCTCTTCTAATATTAGCTTTGCTTCGGCTATGGCGTTTATCGTCTTTGTTATGGTCTATTTACCGTGCCTTGCCGCGACGGTAGTTTTTCATAAAGAAGCAGAAAATACAAAATACACGGTCTACCTTGTTCTTTTTACTTTTGCAACAGCATGGGTCTTAGCGTTCTTCACGTATCGAATTTTAACACTCTTTGCATAACCTAAAGGTGGCTCTTGTTTGAGCCACCTTTTTAATGATTTATTAATAAAAAAGGGATAAGATTGAGTAACGATTGACGTGAGGAAGTTGCAATGAGCAAACATCTTTTCTATCTCTTACTCTTTTGTTATGTTATTCCATTGTATGCGACAACATCCTTAAATGTTGGTATTTATAACAATCCTCCTAAAATTTTTTTAGATAATGAACAAAAGCCATCAGGATTTTTTGTTGATATACTCAACCCTATTGCAACACAAAATCAATGGCAATTAAATTATGTTCCCTGCCAGTGGCAAGAGTGCCTTAGTAAGCTGGAAAAAGGCGAAATTGACATTATGCCCGATGTGGCATACTCAAAAGAGCGCGAGGAAAAATTTGACTTCAATCATGAAGTAGCTCTCTCAAGTTGGTCGCTTGTTTACACCAATAAAAAAAGTACCATTACGTCTATTTTGGATTTACATGTAAAAAGAGTTGCCGTGCTGAAAAACAGCATCCAAGCGCAAACCATCAAAGCCGATGCGGCACTGTTTGATATTCAACCTTTTTTTGTGGAAGTGGAGAGTTTTCAGCAAGCATTTGAGCTTCTTCGCGCTAAAAAAGTCGATGCAGCCATTGTCAATAACTTTTACACCGATACAGCATCCAATTTGCGCCACTTCACAAAAACATCTATTTTACTCAACCCTGTTATTTTAAAATTTGCGTTTCCTAAGCATACCCATGAAATCATCATCCATCAACTCGACCAAACACTTGCAGAGGCTAAACATGATACAAATTCCTTCTTCTATCAAGCAAAAACTAGGTGGTTTGAATCCAATCCTTCGCTTGTACTTCCTCTTTGGACACAGTGGTTTTTAGGGGGTATTTTTATTGTATTTCTCATTTTAGTGGGACTGATTGTCTTTTTTAAACATCTTTTGGATGTGAAAGTAACCGCTCTTAAAGAGGCAGAAAAGAGGCTTATTATCCAATCACGCCATGCGGCTATGGGCGAAATGATTAGTCTGATTGCGCATCAATGGAAACAACCTTTAGCCGTTCTCTCTATGATTGCAAATAACATTAAGATGGACAGTGAGCGAGGCATCATTCAGTCTGAAAAACTTCAAAATTACTACGATCAACTCCATCGCCAAGTCTTTTATCTTTCTCATACGATTGACGATTTTCGAGACTATTTTAAACCCAATAAAGAAAAACAATATGTCGAAGATGTCAATTCTATTATAGAAAATGCACTTGTGCTGATTGGAAAATCATTGGAGAATCATGGCATAGAAGTAATTAAAGAGTATGGGAATCTACCAGCGATGACACTTCATACCAATGAGTTGATTCAAGTACTTCTTAATATCCTCAAGAACGCTAGTGAGGCATTCAAGGAGCGCATTTCTGCTAAAAAACATATTCTCCTACGAACGTATCTACGAGATGAGCATACCGTATGTATTGAGATTGAAGACAATGCGGGTGGCATTGCGCCAGATGTGCAAGAGCATATCTTCGAGCCTTACTTTACGACAAAAAGCAATGCCAATGGTACGGGACTTGGGTTATATATGGGTAAAACCATCATTGAAACGCATTTCAAGGGAACCTTAGAAGTCCAAAGCTACTATGGCGATACACGCTTTATAATCGCCCTACCGGTATAAGGAGACTTAAGGATAAATAGCGTGTAGATGCTCCATTCGAGAGCCAAGATTGAGTAACATCATATCGGCAATCACAAGTGCTGCCATCGATTCCGCGACAACACTTCCTCGCACAGCAATGCAGGGGTCATGACGACCTTTAAGCGCGCAGGTGAGCGCATTGCCTTTCGTATCAATCGTCTCTTGTTCAATAAAAATGGAAGGCGTCGGTTTAAAATAGACTTTACATGTAATGACGTCGCCATTACTGATACCGCCTAAAATGCCGCCGCTGTGATTGCTCTTAAATCCATGTTGCGTAATGGCATCATTGTTTTGCGAACCTCTTAGCGATGAAGCGTGAAGTCCTTCGCCAATTTCAACGCCCTTGACACCATTGATGCCCATCATTGCATCAGCCAAGATAGCATCGAGCTTATAATACAGCGGCTCGCCAAGACCTATGGGTGCGCCTATAATTTGCACTAAGGCGACACCTCCAATAGAATCATGACTGTTTTTCGCTTCTAATATCGCATCTTGTTGTGCTGTTTCCACAGAAGCATCCAGTGCATAAATATCACTTTTAGCGACACGTTCAAAATCATACGCTTTTGCTTCAATGCCGCCAATGGAGCAAATACCGCTTTGTACTTTTACATGTAATGCATTTAAGAGTAATTTTGCAAGAGCACCTGCTGCTACACGTGCCGCTGTTTCCCTCGCACTACTTCGTCCGCCACCGCGGTAATCACGCAATCCATATTTATGAAAATAGGTAAAATCGGCATGGCCGGGTCGAAACAAGTTTTTCACATTTTCATAATCGTTGCTTTTTTGGTTTTCATTAAAAATTACCATGGCAATCGGCGTTCCTGTACTCACGCCTTCAAAAACGCCACTTAAAATTTCTACTTTATCGCCCTCTTTACGTGCCGTGGCATACTTATTTTGCCCCGGTTTTCGTCTGTCAAGTTCACTTTGGATAAAGGCTTCATCAATCAAAAGACCCGCAGGCAAGCCATCTACCACGCAGCCTATCGCGCGTCCATGAGATTCACCAAATGTTGTAAATGTTAATTTTTGACCAAACCTATTCATACAATCTCTTTTTTCAAAATTTCAAGTGCCAGCATAGCCGCTTTTTGTTGCGCCTCTTTTTTACTCTTTCCGCTTGCAAGCGATAAATCGCGTCCTCTGACACTCACCGCAATTTCAAACTCTTTTTTATGATCGGGCCCAAAAGCGCGTACTAAACGATATTCGGGTGTCATGCCAAAATGAGCTTGGGTGAGTTCTTGCAACGTTGTTTTATGGTCTCTGAAAATGGCATCCATATCAATCTTGGGATACGCCTCTTCAAGCAACATGATGGCAAGTGTTCGTGCTTTTTCCAATCCCGCATCCAGATAAAGTGCGCCAATAATTGCCTCAAACGCATTGGAGAGCAAAGAAGGTTTTTCACGTCCATTGTTGTTTTCTTCTGCTAACGAGATATAAATGTATTCGCCAAGGTGCAATAAACGCGCTAGTTTTTCAAAACTTTTTTCATTGACAAGTGACGCACGCAGTTTGGAAAGTTCACCTTCTGCGACATCTTTAAATTCATGGTAGAGATATTCTCCGACAATCAAGTCTAAAACGGCGTCCCCTAAAAATTCCAGACGCTCATTATTGTAGGGTTGTTTTGAACTTTTGTGCGTAAGTGCCTCGATTATCAGGTCTTGGTTGCTAAACTGATAACCCAAACGCTTCTGTAACGCTTCTAATCTTTTTTGCATTCTTTTTCCTTTATTATTTTTACAGCGCTTTTGAGGCAGAAAAGCTCATTAGCCCATTTTTATTTTGGTTGCTTCTTCTTTAGCAATTTTATCGCACATCTCATTTTCAGTATGCCCATCATGCCCTCTTACCCAGATTCCGCGCACCTTATGTGCTTGTGAAACGTCTACATAACGCTGCCAAAGTTCTGGGTTTTTGACCTTGGCAAACTGTTTTTTCTTCCACCCTTCTAACCACTCGTTAATACCTTTAATCACATAGCTTGAATCGCTAATAAGCGTTACGTCGCACGGCTCTTTTAAAGCAGCCAAGCCTTCAATGACCGCGAGGAGTTCCATCTGATTGTTGGTCACATTTGCCATACCGCCACTGACAATTTTTTCCACATCACCGTACCGCAAAATGGCGCAATAGCCCCCAGCTCCAGGATTGCCTAAAGAGGAGCCATCACAGAAAAGAGATATTTTCTTCATCATCAGCTTTAATAAGTTTGGTCTGAATGGAGGCCGTATGAATTCCTTGGCAATTAGGGCAACGATAAAAATGAATAGGGAAAATCTGCTTACACTCAGAACAGAGATATTCAAATCCAACCGTGGCTTTGTTAAAATCCAGTGTACGAAGCTTGGCTAAAATCTCAATGGCAAAAGGCATCTCCTCTTCCGTGGCTTCATAAGGCTTTAATCCCCGTGCCATCGCGATATGCTCAACCAAAGCGTTTTTACATGTCAGAATATTATAGACCATCGGATCAACGTACCACAAGAGGTCTATCATCTCAGCATACGGCAATGTTTCAAAAAAGCTTGGTTCTATTTTTAACCCTGTCTCTTGCATATACTCAAAAAGTTTTCGTCGTAAGAAAGGTGCTTTTTCACACAAAATTAAAAAGCGCTCAACCTTTTCGCTCTCTTTTAATGCACTATCTTTGAGGGTCGCAAGGGCTTTAAGGTAGGTGCGTTGTAACACGACTTTTGCGCCCAATTCTTCCAAAGAGTCCAGCACTTCTTCTGCTTTACTATACTCTTGAAGTTGTTCGTACGCAACCGTAAGATACTTTAACGACTCTTCATTACGAGGTTGCAAGCGTAAAGATTCTAAAAAGACTTCTGAGCTACGGCGCAAAAAACCTGCTTTAAAGTATGTTTTTCCAAGCGCTGAGAGCAGATACTGCTTCTCATCTTTGCCTTTGACTCGTTTTAACGTGACAAGATAAATATTGATTGCTTTTTCAAAATCACCGCTTTTAGCATAAGCATGTGCTAAAAGCGCTAGAGATTCTAGAGGAATGGATGAGTCTTCCAGCAGTTTCTTGTACTCATTCTCATCGGTCACTATTTCAAATTTTTTGACAAATTTATCAATGCTTTGTTTCTCTTCTTTACTTTTGAAAACACCCCACCAGTAGTTGGCAAAGGAGATAACAAAAACAATGGCAAACAAGATGATAACACCAAAAAGTGGATCGCGGTATGCTATAAAAAAATTATCCAAATCTTACCCTTTTATGCTCTAAGCCCATCTTCATAAATGATGAAATGGTGCCTTGTGAATAACGAAAGAACTCTATTATACCAAACTTGCTATAATATGACTATGATAGATAAAACATCGATAGAGAACTTAAAACAACGACTTGATATTGTTGATGTCGTAGGCTCGTACTTGGAGCTGAAAAAAAACGGTGCAAACTACAAGTGTGTCTGCCCTTTTCATAACGATACTTCACCCAGTCTTGTAGTAAGCCCTTCCAAACAAATTTACCACTGTTTTGCCTGTGGTGCAGGCGGTGATAGCCTCAAGTTTGTCATGGAATATGAAAAACTCTCCTACCCAGAAGCCCTTGAAAAACTCGCCAATATGGTCAATTTTTCCCTCACATATACCACGAATGACGGCATAAAAAAAGAAGACCGCAAATTGATGGAAAATCTCAATCTTTTTTACATCAAACAGCTCGATCAAACACCTTTTGCCAAAGAATATCTTATCAAACGAGGTATTTCGGATGCTTCGGTGGAAAAATTTGAAATCGGCTATGCACCTGCTTCTTTTAGTACTTTAGAGTTTTTAAAAACCAGAGGTTATGCGATGAGCGAAGCGATGGAGTATGGGGTTGCTGGTATTGGAGAGAATAACAATCCTTATGCGCGTTTTATCGAGCGCGTTACATTTCCCATCTACTCCCCAAGTAATAGACTCGTTGGTTTTGGAGGTCGAACACTCACCAATCATCCAGCAAAATATGTCAATTCTCCCCAAACCAAGCACTTTAATAAATCACAGTTACTGTATGGGTATCACCTCGCAAAAGAGAGTATTTTTAAACAAAAGAGAATCATCATCACAGAAGGTTATTTGGATGTCATTATGCTGCATCAAGCAGGATTCACACAAGCGGTTGCAACCCTTGGTACGGCACTGACACAAGAGCATATTCCTCTTATCCTGCGTGGTGATCCTGAAGTGATTGTCGCATACGATGGGGATGATGCCGGTATTAATGCGGCACTCAAAGCTTCGTTACTGTTAAGTGCGCATGGCATTAAAGGCGGTGTTGTTCTCTTTAGTAATGGCATGGACCCTGCGGACATGGTACAAAATGGTTTGATAGACGCACTCAATCACCTTTTCTTGTCACCTCAGCCTTTTATCGAATTTGCACTAGAGCGTATGGTTAAAAAATACAATCTCAAAGACCCGCTTTCTAAACAACAAGCTTTAACTGAAGCCATGGGGTATCTTAAAACATTACCGCAAGCGGTTCAAGAGAGCTACACAGGTATGCTTTCTGAAAAGTTAGGATTGCACCATAACTTGGTCAAAATTCAAACGCATAAGCCCAAACGCATGGAACAAAAAGAGCGCAGTTTTGAAGATATGTTGGAACTTACCATTATTAAAACCATTTTGAGTGAGCCTAATCTAATCGATACGGTTTTAGACACGATTGATAACTCGATGTTCAAAACGCATCATGAAGAATTCTTACTGTTATTGGAAAATCAATTGGACCATCCAAAACTTAGACGCATCTCTTTGTGGGAAGATATCAAAATCTACGATGAAAAAGAGCTCATCGCTTCCATGGTAGCATTTTTATACCACTATTACAATGAGAAGTTTCAGGAGATCAAAAACTCCAAAACGATGAATTATGAGCAAAAGCAATTTTTGATTCGTAAAATTCAAGAAAAAATGATGAAATTAAAAAAAGGTGAACTCGTTCCGTATGAAAGCATTAGTACTCTTTAGTGGCGGTTTAGACAGCATGCTGGCTATCAAACTGCTTACATCACAAGGCATTGAAGTCATTGCCACACATATCAACATCGGTTTTGGTGTCAAAGAAGATCATTTCGAAGCACTTCAAAGAAGAGCAGCCCTTGCAGGGGCTCGTTTAGAAGTCATTGATGTACAAGATCGTTACCTCCAAGAGGTTCTTTTTAGCCCAAAATATGGCTATGGGAAACAGTTTAATCCTTGCATTGATTGTCATGGATTTATGTTCAATGTTGCTAAATCATTGATGCCCCATTTTGGCGCGTCTTTTATCGCAACAGGAGAAGTTGTGGGCCAACGCCCTATGAGCCAAAACAAGGATGCTTTGCGCATTGTAAGAAAAATTGCCGATGACATTGATGAAGATTTAATTCTTCGTCCTTTATGCGCACAGGTACTCGATGAAACCAAGCCCGAACGGGAAGGATGGGTTGATCGAAGTTTGTTGTTGGGTATTAACGGAAGAGGTCGTCAAGCACAATTAGCACTTGCCAAAGAGTTTGGATGGGAAGATTACCCAACACCCGCAGGTGGCTGTTTGCTAACTGATGTTCAATTTAGTATCCGTTTACGGGATTTTGTTGCTCATGACAGTTTTTCAAAAGAAGATATTCCTTTGCTAAAAAATGGGAGACATTTTAGGTTAAAAGACGGTGCAAAACTGATTGTCGGACGCAATGAAGCAGAAAACGATGCCCTAGAATCTCTATCCAATGCTAAGTTTCCTCTTTTACATGTAAAAGAGGAAATGAGCGCGCCTAGTTCGCTTTTATCGTGCACGGCAAGCGTGGAAGATGAAGCAGAAGCGTGCCGCATTGTGCTCAGTTTTACGAAGGCACTACCCGAAAAAACCTACGCACTTGGCATAGGTGATAAAGTGATGTACGCATCGCCGTATCTCCAAAAAGAGGATGCAAAAAAATATCTTATATAATTTTTTAAAGATATTTTTTGTATTATTTAAAGCTTATAGAATTTAACTATTAGGATTATGAGATGGGCTTATCAAATAAAATGATTTTTTTAATCGTTGATGATTCAAAAATATCACGTAAATGGCTTATTGAGATGATTCCTAAAAAGATAGCTGAAAGCGCAGAAATCATTGAAGGTGAGAATGGCGAAGAAGCCATAAAGTTGTTTCAAGAGCATCAGCCTGATATCGTATTTTTAGATATTACGATGCCTGTTTTGGATGGTTTTGAAGCGTTACAACACATTCGTACGCTCAACCCTGAAGCACTCGTTGTCATGATTTCAGCGGACCGCCAAAAAAGCACTAAAGAGAAAGTTTTAGCTCTTGGGGCCTCTGCCATTATTTCAAAACCTGTTGATGAAGAAGAGTTTCGTACAACCTTATTAAAGTTGGTATTTTAAATGACAAAAAAGTATTTTAATGCGCAACAAGAAGATGTTTTAAAAGAGCTGATTAACGTTTCCTTTGGACTCTCAGCCTCTTTAATCGGTGACATGCTCGACAATCATGCAAAATTACATATTCCTGAAATTTCCAGCATTGACATTCTCAATTTGGATGACAAAATTGTTGAAGTTTTAGAAGATGATTGTGAATTTTACCTTACAAAACAACGTTTTTTAGGCTCTTTTAATGGCGAAGTACTGTTCGTATTTAATCACTACTCGGCCAATGTTTTTAGCAACCTTTTGCTCAAACAAGAAGAGAGCGATGAAAACGACATCAAATCTTCTATTTTAGAACTGACTAACATCATCACGTCTGCGTGTATTGGTAAATTTTGTGAAATTATTAATGGTGAGACGATTTTCAAAGTTCCTTCGATTGAAAAACGCGAAACCTCAGAGATGGACAAATACGACAAAATCGAAGGCTATGACAATGTGATTGTCATTAAAACCGCTTTGGATATTGAGAAAGAAAATATTTTAGGACATATGTTTATCCTATTGAATAATGAGATGCTAGAGCATCTAAAAAGTACTATTGATAAGCTCTAATTATGATAAATTGTGAAAAGACCATTGAGTCAATCAACGTAGGCATTTTAACCATTGACACAGATTTCAATATCTATTACCTCAACAAGTGGGTGGGTATTCACAGTGAAATTATTCCCGAAGAAGCTGTGGGTAAGAATTTACTCTCTTTATTTGCAATTACTGATGAGCAACTCAAGGCGCTCAAACGCCATATAAAGGCAGCTTTAACACTCAACAGCCCCTCTTTTTTCACGGCAGATGCGAATCACTATCTTTTACCAATGAAAAACTCCATCACAACCAAGTCTATTTTTGAGTTCATGCAACAAGATGTCACCATTATGCCTTACGATATTGAAAAAAAGATGGTTACCGTCCTCATTTACGACCAAACCAGTTTGATGGAAGAAAAAGCAAAATGCAACAAAGAGAGCGAAGAACTTGCAAGAGCGATTAAAGTGGCTAATGCGACTATTCGTAAACTCGAAACAGCCAAAAATAAATTGGTGAAGCAACAAGATATCATTTATAAACAAGCACATTATGACCATTTAACATCTCTGGCGAACCGAACCTTATTGCATCAAAGAATGCAACTTCTGATCGAAAGTAACTTGATGAGTGGAAAGAAATTTGGTGTTTTATTTCTCGATTTGGATAATTTCAAAGAGATTAATGACTCACTCGGACACGACGTAGGCGATATGATTTTAATTCATGTAGCTAAAACATTGCTGTTGGCAACACGTAAGACCGATACCGTTGCACGCTTTGGTGGCGATGAGTTTATTATTCTTGTTGATGACATTACAGACGAAAAAAGCTTACAACATATTGCAGAAAAATTAGTCCACAATTTACAACAACCCATTCGCGTAAGAAACTTTGACTTAGGCATTACAACAAGCATTGGTATTAGCTTGTTTCCTGATCACGGCAATGATTTTAACCAACTCATTAAAAATGCGGACTTAGCCCTTTATATCGCTAAATCTGCTGGACGTAATACGTATCAAATCTACCTTCCACCTAGCGTATCACATTCATAATTTAAAAAGTATGCCGTTTTGACAACGGCACACAGTTTTAAAGTTTAGAAAAATTCAATGTCATCGTCATGGTTAGCATCAATGCTCTTTTCTTCAAAAATGGCTTCGATTTGAATACAAGAACTCAAAAGCGATGAATCGAGATAGTGAATATCACGGGCCACTTGCGTAATAAAGACATTTTCGCGCCACGAACTTAAATCATGCAACAAATTCAGCAACATCGCCGACAATCGTTTGATTTTTTCAGCTTCGAATTGTTCTTCTGTTAATGTTCCTAAGAAATTAATCAATGTTTGAATAGCAAACCCTAAATGCTCGAAATCCATCAACTCTTCTAACAAGGTTGCATACTCTTGAAAATTATCATAAATAACCGCTAAATTATGTTTAGTAGGTTCTTTCTCAAAAATCAAAATCGCTTTATCGGTTTCATCATTGAGTAATTCTAGTCCATCAATTTTAGACATAAAGGATATCGCAGTTGAGTCAATGTATTCACTCGCACTTAAGACGGTATCATGCGTTTTAGAAAGAATTTTTTGCGCCTCTTCACTCACGGCTAAAACACCATTATCACGTTTTACCTCTTTATCTAACTGAAAAGAGAGCATCTCTTGACTCAAAATGTATTTTGCATTTGCAAAGTGTTTGAGCAGAATATTTTTAATCACATTGTTCTTGAGAGGTTTTACATGTAAAAGCATCATGTAAAGTTTTTCTTCATTCTCTTCAACAAGGACTTCGCATATAAAGTTGTGTTTGAGTAACCATAAACTAAACCCATAGGTAAGGCGCACACAATCACTTAAGTTAATCACATCTTTAGGACCATTTAACCAGTAATCCCAAAATTCTGCGAGTGCCTCTTCGGTATCAATTTTAAAAGTAATGAGACGATGAAATACATGTGAATTAAAAGGATTGAGTGCTTGAGTGTTTTTACTAATGTCTTGATTGCGTAACTCAAGAATACGAATATACTGTTTAATGCGCTGCAAAAAGTGCTCAGCATTCAATGGCTTTGTCAAGTAATCTTCTGCGCCCAAAGAGAGCATTTTATGCTTGGAAGCCTCATCATCCAACGCACTTAAAGCGATAATCATACATTTCTTATCCACTTGTTTAATATATTGCGTTGCCTCAAACCCATCTAAATTGGGCATCATGATGTCCATAAAAATAAGGTCAAAATGGTTTTTTACACACATCTCGACGGCAATTTGACCATCTTCGGCTTCAAAAACTTCAATATTTTCGACCTCTTCGAGCAATAAATTGAGTGTTAAACGGTTATTGTCATTATCATCTACAATGAGAACTTTACACATCTTTAGTATCCTTCAATCGTTTCGTTAAAATAAATTTTACACCACCTAAAGTGGTTGAATCTTCGACCTTATATTCAAGATTTAATCCTTCACATAACAGCTTTACAAAATGCAATCCAATTCCGGTTCCTTTTTTCTCCATGCTACTAAGCCCTGCTGAACTTTGCGTATAGAGTTCAAAGACCTCTTCTTTATCTTTGATGCCTTTGCCATCATCTTGAATGATAATGTCAATTTTTTCAGGGCTTGAAACCAGATACACCTCAACCATGGATGTGCCGTATTTAATGGCATTGGAGAGGATGTTGGAGAGAATTTGTTTAAAACGATACTCGTCGCTGGTAATAAAAGGATCACCTCCATCACTTTGGAAAAGCATGGTGCGCTTGTACTCTAACGCTAACGAACCGTGCTTTTCAATGACGTCTAAAATACTCTCTTTGAGATTGAAAAGCGTTAGATTATAGTACAGTTTTTGATGGCGCAGTTTGCCAAGGTCTAAGATATTGGTCACATTTTCAAGCATGGATGTCGCGCTTTTATAAATCTGCTCCAAAAGATACAAGCGCTTCTCTTTAGGAACTTCCTCAATATGAGGCATATGTTTATAAAGATACTGCGCAAAATTTAAAATTGCATTGAGCGGTGTTTTTAGTTCATGCGTAAACAACACTAAAAAAGCATCTTTGGCTTCAGAGAGTTGTTCTTGTTCATCCGCTTTTTGCTTCAATTCATTTGCAATTCTCTCTTTTTGTAAAAACTCTGTAATATCGTGACGAATCGCTAAATACTGCAAAATTTTACCCGTTTTACTCTCTTTAAAAGGAATAATAACCGTCTCCGCCCAAAAATCACTCCCATCTTTATTACGATTAAGGATATGAGCTCTCCATACTAATCCTTGTGTAATAGTTTGCCAAAGTTCCGTAAACAATTCTGGTGGTGTCAATGGGTGCTTAATCAAACGGTGGTTTTTACCAATAAGCTCTTCGTAACTAAAGCCCGTTGTCTTGATGAAATTTTCGTTCACATAGGTAATATTGCCATCCAAATCCGTTTGCGAGACAATCGCAAAATCAAGCAACTCTTCAAAATAGTGTCGCTCAGCAATGTATCTGTCATCGTGTAGTTGTTTTAAGCTCTTTTCAAGATGCTCCAAAGCAAGCAGTCGTTCATTGCGCATACTGAGATATCGTTCGCATTGCAGCGTTAATATCTCATCTAACAACGTCAGATGTTCTGCTTGTAAGAACAAAATAATCTTTATCAGAGGATAACTTTGCTTGATATGTCGCAGTAAAGGGACGTAAACCTGCTCGTTTGCATGAGAGAGCGAACCAAAAATAAGGTCGATTTTTTCCTCAGACATCACTTGATAGAGCGTGTCTGGAAGCACGTTTACATGTAAAGAAGTACAGAGTTTTTCAGCGGCTTTCACAAACGTCGCATCATAGGCCAATTCCCCAATCAATAAAACGGAAGTTGTATGTGCAGGACAAAGTGTTTTTTCCATCAGTAACTCCTAAGAGAGCATTTTCAAAATACCTGAAGCAATCTCTTCAAGACTCAGCGTTTGTGTCACTCCCCCTAATTTTATCGCCTCTTTAGGCATACCAAAAACAACACAACTCTCCTCGGATTGGGCAATGGTTTTTGCACCATTTTGATGCATATGCAACATCCCTTTCGCGCCATCACTCCCCATACCGGTTAAAATCGTTCCAATGGCATTTGCTCCGGCTACTTTAGCAACCGAATTAAACAAAACATCGACACTTGGACAATGCCCGCTGATTTTTTGCCCTAATCCAAGCTCAATAAAATAACGAGCACCGGATCTTCGCAAAACCATATGCTTACCGCCTTGTGCGATGTACGCGGTACCTGTTTGTAAGAATTCCCCATTTTGAGCCACTTTAACATCTATATCACACAATTGATTGAGTCGTGCCGCAAATGATTCAATAAAACTTTGAGGCATATGCTGCACGACAAGAACGGCAGGTGCATTTTTAGGCAATCCACGTAACACCACTTTGAGGGCCTCTGTTCCTCCCGTGCTAGAACCAATTGCAATGACTTTATGCGTGGTTTCGGCAAGACTTAACCGATTAGTTATGGTTTGCTTTAAAGGAATTTTCTTTTGAACTCTTGCTGAAGAAGCACTGATAACTTTTTGAATCAACTCATCTTTAATCAGCTCTTTTCCATCATAAATATGCGAATGAGGCTTTTCAACATAATCAATTGCCCCCGCTTCAAGTGCATCTAGCGTCACTTGAGCACTGCTTCGTGTCAAAGAAGAGACCATTACAACCGGTGTTGGAAAATGGACCATCAATTTCTGTAAAAATGTCACACCATCCATCCGCGGCATCTCCACGTCCAAACAAATGACATCGGGTTTCTTCTCAACAACCATATCACGCGCAATATATGCATCAGCCGCCAATCCCACTACCTCTATACGAGAATCGCTCTCAAGAATTTCTTGTAAAACATGGCGGGCTGTGGCACTATCGTCCACAATAAGGACTCTAATCATTCATCATCTCGTTTTGTACGTACTTCAAAATAATGCGGTTGGCATCACTAATCATCATAATACGTCTGCCATTATTGCCGCCCGTATCTTCCGCGCGAATAGGGATGCTATACTCTCTTAAAATCTCTTTTGCAATCAAAATATTCTTCTGACCAATCAACTGCCCTTCGCTGTTGCTCTTATGAATATTCGCACCTCCAAAGATTTTTGCTTCCAGATTACGCCTAAGACACCCTATGTTTTCCATATTTTCAATGAGTTTTGGAATAGCAACATTGCCATATTTTGGGCTTTCCAATCCATTTCCATTCCACAAAGGCAAGAGATAATGGTTCATTCCACCGATGAATTCAATTTTGTCGTAAAGACAAACCCCTACACACGAACCAAGCACCGTGACAATTTCAGTGGGTTTAATACCAACAAAAATTTCACCGACATGGATAAATTTACGGGGTAGCATCAAAATTCTTTCATATCGCTATTCGTATCATCAAACATAAATTCATTGGCACTCTCGCTCATGGATGCTTCGGCTATCGTTCTATCTTGCAGTGGTAAGATGAGCGTAAAAACTGTCGTAGCATCGGATGAAACATAAGAAATCGCGCCATCAAGTGACTCAAGCAGCGCATTGACGACACTTAAGCCTAAGCCCAAACCATCCACACTTTCACGTGCAAAACTGGGGGAAACCACTTTTTTAAACCGGCTAAATATCTCTTTTTTATACTCTTTTGCAATGGTGTCGCCAATATTTTTAACCGTTACATGTAAACTATTTTCCTCTATCCAAGCTTTGATTGTAACGCTCTTTTGGCGGAAAGAGTATTCACATGCATTGGAGATAAGATTCATAAAAATCGTATGCAGTTTTTTAGCATCACTAATGATTGGCTCATGAATATTCAACTCTAAATCCATGACGAGCGATTTGTCCTGAATAAGATACATAAACGACTCACAAACTTCATCAATAATTCTGCGTAAATCAACTTCGCACCAATAATTCGCTATTTCACCCGCTTCAATTTCTGCAGCTGTAAAGATGTTGTTAATTTGGAAATCAAGCTTACGAAGCTCCATATCTAAAAGCTGTTTCATGGCTTGCGTTTTAGGAGAGTCATCATTTTTACGCATCATAGAAGAGAGATTCAGTAATGAACTTAAGGGGTTATTGAACACGTTTTTAATTAACGATAAAAATTCACCTTTAATAGAGTCATGTTCTTTCAGCTTCTCATTTAAATCATAAAGCTTTTTCGTTAAGAATTTCATCTCCTCTAAGGTACTATTCTTTTGGTCAAAACGGCGCTTGACTTCCTCTAAAAGTCGTTCATCGCTAATAGCGTCAAAATTTTGTTTTTCAGTCATCCTATCCCTTTTGATAAATTGAAGCGCTTCTGGATTTAAAGTCCTTTTTCATATCGGTAAGAGCCTCCGAACTTCCTATAAATAAATATCCGCCATCGCTTAACATGCCATGAAACTTATCAACCAGTGCTGTTTGCGTTGGTTTATCAAAATAAATCATGACATTACGACAAAAAATAATGTCGAATTTTTTCTCTTTAAAAAGAGCATAATCTCCTGTGACAAGATTGAATTCTCGAAATAAAACATGTTGTTTCATTCGCTCAGTCATACGGTAATAAATTTCATCTTCCATCCGTAATGGTGTAAAATATTTTCGTAAATAAACTTCATTGAGGGAGTGACATGCTTTTTGCGCATATACCCCGTTCATAGCTTTTTTAAGCACCTTAGAAGAGACATCTGTTGCTAAAATCTTAATATCAAGTTGTTCGTAATTGGAGAGGTGCTCCGCACAAAACATGGCAATGCTGTACGGTTCTTCTCCCGAAGAACATGCAGCTGACCAAATGCGCAGTTTCCCACCATTTCGTTCACATAAAGGAAGAAGGCATGTTTTTAAAAAATCCCACTGTTTAGCTTCCCTAAAAAAAGAGGTCACATTGGTCGAAATTAAAGAAGAGAGATACTCCAGTTCATTCGCATTTTTATCATTCACTAAACGCTCATAATAGGCGCTAAAACTCTCCAACCCTAATTGTGCTACACGTTTTGCAAGTCTGGCCTGCACTAAATAAATCTTATGATCACCCAAAGAAATGCCGATGTTTTCATAAATAAATGCTTGTAAGAGTTGAAACTCTTTACGTTTTAAAACCAGTCTTTCCATTAAAAGAGCTCTTCAACATTCAAGATTAGGGCGATTTCTCCATTACCCATAACCGCTCCTCCACTGACTCCTTCCGTTTTAGATAAAAATTCTCCAAGCGTTTTAATCACCACTTGCTGACGCCCAACCAATTCATCGACCAATAGTGTAAATTTTCCGCGTGTATTTTCAATGCAAACCAATGTTGCTTCTGAAGGATTTGGCATGGTTTGATCGAGCTCGAGCGCCTTATTAAGCCGAATAATAGGCAATAATTCTGAGCGAAGCTGTACAAATTCACCTTTACCGCTGATGGAATGAACATTTTCTGGTTTTGGTCTAAAGGACTCGGTAATGCATAATGTCGGAATAATAAAAATCTTCTCGCTTGAACGCACCAACATACCATCAATAATCGCTAACGTTAAAGGCAATACAATCGAAAACGTGGTTCCTTTGCCCTCTTCGGAGCTAATATCAATCTTTCCTCGCACGGCTTCGATGGCAGTTTTCACGACATCCAAGCCAACGCCGCGTCCTGAAATATCGCTAATCACATCGGCTGTCGAAAATCCTGGTTGCATAATGAGACTGTAAATTTGTGAATCACTCAGCTCTTCATCCACACTTACAAGTCCTTTTGATAGCGCTTTTTGGAAAACTTTTGCTTTATTGATACCTCTACCGTCATCCTTCACTTCAATGATGATATTGCCACCTCTGTGATACGCTCTTAATAGAACATTTCCTTCAACACTTTTGCCATTTTTCAGTCGCTCTTCTTCAGAACTTTCTATTCCATGATCAATAGCATTTCGAATGATATGAACCAATGGGTCTGAAAGCGCTTCAACCATTGTCTTATCAATCTCCGTGTCTTCCCCTTCTAAATTAAGATGAATGACTTTATTCACTTTTTTAGACGAATCGCGTACAACACGTTTCATCTTTTCAAAAGTATCGCGAATAGGAATCATACGCAACGACATCACACGGTTTTGAATCAATCGTGTAATTTTTGAGAGGTTTTCAATCGTTTTAGCAACTTCAGCATCGTGCATTGCCTTAATTTTTTCATTTTCACCTAAGTAATTTTGAGCAATAACCAATTCACCAATCGAATCAAACAATTCATCCAATTTTTGTGCATCAATTTTTAGAAAATTTTTAGTGATGACAGTACTTTTGGGGGCAATTTGAGCCTCTTCTTTATGCTCTACTTTGATTTCTTGCTCATTGGCAGGAGCTTCATTTAAAATTTGCTCCACAAGGGGCACTGGCTCTTGGGCAGCAATAGGCGTTACTTCAAACTCTTCATCATCTAAAAAGGCAAACACATCCACAATGCTTTCATATGCTTTATTACTAGCAAAAAAGAGGGTTACGCGCTGAATAAGATTGCGTTCAACATTGAATTCTTCAGGGGGAACTTCTTTTGGAACCGTCCAATAGGATGCCAAAATCCGTCCTAGATGTCCTAGGTTTTTGAAAAACAAAAAGTGATCAAACCCTCTTAAATAAATATCTTCATCCAAGCGAAGTGTGATTTTAAACAGCATTTCACCGTCTTGTAATTCATTTAAAAATGCTTGGTCATCACAGAGGGTATGAGAAAGAGGAGCATTAAAAGTTTCATTGCCAAACTCCGCGGCAAGGTCTGCCATAGGAGTTTCCTCAAGAGGTACTTGCGTTGTATTTACATGTAAAAGAATATGACGAATACTTTCCAAACAAGAGGCATAACTACTTGGCAACCCCTCTTTTTCTTCAACCTCGCATAATAGCGTCTCTTTAATCACATTGACACTGTCTAAAAAGAGGTCCACGTCTTGCGAATTTGGCACAGCATCACTGGTACGAAAATAATCTAAGACATCTTCAAAATGGTGAACAAACTCACCAAGGCGTGAAAAATTAAACGCATTGGCACTGCCTTTCAGCGTATGCACACCTCTGAAAATCTCATTTAAAAGAGATTTATCGTAAGGTGATTCTTCATAGCTTAGGATATCAACATCCATCTTTTCAATAATTTCATTGGCCTCTTCGATGAAGATTTGTCGTAATTTTTCTTTACTCATTCGTTGTCCAATACATTGTGCCGTATGTTTCTAGATTAAGACTCATCGTCTCCATAAACTCTATCTTTATTGAAGGTTTTTGAGCTTTAATAAAAAAAAGTAATGAGAAGAGCGCTGATGTTGAAGGTATGCTATCGTTGGAACGTAACAAAACAATCTCTTCAACATAAGCAAGTCTATCTTTGATAAAAATCTCTAACGCTTTTACTTCTTCTAAGTCCATCTCAAGGTCAAGTTCAAGGACATCGCCATCTATATACATCATACACCTTCATTCAAAAGAAATTTTATACTCTACGCCTTACACAAACCTGTAAAAAGCAACCGAACTAAAACTCTTTTAAATCATCTTCATCAAGAGGAAAAACCTCTTCATTGTTTCTTTTTGACGTCGTATTCAATGTGCTTTTTGCTTTTTTAGGTGCAACGCTGAGGCGTTTTGGCGCCATGCTGAGCGATGCAACACGTTTATGTGCTGGCGTTGTTTTAAGGCTTTCTTTGCCCATATCATACCCTGCAAGGGCTGCCATTTCCGCGACACTTTCTAACATAGATAACGCTTGAGCATTTAACTCTTCTGCCGCGGCAGCGGTTTCTTCACTCGCAGATGCATTTTGCTGTGTGATTTGGTCTACTGACCCCATCGCTGTTGCGATTTGATTCATACCCTCTGCTTGTTCTTTTGCCGAAATGGCAATTTCACCGATAAGATCAGATGTTTTTTTAATACTCATTAAAATTTCACTGAAAGACTCTTTGGTACGATTGGCAACCTCTGTTCCCATTTTTACCTGATCAATGCTCGCCTCAATAATTCCTGTAATCTCTTTAGCCGCACCCGCACTGCGCTCAGCCAAGTTTTTCACCTCTTCTGCGACAACGGCAAAACCTAAACCGTGTTCACCTGCACGCGCGGCTTCAACAGCGGCATTGAGCGCTAACAGGTTCGTTTGAAACGCAATTTCATCAATCGTTTTAATAATTTTGGCAATTTTCTGTGAAGAATCCGTAATTTTTTCCATAGCAACCATTAAATCAGCCACTTGCTGATTGCCTTGGCGAGCCGCATCATTTGAGTGTTGCGCTAAAATATTAGCTTCACGGCTGTTATCAGCATTTTGATTATTGCTTGCGGTTGCTTGCTCAATGGTTGCACTCACCTCTTCCACACTGCTCGCTTGAGAACTTGCACCTTCCGCTAACGAAACGGAAGCGGAGCTGATTTGTTCACTCGCGCTGACCACTTGAGAGGTTCCTTCAGAGAGAGATTTTACAGAATCAACTACGACTTTCACAACACTTTTAATAATAATATAAGCACTTAATAAACTTAAGATAATTGCTATCACTAATCCAATAATCATAATAAGAGAAGCCGTACTTAGTGAATCAGATGTCTCTGTTGAGACGGTTTTAACATTTTCTAGACCATCATCGACAACAGCTTCTACGGCACTAAGCATTTCATTAGCAAGTGTTATCATGATTTTAGATTCAGTGCTACTTTCTTGCATGATACTGACAAAACCTCGCATAGACGCCTCATACGTTCGCATCGCTTGTTCAACGTTTTTAAGGTGTTCAAGGTTTGAAGTTTTCAATGTTGTTGCGCGCATATCAGCTAGTAGTTTATAACCTGTCTCAAACTTTGGAAGTACTCCTTCAATCAATGAAACATCATTTTTCAACTGTGCACGCTGTCCATAAACTCTAGCAGCTGCTGTGACACTGATAATAGTATGAAGATTGGCAAATTTTTCTCCTCGGTTAGCAAGTTTTGTTTTATCGAGTCTTTCACTTTTTAAGTCATCATCCAGTGAGCTTTTAAGTGACGCCATATACTCATCAACACTTTTGACAAATAATGCTGCATTATCAACCATTTGCGCATCTAAAACTTTTTTACGCGCCAAGATTTTTTCGCTCTTATCGGTTGCCTCGATATATCGTTCAAGCGCAGAAGCAGCAATTTTTTTATTGTCTTGAAGATTTTTTAGATTATATTTTTTGGCATGAGCATCAGCTTCATCCAAATACGTTTTTAACTCTGTAAAAGCTTTTTTGGCATTTGCCAGCGCTGCTTCATTGTCACTTAGCATAAACGCGCGCATTTCATAACGAATTTGATTCGATACTTTAAAAATATCTGTCGCCAACTGCACCTCAGGGACATATGTCACAGCAAGCTTTGTGGCTGCTGAAGAAGCATTACGCATATTTACTACACCAATTGTGCCTAAAACTACAATAATAAAGACTAGGATACCAAATCCTAATGAGATTCTAAATCCTAACGTTGCCTTTTTCATTTACTTCTCCTTTGCCATATCGCTGTTTGATTTACTAAGATTTTGTACGATGCTTAACTCTTCTTCACCAAAAAGAGCAATAAGGTCTAAAATCATGACGACTTTATTTTTATGTTGCGCCATGTTTTTAATAAAACGGGTATCTATCTGTGCTCCAAATTCCGGTGGCAAAGAGAGATGTTCTTCTTCCACATTAATGACTTCTTCAACTTTATCGACAATAAAACCAATCTGTTTTTCGCCCAATTTGATAATCACAATAGCGGTGTACATTTGTGCAGGGATAGAAGGCATCTCAAATTTAAGACGCATATCCACCACAGGAATGATATTACCCCTTAGATTCATAACCCCTTGTATAAACTTAGGTGTTTTGGGGACAGGAGTTGTTTTCATCATGGCGATAATCTCTTTTACATCAGAGATATGTACACCATACACTTCATCTTCCAAATAAAACGTCAAAAAGCGTTGCATGCTTTTCGAATCCGCATGTTTATTTGATTTTTCCATTTTTATAGCCCTAATACCATCGTAATAGCTTTCACAAGCTTGTCATCACTAAAAGGTTTTACCATCCAGCCTGTTACGCCAATGGCTTTGCCTCTCGCCTTCATTTCGGGTGAGCTCTCCGTAGTTAATATAAGAATAGGTCTATTTTTAAATTTTTCGTGAGATTTAAGTTGAGTCGCAAGATCAAGTCCACTCATTTGTGCCATGTTAATGTCACTAATTAAAAGATCATAATCTTCATTACCCATTAATAAAGCATCCAGTAATTCGACAGGATTGAGATACGTCGCAAATTGAATCACTCCTTGTTGCGTCATCTCTTCTAACGCCATTTGAGCTGTTGCAAGAATTGTTTTGGAGTCATCAACTAAAATAACACGTTTACTCATATAATCCCCTTTGTATCTAATAAGGCTATTGATAATTTTTCGTCATAGTGCTAAATCATAACTAAAAAATATTAAAAACCCGTTAATAAAAGCCCATTATTTCAGCATTTCTGTAAGGAGGAATCGATTTTGCTTCTATCTTTCAACTAAGGAGGCTTCATGCAACTACGTCTTACAGCTGATTGTATTTGTATCCATATCTCAGAGGCATCTTCACACTATTTACATGTAAAACACGTGCTTAATAGCACATTAGGTCGTTCCTATTGGGTAAACGAAACACTCATTAATTTTGCCATTCGTAACGAAAATCCCCACCAACGAAGATCATTTTTAGTGTCTCTGTATCAGTTGTGCACTATCGCTTCGAAAACCCACAACGCATCATTTCTTCAAAAACTTCTCTTAGCGTCAGAAAAACCTATCAAACTTGTCACAAAAAAAGTGCTATATCATTCTAAACAGACCTATCATAAACCATACAATCCTTATTATTTATTGAATGCCCATGAGCAGGAGAGTTTAGAAAGTATTCGTAGAAAATACCTTCGTTTAGCAAAAACGTATCACCCGGATACTATCGAATGCAAGAATGAAACAAAACTCAAAGATTTTACAGTAAAGTTTCAACAAATTCAAGAGGCATATGCCACAATAAAAGCAGAAAAATCAAAACAATTTGCAGCATAAAAGAAGAATTTTAAGTTTTGCTTGGTTAAAATACTTTTTTTCTTCTACTTCGGGGTGTTAGCTCAGCTGGGAGAGCGCAACGCTGGCAGCGTTGAGGTCAGGGGTTCGATCCCCCTACACTCCACCATTCCCTAAGCCATTTTCTCTACTGTTCCATGATTTGTTCCATAAAGTTTGATACTTCTATCAATCCTTAGTTCTTCAGATGCGATGAAACCACCATAGGTTGTTAAAACCATTTTAGAATTTGAATGTCCCAACATTTTAGCAACTGTTAAAACACTCACTTGCCCACTTCTTAACATTGCTGTTGCAAAAGTATGACGAGTGTTATACAACTTACGATAACGAACTTTGGAACGTGTGATGACTCTTTTCCACTTAGTCTTTAAAGCCGTTGCATCAGAATAATGTGTACCTGTTGTTTCACTTGAAAACAAATACAAACTCTTCTTTTGCATAGCTATTCTGATTTGATCTTGAAGATATGGCATACACGCTTCCAGTATAGGGATTTTCCTAATACTCTTTTGCGTTTTAGGGGTAGTTGGTTCTTTAGCATTTCTGCTAACTGCTCGTTTCACACTAATGGTTGTTCCATCAATGTCAGAAAGCATTAATCCCAAAATTTCACCCGTACGCATACCCGTATTCAAAGCGACACCGAGATAATTTTTAAATTCTCCCTCACTCGCATCTAAAATACGTTTGACTTCATCTTCACTAAATGGCTCTGCTTCTACAGACTCATACGCACCAATAGAAATATCATTAACGATATTTTTTGCCAGTGCTTCATCATCATACGCTACACCAAAGATACCTTTTAAAGCCACTAAATAGTTTTTTTTCGAGATATTTTTAATCTTGAAACTATTTAGCCACTCTTTAATGGATAACTTGGTAATAGTGTCAATTCGTTTATTACCGAAAGCCTCATTGATGGCTTCAACACGTCTCACTATTTCAGGATAACTTTTTGCATTTGCTTTTAGTGAAAGATACTTTTCACTGTAATATGCCAATGTTTTAGCTACCCTTTTATACTCTCCTGAATAAATTTTACGCTCTAATTCAGGGAAGATATGCTTTTTGGCAAATGTACGATTTGCCTTAGTATCTTCAAGTTTAAGCGATTTACTCACTTCTTTACCATCGATAAAAAAACGAACGTACAATTTGCCTTCTCTACTTCGTAGATAAATCATTTGTGACCTTTCTCACAAATCGGCACTAAATACTAGCCAAAATATCATCAACAATGCTTGAAGCTAGCCTATTAGGCGCTCCTTTCATCCATTGTGTAAGTTGTTCACTATCAAATCGCACTATCCCCTCACGTTTGAAGAAATGAACGCCACATACCAATGAGCCACGTTGCTTATAACGTTTAAGCTTTTCATCGGAGATTTTGAGAAATTCTGCCGCTTCTTTTTGTGTTAAAAAATGGCTCATTTTGGCTCCTCAAAATGAAACTCATCTGCTCTACGATTAATCAATTTACGCCTTATGGCTTCTTCATATGCGAGTTTGTATTGCTTTTGCGTAAGATCGGATACATTCTCCTTTTTTACCTCATTTTCTAACTTACTCACATGATACAAGAGAGCCATATCATCCATACGTGTTACAGAGAGCGGTAACTTGGCATCTTTAAGCTCATTATTTTGTAGCTTATAATAATACGCATTAGCTGACATATCCACAATTTCGACAGGGATGGACTTTTCCCGTTCATAAAATGGCATGACTTTATTCGTATCTTTCACAAATCGTTCTAAATTTTCAACTAATGTTTTTTCATTGATAAAGAGACAATTCAAATACGCTTTTTTCATCAAAGCATGAAAATCCGTTTGGAAGCGTTCATAATCGTAAAGGTACTCAATGCGTTTAATACGTTTCAAATCTGTTTGAATTTGCAAGAACTCTTTGGCATCAAATTGTTCTTTAATCTGCTCCCAAATCGGCAATGTTTGCGCTCTATGTTTATTATTATGCTCAATTCCATTTTCTGATATGCTTGAAGCATCAATAAGTCGTATCTCATCCATAGCAGACTTAAAAAGATTATTGACATTCAAGAGCAAATCATCTACCGTTTGAACACAAAAAGCTTTTAAATGAGGTCTGTGCATTTGAAACTCTACGTTAAAAATTGGAGTTTCTAAATCAAAACCATAATTGGCAAAGTATTCACGCATTAACTCCTCTTTTTTAGATTTTTTCATCTCTAAAGTTTTATTGTAAAGCCTCTTCATAAAAGGAGGTTTCCCCACATAAAGCGTTTGAATACTATTAGCATCACCAATTTCAGAAATGGTCGAATAATTCTTTTTACGTGTCACAAACATAGAACGATCCACAAACGAGAAATCATATTGCACAAAAGCGTTTATATCCGCTCGAATGATTGGCTTTAATCCTGTTGTATAATCTCCTAATATTGAATCAATATAGGCAAGCATGGAAGTAATGCCAAGGGTATAAATCCCTCGACCTTGCAACTGCACACGAATATCATGCAAACGACGCTGTTTTTGTTTATCTTTAAAACCTATTTTGAAAAACTCATTATGATCTCTAAACCAATAATACCCCTCTGCAAAGCCTAAGTAGTTAAACGTAGTATCTGCAATCGTAATAAGTAGATCATGTGGCTGATACCTCATTTCATTTCGAGCAAAACGATCTTTTTGATCTTCTATTTGTTCGACAATATCCATAAAGAGTTCATCATATTCCAATGAGCTTTCATAATGAAAATACAAACTATCGACACCTGATGTCATAAGAAGTGGATTATTTTCC
Organism: Sulfurospirillum sp. E15m; assembly: GCF_059415145.1. NCBI lineage: Bacteria > Pseudomonadati > Campylobacterota > Epsilonproteobacteria > Campylobacterales > Sulfurospirillaceae > Sulfurospirillum > Sulfurospirillum sp. E15m. The sequence goes on from NZ_JCAHZS010000007.1 coordinate 54,283, forward strand.
ATAAGAAACCACCTTAAAACTATGCTTTTTACCTCCATGACGTTTACCATAGAGTATTACTAGAAAACCTACTCGATGAACTGCCTCTCGTGCAATCGCCACAGGGGCACAGCCCCATGATGCTCTCGCATCGAGGCATTTTATAAGAGACTTTATCTCACCTTTTTGACTTAACAATTCTTTGACATTTGAAGTTGTCATCTTTTTTCCTTTTCAGGATATGCGCATATCGTTTATGTGATTTTCTTTCACGCAAAAGATAAAACGAACTCTAGCAAAGTGAAAAATTTTGACGTTGTCAAAAGTTCCGTGAAGGAAGGGGAGATTTTGTAAATTGAGAGATTTTAATATATTTAGAAAAGTAAAAAAAGCGCTAAAGGCGTATTTCCCAATAGGTTTGCATAAGGTGATTCTACGTTAGTATTTTGTTTTTCTTTGTTAATGAGTGAACTAGCTTTTTCACTTTGAATTTCTATACTTAATCTTCGTTTGTTGAGATATGGTTCATATGCCCAAATTGGCATATTATTGAGCATAATAAATAAATCAGCATTATTGAGACGTGTTGTATTAAGCGTTATTGATATGTCTGCTTGCGCAAATAAATATACTACTTTTTCTTTAAGAACATTATCGATTAAACTAGGATTTAAAAATTTACATAGTTTATAAATTTTTATAGCGGTTGAGTGCCATAATCTTTTCTGATACGTTTTTGAAAAAAATTCGTAACCTTCATAAAACTTCCCTATTTCCCTTAGTTGCCTATACAAATCTACTCTTTTTTGAGCTTCTTTTTGTTTTCTATTTTTTACTTTATCTCGTTCTAGCGTATATATTTTTTCTCTATTTTTAAATAAATATATTTCTACTTTTTGAAATAAGTGCAAAGTAGCTATGGGATCATTTAAAAAGTTTTGATGCACGCTCATAGCAAAAGAAAGCCTCTTGTATTTTTGGGCATCACCTTCTAGTTGCGCTTCTCTACACTTTCGCTCTAAAGTATTAATGATTGGCGTTAAATAGTCTAAACGATCTTTTTTCAGTTTAAGAATTTTATCTCTTTGCGCTGTATTGGTTTCAACATAGTCAATTAATTTATAAGTGTTTTCAAATAAGTTCAATATAGCAGATGGTAAAAATAAACCCTTAAATAATTTGAGCATATCTTCATAAGGAATTTCACCAAATGAAACAATAAATGTATCAAAGTATTTATCATTTTCTTGATTTCGATATGGATCGAGTTGATTGAGTTCTAAAATTGATTCAAAAAACGACTGGTTCAATATTTGACTATCTTAATATATTAAGTTCATAATTGTTCAATATCATAAATCTTTTGAGCTACTATCTTATATAAATTTTGTCTCTCCAATAATGATGATTTTACAAAGTTAACATAAGGAGTAATTGAGATTCCACTAGACGTCATGAAAGTTGTTAATACTGGATTACTTTGATAAAAATTGTGACATAGTGTTTGTGAAGTTATATTTTCCGTAGCATATGCTTGAACTTTAGTCGCATAATTCTTGTCTTGTAAGCTTCTATTCCTAGATCTTGGTAATAAAATTAAATTTCCAATATTGTTTCTCATCCTTTTAAATTCATCTCGATTGTCAAAGTCATTTACAACAGTTGTACCCAAAGAAGTTTGAAATATATCATAACTATCTGCAAGGATATGTTCTATATCAAATGTTTTCGAATTTCTTCTACGATCAATATACGTTTCAAAACCGACAGCCGTTGTTTGACTAATCTGGTTTTCCAAATATGCTGCAATTCGCGCTAATATATGAAGAATCGATGATGTAGATGCCTTCCCATATTCTAAATTAATAATATTTTCAATCATCAACCTTTGACTTATATACTCATTTTTTAAACTAGTGATAAGGTCATCTACAGTTTTATTTCGAATTAATAATACTAATGAAAATAGAGGTTCTTTTAAATTATCATATGTATTTTTTTTATCATTCACAATTCTAGCAGTGGTATAAATATCTAAATATTTTGAAACGATTTTAATTTTTTGATTGATTACAGCATCTGAATCTGAATCACAGATTGACGCCAAAATAAGCAATGGCTGAAAAGTAATATCTTTATCAGCATTGAAAAAAACTTCCGGATACTCTGCTGTAAGATTTTTAGAGTATTGAATAATTTTCAAATAAATATTTGAATATTTTTTAAATTGAACCTCAATAAAATTATAAAAATCATCATGTGTTCTTAATTCAAGTTTATCTTTATTATCATGTACCCATCGATGATAAAAATCACCAATTTCTTCATAGTCTTTTTTGCCCACTTCTCTTTTATTTCGCATACCGGTAGCGTATTTTGCTCTCAGCCATGTTTTGATAAAATTTGAATCTTCATCTCTATCTATATCTTGTAACTTTCGCGTATAATCTACCCATGTTGTATGTGCTGTATTGTGTCTTGTTGGATCTGTTATTTTTGATAAGAGCTCACCTTTTAACATCTCAATTGGAGATAAATTCAGTCCTCTATCATTCATTGTTAAAAATACTTTATGAGCATCATGTTCCGTTGGAAGAACTATCTCAAATAAAATAACTTTATTAGCGATCCAATCAGCAAAAAATTCTAATTTTTCTTTAATTTCATCATCCAAAAGATTGCTAATATCTTGATATCGTTCATATAAATTTTTTGTGCCATCATCACAACTTTCCATAAAGTCTAAACCTATAAGTTCATCATCTGTTTTTGTAAAATCGACTAATACATTAAACAATTGATTACGACTAGTCTCTACTTCAATATTAAAGTCATTAGTTCCATATGATTCACTTTTCACAAGTGTAATATATCCACCAATACTTAGACTTTTTTGCTGATTCTGTCGTAATAAGTATATATATAAAATACATAAAGATGTTATTCGCTGTTGTCCATCAATAATAATTTTTCTTGGACTCTCATTTTCATTAGTTGTAAGTACCGTCCCTAAAAAATAATTACTATATTTAGCGACATCTGTACGTCCATGCTCTGGTTTATAATTTGATGAAAATTCCTCTTGTAAGTCATTTAAAAGTTCTTCAAATTGCTTTTTATTCCATTTATAATCACGTTGGTAATAAGGAACTGCATACTTTTGTTGTAGTAATTCATGAACAGGACGTAAATGATGATTTATAAAAGTCATTTTATACCTTAAGAAATAATATTATTTTGATATAGAATAGCATAAAATGGTAGAATTTATTTTAGTAAAAAATTTTATTTTCCATTAAATAATCAAAATTCTTCCATTATGTTGCATTTTTAAATTATTCTTAATTATTTATTTTTTGATTAAACGATTTTAAATAAGATAAAAAATATTATCTAAGGCATAAAATGACTGACATAGGATTAATGAAAAAATTAAATCCTGATATTGCAGAAGACTACTTAAAGGCAATAGAGCTTATTAAGCTTACCCCCAGACATTCTTTAATTATATTTAGAGATTGTTTATCATACATATGCGATGAAATAGCCAAATCCAATAATTTAAAACTTTACGGTAGTACTGATAACAAAATTAAAGAATTATTTTCCAAAAATATAATTGATTCTAATCTTAAAAGCTTACTTGACCAAATACGACTACTTGGCAATAAAAGTGCGCATAAAAACTATACAATTATAGAAGAAGACGATCAAAAATTTATAGAATATACAAATAAACAACTATTAGAAGATGCTAAGAGAGGAAGACATCTAATTATTGACGTCGTCAAAAAAATTTTAAATTTAGATAAGCTCCATATTACACCTATAAAAATTGATACTTCGGAGTATCAACAAATTATATATGATGCATTAACATCTTCAGATATTCAAAAACATTTGAAAGCTGGGTTATTATGTGAAGCAATGGCCGAAAATGAACAAAATAAAATAACATCAGATAAAATTATACCTTTTGTTAATGACAAACAATTATGTTACATTCAAAACTTCTATAAACATGCCATATCATTTTATCAAACTTCATTCAATATTAGTGCAAAACTGGATCAAAGGCTAGTTGAACGTGTTTCTAAAAATAAAGAAGATATAGTGTTACAGAATTGCGATTTAGAACCATTATATAGATACGGCAAAATATTATACGAAGAATTAGATGGCAGTCAGCAAAAAGAGCTTGGCTTAAAATATTTAAAAATTGCTTGCGATAGAAAACATCCAGAGGCAACTGCTCATTATGCAGTACATCTTTATAACGAAAAAAAATTTGATCAGGTTTTAAAATATGCAAATAAAGATTATGTGCAAGAGCTTCCTCTAATCCATCGGTTACTTTGTGGGTATTATAGTAATCAAGAAATAAATTCTATTGACAATGAGCGTGCCTTTAACCATATACAAAAAGCTATTCATTTAGGTTGCTCAGATTCTTTATTTCAATTAGGTGAAGCCTATCATCGTGGCACATTTGTCGAAAAAAATGATCAATTAGCTGAAGATTATTTGCAGCAAGCGATCAGCAAAGGTAATATTAATGCAAAAAGATATTATTTACTTGAATTTAAAGAAGGGAAGAAAGAGATTTGCGAAGTTTTTGTCTCTAGAGCAAAAAAATTTGTGGAACTTTTGGACAACAAAAATAAGCCTCTCATTAATACTCCAAAAATCGGGCGCAATGATCCTTGCCCTTGCAAGTCAGGTGAAAAATATAAAAAATGTTGTGGAAAAACTGATTCTTAACAGAGATGTTTGTACCCTATTTTGTACCCTAAATGTTGCCGATTTGTGTACTCTTTTGTTTCAAAATTCCCTATTTTAGGACTTTAAAGGTGACTGGCAGCGTTGAGGTCAGGGGTTCGATCCCCCTACACTCCACCATGACATGATAAAACTTTCAGCTCTATTTTCATCAATCAAAACTCAAAACGTGTACTGCTCAGTCTAAACACCTTTGCTACACTTTACTTTTTAATTCAAGCAAATTATTACTTACAGCCATAAAATGAAGTAAAAAGTAATTTGTCGTATTAATATATTGATATGTTAGTTCACAATCATGTTTCAGAAAAATTTGATTAGCAATATATAAGCCTAAACCTAGTCCTGAATTTGTGCTTTCCACTTCACGATTAAATGCTCGAGTAAAATCAAGACGTTGTTCTGGTATTTTTTCACCTGTATTCCCAATTCTAAGAGCATCTTGATAGATATCAATCACGACATGATCTTTGGAATATTTAAGTGCATTGTCAATCAAGTTTTTGATGGCTGTCGAAAAAAGTTCAAAATCTACTACTAATACAGGTGTTTCATCTTCTGCATTTATCTCTATTCTATCCGTGTTTTTCATCAAAAGGAGATCGATAGCATGATCGATAATATCAACGAGGCGATACTCTTTTTTTGCTAGTTTCCATTCGTTTGAAGTTAATTTTTCAACTTTGACCATCTCTCCTACAAGGACCTCTTGTCGAATAAAAATTTGACGTAATTGGTCTTTAAATTCTTCATCTTTAATAATACTCGCTAAGATTTTACCTTTCATAACAGGCGTTCTAAGCTCATGTAAAATATTGCGAAGAAAAAGCGTACGTGCTTCTTTCATTAAATGCAGTTTTTTCATTGCAAGATTAAATTCTGTTGCGATCTGCCCCAATTCATCATGACTATCTATTGGGATGGCTTCAAATTTATTGGAATCCCCAGCCACACGAATAGCACTTTTTAAATTTCTCAGACGCAACAATTTTCGTAAAACAATACTAAAGAAGATAATTGTAACACTATTAATCGTTCCCCATAATATCCACAAATTATGTAACGAAAATTCTTCAATATTTTCCAGAGCCGGTTTATCATTCATCGAAATTTTATTACCTTCTGCAGACACTTTAATTCCAGCTAAAAGCATAATTCTTAAGAGAGATTTTTCAGGAGGAAGAGGATCTCTTGGAACAAAATAGAGCTTCTTTTTATATTGAATCATATCACAGTAAGAGTCTTCAAGGATTTTTTTACCATTTTCCCTGATTTCTAATTTGGAAAGAGAACTATTTCTAAGACCTATTTTTGCTAGGGCTTGAGGGGCATTAGGATCATCATTTTCCCGCATTCGCATTCCTAGCATAAAGCGCTGAAACGTAAAATACTCAATGTCTTTAATTTGGCGTTTATATTCGATAATGAACGAACCATTAATGATCAGTAAGGCGATCACAAAGAAGAAGGATATAAGCCGAATGATGGATACATTATGCATTGATAAATTTATATCCTACGCCTCTGACCGAGTGGATAAAATGAGGGTTTTTAGGATCATCTCCAATTTTTTGGCGTATGCGCCCAATGATGACATCAATGCTTTTAAGACCACTTTGAAATTTGATCGAGTTAATATTGAGCAATAAATCTTCTCTCGAAATAACGTATCCTTCTTTTTCAATCATAAAAGAGAAAATATCGTATTCCGCTTTGGTAAGTTGAATTTCACGATTATTACGCTTAATCATATGTTGTTCATGATCAATCGTAAAACTATTGGTTGATACGCTAACATGAAGCCCTCGACGCAATATTGCTCGTAATCGAAACGCTAGTTCAATGGGTTCGTATGGCTTAGGCAAATAATCGTCTGCTCCTAATTCAAACCCCATAATTTTATCAAGAGTATCAGAACGAGCAGAAGAAATAATGACAGGCAGATCAGGATGCAGGGTTCTTACTCTTCGGCAAACTTCAAAACCGTCAATACCGGGTAAAGAGAGGTCTAACACAAGGGCATCGTATAAAGTATCACTTTCTAAGAGTTTGAGTCCTTCAAAGGGGTGATAAGCAAGCGTTGTTTCTATATCTTCCAACAAAAGCATCCGCTGCAATAAGATGGCCAAATCGACATCATCTTCAATCAATAATATTTTAATCATGCGTACAATTATATCAAAAATAAGTCACTAAAATTATTTACATATATAAATATATACTTAAAAAAAATTATTTTGTATAAATTAAGGTTAGTTACCAATTGTTTACCACACAATGCAAAAGATGGTGCTATGATTTTGATGTAAAGATAACGAAAAATATTTCAGAAAAGAGAGGTTATTATGTACTATACTTCTGAACTTAAAACGAATATCATGCTTGCATTAGTGCAAAATCAAGCTTCTGTAAGTGAACTAGCCCAACAATATCATATTAACAGTAAAACCATTTATCGATGGAAAAAAAGATTTTTAGAGAGTGCTGCATTAATTTTTTGTGCAAAGCCTACTATTCCTGTTCAAAAAAAACAAGTTACAACATTGCTACGAAAAAAAGTAATTTTACAAAAGAAATTGGAAATTGTAGCCAAACAAAAAGACAATATACTCGAACAATACCAGCACTTTGTAGCTATTCATGATGCAGCTAAAAATTTTATATTTACCTTTCATGAATGTTCAGCAAGAAATCATTGTACCTTATAATTTGTACGGCTTAATCAGTGCAAGATCATGCAAAGAACGAGAATGAACTTGTACTTTATTGGGTTGGCTTTCATAATTGGATGAACGGCTTAGAGCATTTTGTTCTTCTAGTATTTTCATCAGTTTATGAACTTTATTAACCCCTATTTTAAATCCCTCTTCTATCAATTTTTGATGCATTGCACGATACCCTTTTGAGGATTGTGCATGATTATAAATCTCACAAATTCTTTGCATAATGATTTCATCATTACTATTAGAAGGTTTGGGTTCATAATATAAAGAAGGCCTATTGAGATCAATGATTTTACACTGTTGTGCAATAGATAACGAAGATGATGTTGTATCAATCAACTGCTTTTTTGTCGTAATATCAAGTTGTTTGAGTTTATCTGCCGCTTCTTTTGTCTCTTGACGAGTTTTTTCAAGCATCTTTTCTAGTTTAGAATTTTCTTTTTTTAATGACGCGACACTTTCCAATGGTGCTAACGAATTAAAGGCTAAATGGGCATTCTGTAAAAATTGCTCTCTCCAATTTTCAATGTTTTTCACGGAAGTATTATAGCGACTCGCTAATTGTACTAATGTGTCTTTATTCTGGAAAGTCTCTAAGACTACTTGCATTTTGAATTCAGGTGAAAATGAGTTTTTTTGTCGAGCCATTTTACCTCTCCATACGAATAAGTTTAGTTTAATATGAACTGTTTTCAATATAGTATCAAAAAAATTCTTACGTCACTACATGAAAAACAAGAAAATTACATATTATCGTTATATTTTAAAATATATAATGAAATAATATCTTTTTTTCTCAATAAAGTAAATAGCAATGAATCAATAAAATTCATCATTTTTTTTAACATATTAATAAAAATGCCTAGAAACAGGGGTTACTGTAAATAATTACTTGAAAAGTAGAAAATAAAAATATATAAAATAGTATTGACAAATAGTGGCAATACTTCTATAATTGTAAAAATTAAACTTATATAATTAAACAGTTTATCTGTTTTAATTTATTCAATTTTAATTTTTACATGTAAGGTTTTATAGAAAGGAAAAATCATGCGAGAAACACACGATGACATACAACTATCTACGGAGGAAAGAGTAGCGCTGATTCAGAAGCGAATAGAAAGTGAGCCTGCGTTTAGAGCCATACTGTATAAAATGCTCTCTTTGTGTAAAAATCCAAAAAAGCTTATGGAGGTAGAATCTGCAGTTTTAGCGTATCCTGAGATGAAAGTTCCGTTACAAACACCTCAAATTCTTTTAACGTGGCTTATAAAATGTCAAGCAATATTAGCTGTGCATCCAACTTCTAACGACGAAACTCAGTATCAAACAACGTTGGAAGGATTGATTGCACTTGAACAAGAACAACGTGACGACAAGATAGAAGCGTTATTTACGAAAGAGCCTGAATATAAATCGGTGTACTTAGACATCCTGTCATTATGTAAAAATCCAAAATCACGAATCGACATTGAAAAACATTTGATGGGTAATCCTCTTTTGGAAAGCCCAAAGATTTATCCATCGTATTTTATTGACTCTTTAGAAACAGCCGGTGGGTTAGAGTGGAACCGTCATTGGGTCACAACATCTACGGCTATATCAAAACTTGTATAGATGCAAAAATAAACATATCACAAAAGGATAGAAAATGGGACTTATGAGTGAAAACATCTTATTGATGGAAAACAGAGCTTACATGTATCGGTTATTAGGAAAAATCTATAAAGAAGAGATTGACGTAACTTTTTACGAACAACTTTCTCAAATGCGTTTTTTCACAGAATGTGAAGATCAGGAACTCGCTGAAGGGTACAAACTCTTTGAAGCATTTTTTCAAAAACAACACTTAGACCCCCTAACAGACCTTGCCGTTGATTATGCGCGAGTATTTTTAGGTGCTGGTACACTTGAAAATACTGAGGCGGCCTATCCTTATGAATCTGTTTATACCAGTACGGAGCATTTAGTTATGCAAGAGGCTCGAGATAAGGTGCTCGCTATGTACCGACATTTTGGACTTGATATAGATGAAAGTTTAAATATGCCAAAAGATCAACTGGGACTCGAATTAGAATTCATGGCATATTTATGCAATGAATGTAAACAAGCTTTGCACGAAGAAGATTATTCAAAAGCTGCAAAATTCATTGACACGCAAACCACCTTTTTGAAAGAACATCTCTTAAACTGGGTGCCCTCTTTCTGTAATGATGTCGCTCGATGTGCAAGCTCTGATTTTTATTTAGCCATTGCCAAAATGACCAACGGTTATTTAACGCTCGATCAAGAGATCTTGCACTATTTAACAACAACGATTCTTATCAGTGGTCGCAAAGCAGAAGCCCATGCAGAATATATTGCACAAGAAGCCGTTTCTAGCGACACTCTTTCTTAGCCAAAAGAAAAGATCATGCAAAACGAATCATTATTACATCAAGCACATAACGTACGAAGAACCAATGTTCAAAGACGCAAATTTGTAGCAGCAGGTGCAGGCATTGCCTTGATGTTTGGGTTGGGTATTGCGGGAAAAGCTGAAACAAAAAAAGCATTATTAAGACCACCTGGTGGGCAAGATGAAGCCTCTTTTTTAGCCAATTGTATTAAATGCGATCGATGCAGAAGTGCTTGTCACACTTCTGCGATTGGAATTGCTTCCATTGAAGAAGGATTTGTTCAAGCGCGCACCCCTATTATGAAATTTCACTTGGGAAGCTGTGATTTTTGCAACAAATGTGTGGAAGTATGCCCTACCGATGCGCTAAAGCCATTCGATAAAAAGAGCGTTAAGATAGGAATAGCTGAATTGACGGATGTGTGCATTGCCCTTAATTTTGGTGCTTGTACCCTTTGTTACACGGCTTGTCCGTATAAAGCCATCACCTTAGACGCTCAAAAAAGACCGATCATTGATTCTGAAAAATGTAATGGTTGCGGTGTATGTGAAAATATTTGTCCAGCACTGATACTTCGTTCCTACGTCGGTGGAAAAGTACGCGGTGTCGAGATCAAACCCATCTCTCATAAAGAAGTTTAGCTATGAATCAGTTTAAATTTTCATCGTTACGTACGTATACGATTCTTTTTTTTGTTGCACTTGTTGTTTTTGGACTTTTCTTTCATTCAGGCACAGGGACACTCAGTGCATTCGGATATAAAACCATTACAGCCATTTGCCCTTTAGGTTCTGTTGAAACCTTCCTCGCTAGTAAAACATTTGTACCTGCGGTATTTATCTCATTGGCCGTTTTTTTCGCAATATCTATCATTTTTGGACGTATTTTTTGTGCTTGGGTGTGTCCTGTACCGCTGTTTAGAAAATGGTTTCCTAAAAAGACATCCGTCACTACACCCGTTTTACCAGGGGAAAAAATTGTTGAGACAAACACTGTTACGGCACAAGAGATACAAACAGCATCAAAAACAAAAAAACCTATTGATACCAGCTATTATGTTTTAGGCGGGGCTCTTGGTTCGACTTTCTTGTTTGGATTTCCAGTTTTTTGTTTAATATGTCCTATTGGACTCACGTTTGCTGTCATCGTGAGTTTTTGGAGATTGATTCAATTTAATGAACCGACATGGTCCTTGGCAATTTTTCCTGCTTTATTGATATTGGAGCTTGCTTTATTTCGATATTCCTGTAGAAAATTTTGCCCATTAGGCGCTTTGATCTCGTTAATGAGTCGTGCTAATGTTTTTTTTAAACCAAAAATTGATCAACAAAGTTGTCTTCAAACAACCAAAGGTGCTGATTGTAAAATCTGTCAAACAGTATGCCATGAAGATATTAATTTGCACCGCCCTTTAACGCCAAGCATCGTATCGCGATGTACCAAATGCATGGATTGTTCAGATGCTTGCCCAATGCATGCAATTTCCTTTTCCTTTTTTAAAAAAAAGTCTAAAGATGCTTAGAGATGCGCAATAGGTTGGAGAGATGATTTTACATGTAGAGCGTTGTTTAAAAACGATTCATCAAAAATCAACGTGTGAGAAGTGCCAAATCGTATGCCCTTCTCATGCGCTTAACTTTTTCACGAGCATTCCACGTATCGATACGCTTAAATGTCTAGACTGCGGTGCATGTATGCAAGTATGTCCTACGGATGCTTTTGAAAGCCAAACACTTTTGGATGAAGCGATTATGGCATCCATCCAATCTCGAAGCTCTCAAAATGAAAAAATTATTTTTACATGTAAAAACATTCAAACGCTTGACAATGCAGCTATTGCATTACCCTGCCTTGCTAGATTAGATCAATCAATGTTGTTATATACGGCGATAACAACAAAACAAGACATTCATATCGTTCATGGTGAATGCACAACGTGCTCTTTGTCATCAACACAATCACTGATTGAAACAACCATCAATGCGGTTACAATGCTTTGTTCACGTGCAAATTTACCGATTAAAGTTCACCTAAATCAACAAAAACAGTCTATCGTTTCTCGTGAAGATCGCCAAAATGAGCAGAACAGACAAGGAAAAATCAGACGAAGATTTTTACTCAAATTGTTAGGCAAAGAATCGGGCACACAAGATAAAACCGAACTTTGCGCCGATAAAACGTTGCATCATTATCATCATTTGACTACAAAACCACACACATATGCAAAACATCAGCGTTACCTTACGATGTTAAAGACGCTTTTTCAAAAAAAAGAGAGTTTATTATCGACCGTTATTGGCACTAAGCCAATCATTAATGCTGATGATTGCCAGCAGTGTTCCATTTGCACACATGTATGTCCATCGGGGGCATTATCATTGCTGCAAAAAACTTCATTTGGTATTTTGTTTGATCCTTCTTTATGCATTGAATGCTATTTATGTGAAGATGTGTGTTTTACACATGCGATCTCCAAAGAGAGTAAAACGCTCTTTGATATTATTGAAAACAATGTAAACATTTTATTTCAAAATGATTTTCGTGTTAATCCAGAAGAATTGCAGAAAAATGTTGTTATTTATAGAACATAATTTTCTGAATAAGCAGAAGGTAGCACAGTACAAAACAGAACAAAACTCTCACTAAAATTGTTCCTAAAAAGTCAAAAATATTAAAGCTTTAATTCTTTAATTTTTTTCGTCACAAAACTTTTTTCTTCAGTGGCTTGAGTAAGTTTTTTTTCCAATTCTAAATTTTCTTTTTTGAGTGTTTCAAGCGTCTCTTTTGTAGGTGCGCTTTGGAAGGCGAGGTGTGCATTGTTTAAAAATTGTTGCTTCCAATTCATAATGTTTTTGACTGAAATTTGATGTTTGTCTGCCAACTGTTGTAATGTAAGTTGCGTTTGAAACGCCTCAAGAACAACTAGCATTTTAAAATCAGGAGTGAAAGTCGAACGTTTTCGTGCCATCTTTATATTCTAACCCAAAATGATATTTTAAATCAACGTAATCACGGAATTTTTTCTTATTCACATCATAGCAAAACTCAACTTTATTTTATATACGATGCACAAAAAAACTTTATTTACAAATTAGTATTTTAAATTTTTTCGTCATCAAATAAAACAAAAACAACACTTTATTCTCTACGTTTTTCTAAAAAACTTACTAAATTTTATACCGTGATAGCCTGCACTACCTCTTTTTAAAAAATTTTATTCCCATGAAAAGTTCGACCACATCAGTCTTTGTGTAAATTGAATAAAATAATAAAATAATTTGTATTGACAAACAGTGGCAAATATGCTTATAATTTCCACAATAAATCGATTTATTAAAACATAAATATCTATAAATTTATTCTCTTTTGAACAAAAAGGCTTAAACAAGTAGATACGTCCTTATAACCAAGATTTGAAACTTTTGATGACTTAACGTCAAGGTACTTTTGTTGGTTAGGTGAATTTTATTGTTATCCATCAATAAAATTTTGATTCACGTGAATGCACAGCAAGCGCACTATCTTCTGTGTATTTACATTCCTGATTTTTGCCGTAAGAAGGAGAATTGTATGGAACAAAAAGAACAAGCAGCGTTTGGGAGAAGAGATTTTCTAAAAACAACCGCTGTTATCGGTGCATTTGGTGCACTTAGCAGTACGTGGTCGGATGGATTGGTGCCTCGTGCTAATGCCGCTTCTTTAGGTCAAACACCCGATAAAACAGAAATTATCCGAACAAACTGTCGTAATTGTACAGCAGATTGTGGTGTATTAGCCCATGTTAGAAATGGTCGTGTGATTAAATTAGAGGGTGATCCAGAATTTGAACGCAGCAGGGGTGCTTTATGTGCAAAAGGATTGGCGGGCATTCAAGCATTGTACCATCCAAGCCGCAATAAGTATCCTATGAAGCGCATTGGAGCTCGCGGAGAAAATAAATGGAAACGCATTTCATGGAAAGAAGCTATTGACGAAATTGCTCAAAAATTGATGGAAATCCGTGAAAAATATGGCGCTGAAGCTGTCATGGGTAGCACCGGTGGTGGTGGTAACCCCAATTTCCCTAGTGTATGTCGCTTTTGCAATGTTTTTGAATCACCAAACTGGTTTGAGCCAGGTGCTTCTCAATGTTATATGCCAAGACAATCTATCTACTGGATGATGTATGGTGGTGGTCCTGCTGGAAATCCAAGCCTTGCAGATTCAAATGGATTAGAGCTGTATTTTTACAATGAGATAAAAATCAAAACCTTGGTTTTATGGGCAACGGATCCTTCTTATAGTGGTCCTGCACAAGCAGGTAGAGCGATTGCTGAACTTCGTGCGAGAGGTGTCAAAACAGTGGTTATCGACCCTCGCTTTACGCCAGATGCCGCAAAAGCAGATGTATGGTTACCGATTCGTCCAGGTACAGATGTCGCTTTGATGATGGCATGGGTGAATTATATTATCGAGCATCAACTGTATGATAATGATTTTGTGATGAAATGGACAAACTTACCGTTCTTAGTCAATACAAAAACAAAGATGATTTTACGTGAAAACGAACTTATTGAAGGTGGTCGTTCCGATACTTATGTCATTTGGGATACAAAAACAAAAGCGCCAAAAGGATTGACATATCCATGGGATGATGCCCTTAAACCTGCGCTAGAAGGTACTTATACGATCAATGGTACAGAATATAAAACCGGTTTTACTTTACTAAGAGAACGTGTTCAGCCTTTTACGATTGCCAAAGCCGCTGCCGAATGTGGATTGGATGAGCGTAAAATTATCACCGCAATTAAAATGTATGCAGAAGATACTCCTTCAAGCATCGCATTAGGTGTTGCGGTAGATCATGGTATCAATTCAGCAGAAGCTGCGATGGGTGGTGCTACTTTAGATATCATCATGGGTAATGTTGAAAAACCAGGTACGATCTTGCAACGCTATAAAGGCGACACGGGCGGAGCGCTTCGTACAACGCGCTTGAATCATTTCCTACCTAAAGAGCAACTCTTAAAACGCTTAGGGGGTATTGAACATAAGGGAATGTTACAGTGGTGGGTCGCACAACCTGGACCTTTACTTGAAGCAATGCTCACACGTAAGCCTTATGGCATTCATGCATGGATAGAGCGTTCTGGCAATAAAATGGGTGTTGTTGCCAATGCTGCTAAATGGGTAGAAGGAATGCAAAAATTAGATTTAATTGTGCATGCTTTTCTCTATCCGACATCTTTCTCTGCTTATGCGGATTATCTCTTGCCAATGACAGAATGGCTAGAATCAGATTTTGTTACGCAATCTTTTAACAAAATGTTTGCACGAAG
This sequence comes from Sulfurospirillum sp. E15m, assembly GCF_059415145.1. Taxonomy (NCBI): domain Bacteria; kingdom Pseudomonadati; phylum Campylobacterota; class Epsilonproteobacteria; order Campylobacterales; family Sulfurospirillaceae; genus Sulfurospirillum; species Sulfurospirillum sp. E15m. Next base: position 69,481 of record NZ_JCAHZS010000007.1, read on the forward strand.
GGCAGTTACGCATACGTGGGAAACATGTAATGAAGTCTTTTTCTGGTCACAACTTGTAAAACGATGCGGAGAATTGGGGCATGAGAATTGTAAGCGGGCATTTGATCCAAAAGCAACGGCTCCTGAGATACCTTACTTTAATACATATGAAGAAAAGTTAGATGCATGGACTAAATTCTTTGGCATGACATGGAAAGAGTATATTCAAAAAGTTCCGTTTGAGCACATCCCCTTTGATGAGTTTAAACGCTACTATCGTTATTTAGACATTGATCCAAAAACGGGTAAAGAAAAAGGGTTTGGAACTCCATCCAAAAAATGCGAAGTTTATGGTGAGTGTTTCATCAAATTAGGTCGTACGGGACGCCCTCTATCACCTTTTGATCTGCCCCCTGCATCGAAAGACTACGATCCTTTATTGTATTACCGAGAGCCTGCAGAAAATGACAAAACCCCTGAAGGGAAAATCTATCCTCTCATTATGACCAATGGTCGTTTACCAATGTATCATCATGGCACATTGCGTAATATTCCGTATCTTAGAGAAATTTATCCTGTGCCAGAAGTTTGGGTCAATCCAAAAGCAGCAATCAAATACGGTGTTGCACAAGGAGATTGGACATGGATAGAATCCGCAAGAGGTAAAATTCGAGCCAAAGTAAGAGTCACTGAGGGTATACCAACCGATACGGTTTATATGGAGCGATTCTGGAATCCAGAAACGTTAGATACCCCAACACACGGTTGGCAAGAGATGAATGTCAATGTTCTTTCTAGAGAATCTGGCCCTTATAACGATATTTTTGGTACGTATACTATACGAGGGTATCGTGTCAAAATCTATAAAGCAGATGGTGCCCCAAAAGGTATTTGGGAAAAACCTGAAGAATTTAAACCGTGGATGCCTCAACCGTCTGACCCAACAAGTGTTGTGACATTGTAATCTGGATAAAGGAATAAAACAATGAAAAAAACAATGGTTATAGACTTAGATCGCTGTATCGGATGTTTCTCTTGTGAAATGGCGTGCAAGATGGAAAACGATGTGGCACTAGGCGTTTATTACAATAAAGTTTTGACAATCGGTCCAATGGGAATCTTCCCTGATATTTCGCAATATAACTTACCAACCATTTGTCAGCAATGTTACAACCCATCATGTGTGGATGTCTGTCCAACAGGAGCATCCTATAAAACAAGCGAAGGCGTTGTTTTGGTTAATAAAGAGCTTTGTATCGGCTGTCGATACTGCATGATGGCGTGTCCATACGGTGCGCGTTCCTACAATGCGGAGCAAAAAGTTGTTGAAAAATGTACGTTGTGTGAACATTTGACAGCGGTGGGTGAAAAACCAGCCTGCGTCAAAGTATGCTGTGCAAAATGTCGTTTTTTTGGTGATCTTGATGATCCAAATAGTGATGTATCTCGTGTGTTACGCGAAGCAGGTGAAGCGAATATCCATACGCTCCCTGATCGTGGCAATCACCCATCCGTGAAGTATATCTTACATCGTAAAACAGCGACATGGCAAGAGATAGAGCCAAAAGAGACATGGAGAACACCGTATCATACGGGTAAGGAGGCACATCATGGGTAGCGAATGGGCATTGGTCTTTTTTACCTCATTGGTAGATTTAGGCACAGGACTTTTCATCGCATTATGCATCAATGAATGGTTCAATATTAACGAAGAAGTGAAAGCTAAAGGTGCTTTAAGTGTTTTGGTCATTTTAGCCTTAGGTGGTTTTTCAAGCGTCCTTCACTTAGGTCATCCTGAGCGAATTTTTGGTGCACTCGGACATCCGACATCGGGTATTTTTATAGAATCATCCATGATTGGATTGACGGGTATTTGTGTGATAGCTTACCTCTATGCGCTAAAACGACAAACATCAAAACAGACACTCAAAACAATCACGTTGATTGGGGCAATTCCTTCAATCATTTTAGCCTTTGCCGTAGGTGACTCTTATGTGATGGAAGCTCGTCCTGCGTGGAATACCTTAACCATTCCATTTGTTTACTTGGCATCTGCGGGACTTATGGGCTCTTTAGCGTATACCGCCTTATTGTCAAATCCAAGCAAAGCACTGATGGAAAAGATGAAACGTATTATCCAAGGAATGGTGCTCTTACAAGCTTTTACCATCATGGCTTATTTAATTGCTCTTGGTTCTGCGGATTATCCAGATGCTAGCCGTTCTGTTGGGTACGTTTTGACAGGAGGATTGGCAACTCTGTTCTGGGGTGGCATGGTTGTGATTGGACTTGTGATTCCTCTGGGTATTGCGTCGTTTAAAAGCCAAACAGCTGACATGATTGCTATTTCAAGTACACCGTTTATTTTAGGTGTTATCTGCGCCTTTGTCGGTGCAGCAGTTTATCGTTTGGTAATGTTTAATCTTGGTACGCCTATCTGGCAGTTCTTTTAATCATTTATCATCTTAAGAAGTAGTCAAAGGGGCTACTTCTTTTTTTACTTCTTATACAACAAAGGAATAGTATGAAATTAGCTCGTTTAAGCTTGGTAGCGGGTATTATGGCTGGGTTAGCAACAACATCTTTTGCAGCAGATACACTAGCCGATGCATTTAAGAATGGTCAGATTCATGGGGAACTTAGGGCTTTCTATTATGATAGAGAAGGTGCGACAAATAGCAAAACATCTCCTGTTGATTCAAATATCTTCGTGACAGGTGTGATTTTAAAATACGTAACAGATAACTTTTACGGTTTTAAACTAGGGACAACACTGCAATCAAGTTATGCACCCTTTGCTGATGGCTCAATAGGTACGGCAGGCACGGCAAAAGATGATTTCAAAGGTGATGTTTATGGTTCGGGAGCAATACTTTCAGAAGCATACGTTCAATATACATTAGATAAAACGGTCCTAAAAATTGGTCGTCAATTTCTCAATACGCCACTTGTAGGGGTCAGTCCATCACGTTTAGTTACTCAATCGTTTGAAGGTGCAACTCTCACCAATACGAACATACCGGATACAACAATTTTAGCGGGTATGATTACAAAGTATCAAAATAGAACAGATGTTGCTGGTAATATTGCTGAGTTTGTCAATTTGAAAAATAGTGCGATATATGGCGATTATGCCTATACCTTGTTAGTTGTCAATAAATCGCTTACCAATACCACCTTAACAGCACAATGGGCGGGAATGTATGGCAATGCTACAACAGGAGTTGATGCAGACTTTTACTACTTAGAAGGGAATTACATTCTTCCAATGGGTGATTTCAAATATGGCCTAGCACTCAATTATGAGTATAAAGCGACTCACGAAATTGGTCAAGATGATGGAACGATGTATGGTATTAAAGGCAGTTTAGATTACAAAAATTTTAATACCTATGTTGCGTACACAACAATTTCTAAAGATGGCGATATTGAAGGAACAGCATTAACAGGCGGTATTGGCGGTGGCGCACAAACAGCATTTGCGAAAGGCTACCAAAATAAAGCGGGTACCTATACAAAAAATACCGATTCGTATAGTTTTGACGCAAACTATACCTTTAAAGCCATTGGATTGTTAGTAGGCGCACGCTATACAGGAGTGAATGATGATGCAAACCATAAAGATTACGGCTATACGGATATCTATACCGTGTATGATGTCCAAGCACTTAAAGGTTTAACATTTGACGTCTCATATCAAGATTGGTCTAAAGATTGCGATGGCCATGATTTATGGTTTAAAGCTATTTATAAATTCTAAGACTGATTTTTGTAGTAGCCTATCTGGGCTACTACTTCTTCAAAGCTCTTTTCATCCATCAAATCTTTTACATGTAAAAAAATTTTTGAGGTTTTAAAGAAGTACCACATTCGACTCTTTGGTGACAATGCCACCTTGAATAATCTTGCAATAAATCCCACGGTGCTCTTGAATGAGTTTTGGAAGGTGTGGGTCAAAGGCTACTAGATGCGTGCAGATGGAGCATTTTTCTGTGACTTGAAGTTTAGCTTCGCCAATTTGAATCGTCTCGCCTAATGAGAGATCATGCGGGTCAAAATTAAACAGTATGTTCTCACCTAAAGAGCCTTGTTCAAGATGAATGCCATTGGTATGTGCAATATCATACGCGATCTTTCCTACGACCATCACCGAGCGTTCGACATTCCTACCCGCAAATTTATCGTTTTTAATGCCATGCCCTTCGATCAATTCAAGGTGTTTCACACGCGGGCGAACAGGACCTTTAAATTCTTGGGTAGCGCTAAAGAGGTCAATAAGGTGTAACATCGATCCATCCATTGGCAACGCGCTCTATCACCTCAGCGACACCTGCTTGGACATAGCTCACGCCCTCGATAAAATCACTCTTTTTCCAACCCATCGTTTCCATTGTATTTTTGCATGCAATCAGCTCAATATCATACGCTTTAAGCGATTGAATTCGACTCAGTGTCGTAACGTCAAAATCTTTTTTAATGGCACGTAACCCTTTTGAGTAAAAGACAAGTGCCACTTTTAAAGACTCTGGTGGGTACTCTTTGAGCACATTATTCACCGCATCGAGTGTGTGATTCATGGTTTCAAGGTCGTTCGTAGAAATTTTAATCACCCATTTCCGTGGCGTTTCAAAACTAGGCTTGGGATCACTAAAATCCATCTTGGCAAACAATGACAGACCGAGCATTAAAAAAAGAAGAATTTTTTTCATGTATGCACCTCACTATGGGGCAAAGGAATTCCTTACCCCATGAAATCTTAACGTTTATATAAAGAGAGCTCAATGCCTGGGTTGTCTTTAATACCGATAATATCGGGAGAATCAAGCTTGATACTCTTGATATGTTTATGGTCTTCAAGATACTTAGTCACCGTATCCCAGATAGGCTCACCATCCGATTGTGACCCAACCGTAGACCATCCTGCGAGCTTATAGACTTTTGACGCTTCAATCTCTTTACCAGAGCTAAGCTTGAGATTGGTGATGCGTTGTCCTATCTTTTTCTGAGGGTCTATCGTATACGAAAGTCCACCGGTTCGCACCATATCTCCGCCTTGTTGCAAGAAAGGGTCTTCGTTAAACAAGTTATCGGCAACGTCTTCGAGAATAAAATGAATATCGCTCCCCTTAACCTCACGCAGATAGGTCTCAGGATAGGTCATCGCCGTTTGGGTGGCAATATCTTCAAACGTAATCGCTTGTCCCATCGGAACACTCGTACCCCATCTAAACCCTGGAGACATGGAAATATCTGCACCTTTGACCTCGCGCAAAGCATCGCAGATGATTTGGTCAAACGTACCATTGAAATTGCCTCTTCGATACAGCGTTTCATCGGTAGTGGCTATCTTTTTCTCTAACAGCGCTTTATAGGGTGCGCGAACAGTTTCAATGTACGCTTTCATCACTTTATCTTCAGGCACGATGTCAGAGAAAACAGGTAAAAGCGTGTATCTAAAATCAGCCACTTTTTTGTTTTTAATCTCCAAATCAAGCACCGATAAAAACTTACCGTTGGAACCTGAGTTCATGACATAGGTTGTTCCCGATGCGTTCTTCACAGGGTACGCTTCAGGCACGCCATCGTGTGTATGACCGCCTAAGATAAAGTCGATGCCACTGACCACTTCTGCCATTTTTTTATCGACATCGTAGCCGTTGTGAGACAAACAGATAATCGCATCGGGCTTCTCTTTTTCTTTGATGGTGTCCACAAGCTGTTGCATCTCCTCAGGCTTAATACCAAACGACCAATTTGGAATAAACCGCTGAGGATTGGCAATGGTCGTGTAAGGGAAGGCTTGTCCGATGACAGCGACCCTGTTGTTGCCCATTTTTTTCATCGAATAAGGCTTAAACATTCTGCCACTGTCTTCATCAAAGACATTTGGCACAGAGCCTTCCATCAACGCTTCTTCTTTGACAAAGACATTTTGTGCAATAAATTCTGATTTGAGGCGCTTAATGTTTGCCATAATCTCTTCTTGGGTGTAGGTAAACTCCCAATGCCCCGTACAGATATCGACGCCTAAAATATTCAAGGCTTCAACCATATCTTTCCCACGGGTTTGAAGCGACGTCCAACTTCCTTGCCACGTGTCGCCACCATCTAAGAAGAGTGTTTTATCCGCACCAAAATTGCCTCTAAGGTGGTCTACCAAGGTCTTAATTTGAGCAAAACCGCCGACACGATTAAAGCGTTTAGCATTGTCATCGTAATTGAGGCACGTTAGCGCATATTCCATTTTGCTTCCGCTGGCAATCCCATAACGTTTTGCAAAACTAGAGCCTACGATATGTGGAGGCTTTCCAAGATTAGAACCAAAGCCAAGATTGACGCTTGGCTCTCTAAAATAGACCGGCATCAATTGCGCATGCGTATCGGTAATGTGTAAAAATCGTGCATTACCGAAATTCTCGAGGGTGTAATAATCCTCAAGTTTATCAATGCCATACAATCTCTTATGCGACTTTGCGAATACTTGCGTTCCACCAAGCCCCAAGATGCTCAAGAGATAGAAAAACTCTCTTCTGTTTAATGAACTCATGAACGTTTTTCCTTTACTTTACGACAGCATCTGGCCACGTTTTATCATACTCAGCCGATTCTTGAAACGCAATGTCAGATTCCAATTTGGCACGATTGGCCAAATCAATCGCCTCTTTGTATTTAGCCTCTTTTGCCATTGCTTTAGCCTTAGCGATAAACTCATGGGTTTTTCGCCATGCGATATGCACTTGAATCGCTTCAGCGTATCTCGCTTCAGCCGCCGCAATCGCTTTTTCGGCATTTTGTTGCGTCGCTTCCATTGGCGCATCAGGGTTTGTGGTACATCCAGTAAGGAGCAACAGTGTTATGGTACCGATTAGTAAAGCTATCTTTTTCATCGTTTTCTCCTTTACTTACGTGTATCTGGGCCATCTATTTTAAACCCATTTGACATGTATGTTAAAAAATACTCCAAGTTTCTAAGCTCTTTGGATTGTATTTTTGGTGCTAAAGACCCCGTATCTTCGATACACCCTTGTAGTCTTCGTTGAAGCGTACCAAATGCACCCCACTTGAGTCTGTAAACAGGAAAATGTGTGACATCTCCAAGTGTTGGGCTTAATGCTTCTGCTCTAATTCTCTGACCTGAGCCTGCAACGTGGCATTCCGCACAATTAAGAGCAAAGTAGCCTCGTTGTTTGTAAAACTCTTTTTTACCGTCGTTATAGGCTTCCATCGCCTCTTTTGTTGGGATTTTAATGGCGATGGGTTTACCGCGTGACATAAACGCCATGTACGCCATAATCTTTGCGATATCATCTTTTCCATATTTCAATGGTTTTTCACCATTTTTAGCACGGCATTCGTTGATAGCAACGCCAAGTGTGACTACCTCATTTTTGCTTGTGTCAAATAATGGATACATATTTTTGATTGCAGGGTCTGGGAAACAATCAGAATACGATTTTCCATTAGCAAACTTTTTATAGAACAACTCTTTTCCCTCATCCAATGGTATCTCGTAAGGAGGGAAGTCATTGATTTCACTGAGCTGCTCTTTTGTTGGTCGATACCAAGCGGCTGTCCCGTGTGCAAAATCTTCAAGTTTCACAGGATAGATATAATCTTTTTTAATCTCTTCAGGATCAACATAGGGGAAATAACTGGCAGATTTTCCCAGTGGATCACTAAACTTAACTAAAAAATAGTTTTGCATCGCAAGCCTATCTTTTTCAGCTTGCACATCAAATTCCCCTGCACTTAAGAAGGCACATAGCACCGTAGATGCTACAATTATTTTTTCTATTGCTTTTAACATTGTTCCACCTTTTTCATTTTAGCTCTTGACGCACGTGAAAAACATGTTCTTCATCGCATCAAGTACCCGCTTTTTTGTGTACTAAAAGCCTATTGCAGCGTGTTATTTAAGCTCAAATTCACCCTGTTCCGTTGCGCCTGTATTGTCTTTCCATGAAACATCGATTTTATCACCGACCTTAGCACCTTTAAACATGAACTTAATAAAAGGATTTTCAGAAATACCTACGCTTGGATACATGGTATAGACTGTTTTTCCGCCATGTTTAACCAACAATTCGTTAATAAATTTCGCCGTTTTATTGGTCTTTGTACTTGCCATTTGCATCGGGTGTTTGATAAGAAGTTTCACTTCAGCCACGTTATCTTTTACTTTTGCGATTACTTTGATTCCCATTGTTGTTCTCCATGATGTATTTATATTCTATGTTATTTTTAGTGGGGTTTATCAACCGCCACATCCGCCAACAGTGACTTTAACCTCTTTGGTTGCCGTGTGAAGCGTGCCGTCTTTTGTTTTAACGACTAAAATAACATTACTGGTCTCACCCATTCGGATACGTGTTGAAAAATCAGGAATAGTGTTCTCATGAATTTCCCAAACGGCAATCAATGGATAAGGGTTTTTCTCAACAAAAATAGACATCTCCACGGCATCTGGTAGCGTCGTTGAAATCGTCACAGGCACAGCCGCACCATTTTCTGCGATATCAGGGACTTTTAACTCGACTTTACTATCGGCTGCTGATTTTGCTTTTCCGTATAAATCTCCCATCGCTTCAGGGGCGCTTTTAAAGGTAAACGCTTTGGCATGGTCTTCTAAAAACCCTGCGTAAAGTGATGGCGAAAGTGCACCCAGTGCAAGAAATCCGCCCATTTTTATAAAATTTCTTCTTTGCATATTTTTCTCCTAGGTTTATTTAGCTGTATGTTTAATGTACGCAATCACTGCGTTAATTTCATCTTTACTCACCCGAAGGTTTCTTCCCAGCGGTGGCATAATTGAATTGGGAGTCTGGACATTTGGATCCCAAATTTTGTTAAAGAAATATTCATCAGGCATTCCTGCAAAGTCGGCAAGATTAGGTCCCATATTGCCTTCTTGCTCAATGCCTGAACCTCTTAGCGCATGACACGCCAAGCAGTTTCCCCTTGATATATCTTTATAGACGGCTTCTCCAAGTTTAATCTTGGCATCTTGACTCATCTCTTTTTCCGCCGCTACCATACCCGTTACCAGTAGCGCCGTACACGAAAGAGCGAGTACTAATTTCTTAGGCATCATCTTTACTCCTTTATTTACTTTGGTTGATCATGTATGATGCAGCTTCTTTCACTGCATCATCGCTTAGATCTGTTGCTCCGCCTTTAGGAGGCATCGCACCAATTCCCATAATAGCGTCCTTTAATACCGTATCTAAGCCTTTACTCATCACCTTTGCCCACGCTGCTTTATCTCCAAATTTTGGAGAACCCGCAAGACCGGCCTCGTGGCAGCCTGCACAATACGTCACATACGTCGTTTCTCCAGGTACTTCTCCTTCATTTTTGTTTTTGACGTCACCATAGAAATAGCGTTCTTCTCCAAATTCAGGTTCGACTTGCGTACCATCGGTGACAATTTTTTGAACCGTCATCTTTTTAGGATCTAGACAATCTTTCATACATCGCGTATTGTGTGTGTCTGGTTTTCGAAGATTGTTGTATTCAAACCCTTTTTCATTGGGCATATGCACCGCTTTAATGAAAGCAGCGTCGATAATCGTGTCATCTTCGATGGCTTTTCCATTGACTTTAATGTCATTGGCTTGGAGCAAGTAGCCCAAAATGCCATACACTTCACTGTTAGTCAGTGACTTAGGTGAAGAAAGAGGCATCGCCGTTTGGATGTACCAAAACATCGGTGCAACGTAGGGAAGGTAACTTCCAAAGGTTTTTTGAGGGCCGGGTTCGCCACCGTTTTGTGGATGAAGTTTGAGGGTATTCATACCACCCGTAAGCACAGGGAATTTTCCCACACCTTCACCAAAGTCGCCATGGCATGCACCGCATTTGGCGATAAAGACTTCCGAACCTTTGGAAACACTCATACTGCCCTCTGGTAAGCCTTTACCATCCGGTCTGACATCGGTATTCCATGCATCGACTTGCTCTTTGGTGGCTTTTTCACCTAAATGAAATCCTTTGGCGCTAAAGGGCGAGGCATAGACATGATTGACATTAAAATTTTGAGGCTTTTTAATCGCGCCGTCGTTATTGATTTTATTGCCGTGCATGTCGATTGTCTCGCTCGGATAAGGGTATTTATCGGGATTGGCGGGTGTATAGCTCAATGATTCACTCATCGCTGATGTTGCAAAAAGCAGTGTCATAACACCCATTAGCGCGATATTATGCTTCATAGATGTGAACATTGTGAACCTCCCCGTTGCTTTTAACTTCCCATGTTTGAATGGCATTTCGATGATACACTGCCTCTTTGCCCCTTGCAGTATTGATTTGTGTGGCGGTGGGTTGCGTAAAGCCTGTATCGTCCGTTGCCCTGCTTTGAAGCAACATTGGCTTTCCATCCCACTCTATTTTAAGCGCAAAACGTGTGACCGCTTTGGGCAGTTGTATGCTTGTAAATTTAGCTTCTTTCCATGTTTTGCCACCATCGGTGGAGACATCAACATGGGTAATCGTTCCTTTGCCTGACCATGCAATGCCCTCAATCATAATAGGCCCTTTTTTCTGATGCACCCAGTTGCGCTCAGGACACGGTGACGTAATGACGGAGTTGGCTTCAAACGCCCAGTTATACATCATGGCATGACCATCTTTCATCAGCATGGTGTATTTGGTACTCTCTTCTCGTACCATCCATGATTTGGTGTCAAACTTTAAGCGTTTCAACCATTTCACCTGCATAACGCCTTCCCAACCCGGCAAGAAAAGTCTGATAGGATAGCCTTGTTCTGGACGAAGTGCTTCACCGTTTTGAGCATACACGAGCATCGCATCATCAAGAACTTTCTCAATTGGAATCGAGCGTCCAACACCTGCGGGGTCAGAGCCTTCAGGAAACATCCATTTTGCTTCGGGTTTAAGACCTATGTCTTCTAGGATTGTTTTTAAAGGCACGCCCGTCCATTCGCTACATGCCAACATACCATGTGTGACTTGCAACGAATCCATTCCAGGTCCCCTAAACTCCATACCGTTGTTCGCCGCGCATTCAAACGAGTGAATGACGCTAATGCTAGGATAACGTTTAATATCTTCCAGCGTTAAAACGACCTCTTTTTCCACCAAGCCATGAATCAGTAAACGATACTCTTTAGGATTGATGTCAATGACACCTCCGTGACATCTTGTAAAATGAAGCCCATTAGGAACAATAATGCCTTTTAAATCTTGCCATGGCGTAAAGCTGACCGATGCTTTTTTATCTGCTGTGAGCCAAGGAACTTCACGTCTTACGACATGTTTCTCAAACCGTGAGGGCATGCCATACGGTTCACTGTTATTATCTCGCCCCCATTTCAATCCCCAATCAGGATTGTGCGGAGGCAAGTTATTTGGATTGATTTGATACTCAGCATTGAGCTGTGTAGCGCTACCAATCGTTGCCAACGCTGCAGCTGAATAGAGAAAACTTTTTTTGAAAAAATTTCGTCTACTGCTCTCTTCTTTCAAAGAGTCTATTTCATATCTATCTTGCAAATTTCTCCTCCTAAAACATGGGTATTTCAAATTTTCATTTTTACATGTAAATCAATGGTTCATTTTTAAAAAGCCATCAATATAATTTTTGACTCTTGGTAACAACACCGTTCCATGCCCATCGCTTGAGATGAGCACCAAAGAACCGCGAAGAGCTTCTTTCGTATACGCAATAGCACGCTCTTGTGCGCCTAAAGGGTCATCTTTCCCTGCGATGAACAATGAAGGAGATTCTGAATACATCAGCGAAGTCTTAATCGCTTCACTGTCCCCTCCACCTGGTGATAAAGCAATCAATGCGATGGGGTCAGTTTCAACCATCAAAGGAATGATGGCTCCTGCACCAAGCGATGAACCCACCAAAATGAGCTTATGCATATCAATCTCTTTTTCATCGGAGAGTCTGTTCAACCACTGCGACATATCGCTGGTGATTTTTTCAAATCCCACGTTTTTTCGACTCTCTTCAATCGCACTTGCGATGTGGTCCATTCTTGTGTCTGCACTAATTTTAGTGACCTTGCCATTTTTTATAATTGACTTGCCATGCCCTCTTAAATCGACCATCAACGTGGCATAGCCTTTGCGGTTAAACTCCCCAGCCATCTCATTCCAAATCGTATGATCCGCGCCAAATTGATGCGCAAATACGACGACGGGATAGTGCGCTTCTTTTTGAGCAGGGAAATCAAGCCATCCATGCATCACAAAGCCATCATCACTTGTAATGGTTATCTCTTTAGCAAAAAGAGAGAAGCACATTAGTGCTAAAAGGATGACTAAATGCATTGGGTAAACATGTCCAAAATAGCGCCATCTTTTTTGGCGGCATCACAATCTTTTTTCATGAGTTTCGCTCCTTGAAGTTTGGTTTCCCAAAAAATCGCACCGTCCAAATTGGCTTGGCTCAAATCAACACCCGTCATGTTTGCTTTGCCCAGTTGGGCATCGACCATAATCGTATTTTTAAGATTGGCACCTTGAAAATTGACCGCCCACAAGCGTCCACCTGTCATATCCGCATTTTCTAAGTTGGCATTTTCCAGCGACATCCCTTTCGCATCTGCACTGACAAAACGTGCATTTTTGAGATTGGTTCCGCTCCAATTAGACGAATAAATCGTCGCACCCTCTAGGTTGATACCAACGGCTTCGGCATCGGAGACATTGGCTTTGGCAAAACTCGCTCCACTAAAATCACCCTGACTCAGTGTCGCAAGTGAAAGGTTCGCATTATCGAGTACAAACCCTTTGGCTTTGATACCACTCAAATCCGCCCCACTCAAATCGCATCCTGTACACTCTTTGTGTTTCATCAACAAATCAACGGCTTCATTCGCAAAGAGCGATGAAAGCACAAAGGAGATTAAAATGACTGTTTTTCGCATAACCTTATCCTTTGCTTTTTGCTTTTTCTAAAAACTGCAAAAACCGATCGCTTCTTGTTCCACCAATCTGTCTGGCAACGATATTGCCGTCTTTGTCAGTGATGTAAAACGTTGGAACACCAATGCGTGGGTATTTTGCAGGCACTTCTGTTTCTCTAAACTCAAGGGCAATGTTGATAAAATTGGCATCCATATAGGCTCGTACTTTCTCATCTTTAAAGACGACATCTTCCATGTACGCACACTCAGGACACCCTTTGAGATGGATCATAATCATCATCATTTTTTTCTCTTTTTGCGCCGCTTCAAATCCTGACTTATAATCATGATAAAGCTTTGGACCATCGCTGGCCAAAAGCAGTGAACTAAGAAGTAACATCAAGGCAAAGATTTTTTTCATATCACACTCCTTTAAAACCGAGATTGAGGAAGAATTCTGTGAGCAAGCTAATACCGCCAGTGGCGATGGCGACACCAATGAGCACTAAAAGCGAGCCTGCAACAATTTCAATGAGTTTAAAATGCTGTTTCATGCGATTCATCACGCCAATGGCGCGACTTGTTAAAAGCGCACTGAGGAAAAAAGGAACTCCCAAACCTGCGGCGTAAAGCGTCATGAGTATCGTTCCTTTGGTGGTGTCATCGCCAAACGAAGCCATTCCTAAGATGCCTCCTAAAAGAGGTCCCACGCACGGTGTCCACCCTAGCGCAAACGACATGCCGAGTAAAAAAGGAGCAAAGAAATTTAAAATGTGTCGAAACATCCCTGTTTCGCTCTTTTTCATCCCGCCAAAATCCGCGCGTTGTTCGTAGTTGAGAAATTTGATATTGATCGCATGCATGACATGTAAACCAAAAACGATGATAATACCGCCTGCAATCATCGCGGCGTATTTATTGCGCATCCATTCGCCGATAAATGTTGAAGCCGCCGCACCCAAGAGAATAAAAATAAGACTAAACCCCGTAATAAAGAGAAGCGACGCAGTGAGAACTTTGGTTTTTGTGCTTGAACTCATTTTTTCGTCGTCTTTAAGCTCTGCTAATGAAAGCCCAGAAATATACGACAGATACGCAGGAATCAGCGGTAACACACACGGACTGAGGAACGTAATAATCCCTGCGATAAAGCTAACAAGGTACGGTGCATTCGTAAATGCAGCTAAAAGAGTTTCACTCATTTACAACCTCCAATGAACGGCTATTGAAATGAGTGTAATTTAAATATTTATAAAAATAACATAAATTTGTAACTTAGTTTTATTTTTTTTTTAAAATTATAGCTGATTAAAATAGTTTGTTTTTTTCGTTCACATAAGGGATTGTTTGAGTTTAGAGGCCTAAAATTGGCATATTTCTTACATTTTTCATACATAATCGATTGTGCATTTTACGCATATTTCTTGCAGTTTTAAAAATTTAACCTGAGTAATTTTACACATTCTTGACGAAATATTTAATCATAAACGTGTTTTACATGTAATTTCTTAAAGTGCTAAGAGTGTTTTATACTCATGCAATGCAAAATCATCCGTCATACCGCTGATATAGTCAATAACAAGGCGCGCACGGTAATAAAACTCCAAAATATGAGCGCTTTCACTCTCTTTTGCTTCCAACGCTTTTACATCGTTTTGATACGCCACGATTTGCTTAGAAGAGATGCGCTTAATCAACCGCATTGCGATAAAACATTCGATAGGCTCATCGTTTAAAAGCGCTTCAAACTCTTTACATGTAAGTTCTAAAAGCGGTTTGTAAATGTTCAAAAGCCCATTGATAATGGCGTAGCCTTGAAGCTCCAAGGTTTGCACATTTTTGTTTTGGTAGATGTGTTTGGTCGAGATGTTTTGTAAGATTTTCACCGCTTTGTAGTATTTGCTCTGCTTGTCGTATTCGAGCAACGCGGCATTAAATCTCCCCTCAAAAACCGCGTCATGGTTTTTCAGATAAACATCGACCACATGGCTCACTAAAGAGGTCACGAGTTTGGCACGAACCAGCGTAAAAAACATACTAAACTGATACGGCTCATCGTTCTTTTTAGCTTGATTGTACCGCTCTTGAATCACTTCCATCAAGTACGTTTCACTCTCTTTTTCGCACTCTGATTTGATGAGCTCATACACCTTATCCAAACTCAAAATGCCTTTCTCCACCGAGTCTTCCAAATCCGCCGTGAGGTAAGAGATGTCATCTGCGGCTTCCATGATGTACGTGAGTGGAAAACGGTGTCCGTGTTTTACATGTAAAGCCTTTTGAATCTTCTCAATAAAACTTTTTTCGCTGTAATAAAACCCTGGCTTTTTCATCAGATAATCAAGCGCTTCGCCTTTTTTTGGCTTGGCTTCATAAGCCCCACGCGTGTATTTCACCACCGAAGCGATTTGCGTATAAGAGAGGTTGAGGCGTTGCAATTTGCTAATGACTCGAATCGCTTGGGCGTTACCGTCATAATGGCTCAAATCTTGTGCAAGCATCGCTTTAAGCTCTGTGGTTTCATCGGAAGTAGAGGGCATCTTTTCAAGCAACGGCAACGCATTTTCACTCATCCACTTGTTGATCGTCTGCTCTGCAAAGTGCCCAAAAGGAGGATTGCCGATGTCGTGCAGCAGGCTCGTCATTTCTGCCGTGGAGACAAAGGCATTTTCAAGCCCATCCAATCCATAAGCGTGCAAGCCTTTTTCTTTGAGCTTACTCAAAATACTTTTAGCAATAAACCGCGCCGTCTGAGACACTTCCAAAGAGTGCGTCAAACGCGTACGAATCGAAGCATTGAGCTCCAACGCAAACACCTGTGTACGCTTTTGAAGCCGCCTAAACGCAGGAGCAGAAAGAATCCGCCCTCGGTCACTCTCGATGGAATACTCCAGATTTTCAATAGGATAAAATTCTCTATCGGTGGTTAGTTTTTTGCTGTAATTTATCATCACTTACCTTTTTAATTTTCTAAGTACCCTAACCATAGCAAAAGTATCAAGTTCAAAATATTTCAATAACTTGCTCTCGCACCACATTTTGCGTTCCCAAAATATTTAGATGTAAAGTTATATCTTGCCTTGGCACCTGTTCAGAGGGATTTGGAGAAGGACATGTTATTTAGTGTCCACTTCTAGCAATAGTTTGTCAAAATCACTCCTAAAAAGTCTATCTTGAACGACACGGTATTTTTCAAATTCGCTCAAAGCTTTTTCGTCTGCTATCTTTTTAGTAATTTTTCCTGCATCGTGCAAAATTTCTCTATCATCGAACTCCAAAAAGGCATCGAGTCTTTTAGCCCAATCTTCCATACTCATAGGGATATTTCTCTTGGCTCTATTTTCTGCGAGGTCTAAAAAAGCATTGACGATTCGACCAAGGGAGTCAAGTTCTTCTTTTGAAAGATAATTTTTCGCTACGGTAACATCTGATTTAAGCACCTTTCCACTAGGTGCATTATCCCACGAAGTTAGCCCCATGTGTTCTTTCTCACTATCTGCTCTATTGTAGATAAGTTCCGCCGCCGTATGTCCATGAATGGCAAAATGAAGTTTGTTCTGCACCTTTGCAAAAAACGTTTTAGTCGTCTCGTCGTCTTTGTTGTAGTCCACACTAGTCGCATATATGTCTGTAATCTTCTGATAAAACATCCGCTCACTCAGGCGAATCTCTCGTATCTCTTCTAAGAGTTTATCAAAGTAGTTTTTTCCTAAAAAGGTACCGTTTTCGAGTCGCTTTTTATCAAGCACAAACCCTTTGATAGCAAACTCTTTCAGTACGCTTGTCGCCCACTGCCTGAACTGTGTCGCTTTTTTGGAGTTTACTCTATACCCTACAGAAATGATGGCATCTAGGTTATAGTATTTTGTGTTATAGGTTTTACCATCATTGGCAGTATGTCGGAATTCCCGACATACTGATTTTTCAACTAACTCTTCACTCTCAAATATATTTTTAAGATGCTCAATTATAGTTGTTCGACCTTTATCAAAAAGCTGAGCTATCATCGTTTGCGTCAGCCAAACCGACTCTTCAAAAACTTTTACTTCGATGCTATTTTCACCACTTTGTGAGGTAAATATCAAAAATTCAGCAGTCGAGTTTCTTATGAGTTTATCCATCTAGTGCAACCTTATTATTCATGTGTAACATTCCATTTTTACAACTATTTTACTCTTCGTCGCTCCATTGCTTTGAAAAAATTTCAATATGAAATGCCTTACAACGCAACAACCCACGTCAAATTTCTTTGCGTCACCTTCATTTAAAGTGGGTTTACATGTAAAGGTATTTATGCCTCATAGTCTTCAAAATTAGCCTCTAAATTTAACTATACATCAATTTAAAGTTGCCTCGTCCCCGTTTTTGTTCTAAAAGATAATTTATGAAAAAGATTGTATCTTTGCATTTCTTTTTATAACAAAAGCTTCCCATGTTAGATGTTTATTCTCAACAAATATATCAAATACACTTATAACATAGCCTTCAAGCTCTTTTAGTAGCTCTATTCTCTCATCATAGTTAGTTATAATCTCTTCCAAAGTTTTTCCATTATGGATAATTTCTGTTCGATAAGATTGTGAAAGTACTTTAAACCTATCGCTTAATCTATGATATTCTCTTTTATCTTTTGCTACAAAACATATAATATTTGTTTTAATATCTTGAAACTTCATATATTTATAAGGAGATCCCATGTATTCAAATAGTGTCATTATTTTAACGTACTTTGTAGTTTTACTATTAGCATATAAAGCATCTCTATAAAGTTTTAATGAATATTTAATAACACTTAACATTTCACTTGATGCATCATTTTCATAGTTTATGTCTGAAGAAATATTTTGAATCTCTAGCCCAAGTCCTTTTACTATTTTTGTAGACTCAATTGCTGACCCTGCAATTAAATAGCACAGACTAGCAGTATATTTCTTATTATAAACAAGAGCCCCAAGGTAATCATTCATTCCCCAAGTGCCAGCTTCACCTGGTAATTCATCTGGAAAATGTAATCTACAATATTCTAATCTTACTACATCTAGAATAGACTCTACTCTGTCAGATAAAATTTGCAATAAGCCTATATCATCTTTATGATCTTGCTTCTGGAATTTATCCCAATCCAATGGATATGTAAAAGCAATACAAAAACTATTTTCCAAAGTGTCTAAGTTAAAAAATGTAGTTTTACTTTGCATAGCTCTCAAGTTATTATTAAAAAAAGCTTTTGATTCCTTAAAAATCTTTTTATATTTTATTGCGTGAGGGGCAATAAAAACAAAATTTTCTAAGTTCAATATCCCTTGAAACAATACACGTGATACTGGCATAATTATCAAAGTTTCGCCTAGTTGCATTTTTTCGTCTAGAGAATTAAAAAAATCTGGCAATGCACTTTCTTCAAAAAAATTAGAATCTTCTTCAATCAAATATTGAGGTTTATAACCCAAAGAGGGTAGCTCTGTATTTTTCATTGCTGCAACTACATGTATTTCTTCATCCAGTTCTTCGAGGTAAGGTATCGTATTGCCTTTACTAATTAGTTCTAAAGCCTCATTGTACGCAGAAATTAAAAAATCGATATTGTATTGAATGTTATCTAAGTTTAGAATAGAACATTGTTCTAAAAAATAAATATCAGGGGGATAGATTATTTTTCCATGTTTTGTTTCAATAACACAAAGGTCATTATCATCTGTAACCATTATATATGGAACACTTTTCCCGTATTTAAAAATGCTTTCCATAACATCTTCAATTGTAGTTTTGTGTATTGAATTATAGTATTGTTGGTTATTGTTTTTATAATATATTTTAAACATTTTTTATCTCTATTTATCAAAAATATTATGTATTTTAATATTAGATACATAATTCAAGAATTATGAGAAATATATTTTTTCTCTACAACTCCACAACTCTCTCAAACATCTCTTTTATCTCCATCTCATGGCTTATCAAAAATATCTGTCTGTACTGTTCTTTTATGGTATGAAACGCTTCTAAGATTTCCATTTTTCGGTTTTCATCTTGGCTTCCAAAGACTTCATCAAACGCTAAAAATCCCACGCTACTGGCACCGCTTAGTTCACTGAGTGTTTTTAAGATGGCGATGCGAAGCACTAGGTTGGCGAGATATTGTGCATATTTTGTAAAGGTAAAATTAGAGGGATGAGTACGGTGAAAAAGATCACCCGTGTGGATGGTGTAGTCAGGTTTTATTGCTTTGATTTGTTCAATGACTTGCGTAAAAGCATCGTAAAAATCAGCCTCTCGTTGGTTGATGCCTAGCTCATTGATAATGTCTAAATCGTTAAAGCCTAAATGCGTGTCCGCAAGATTCATCAGTTTCACGGTACTTCTTTGTATTATTAGTTAGACTTTTTTCATAACCAATTGAAAAAAGTCTATTCGATTATAGCCAATATTAATACAAGTGAAGAAAAATTTGTGATGAAAAAAGAGAGATTTGGGAAGTTTTGAAGAAAAAGAAACGCTCGAACCGGGCAATTCGAGCGTTTGCCTTAAAATGGTTAGATTATCTACAAAAAGGAGGTAATTGTCTTACAAGTGAAAGTATAGAACCTTAGACTAAACAAGATGTGAACCGTTTGTAAATAATTCCTAAATGATGTCATTTTTTATATACATTATCGTTAATAAGTTTGTTTTAAACCATTTAAAGAGGTCTATGCCTCTTTTGGTTTACGCGTTCTCTTAGGTTTTGTAGGGCTTACCTCACGTGTAGGCGTTGTCTCTTGTACCGCTACTTTTGTGCTGCTTTTTTTAGGTGGTTGGTAGAGCATATGATGCCACAGTGAAAAACCAACCAACGCCACTCCCGCACCGATGTGAAGGTTTTTCATCACCTTAGATTTCATCCCAAACGAGGTTCCTACGACTATCGCCATCGAAGCGGTCATGCCGATTTTTGAGACCTCTTTTTTAGTGTCTAAGTCCCACGTTTTAAAGCTTGGTAGCTTTAGCTCTTTTTTTGTCAAATTTTCGTTTTGCATTTTTTCCTGTCTCATATGTTAATGCCAAGGTTAAAACCGCGGCGATTCCAAGGGGAAAGAGAAGAGGCATAGATGTCCTTTATGATATATGTTATCATAATTATAAAACCCCTCCCCTAAGACTCAGCTTAGCTTTTTCAATACGAATTTTTTGCATGGAACTCAGTAATAATCCAATGGTCGTGCCATTATGTAAAAACGCCGTTTTCACAGGACTTAACCATCCAACTGCCGCCCCGATTAAGATGAAACTGTTAATGCCAACAGTGGCATTAAAATTGCCATTGATGCGTGCCATCGTTTTGTTGGCAAGCATTTTTGCTTCGACCACCGCTTCGATGTCATCTTTGAGCAAGCTAATATCGGCGGTTGCTTTGGCAATATCCGCGCCTTTATACATGCTAATGCCCACATTGGCGTTCATAAGTGCGGGGGCATCATTGATGCCATCGCCCACAAACGCGACTTGTTTTCCGCTCTCTTTGAGTGCTTGCACAATGCTTGATTTATCGGTAGGTAAGAGTTTTGCATACACGGTGTCGATGCCAAGCTCTTTGGCTAAAGCGTGTGCTTTGTCTTCCACATCGCCCGTGAGCATGACGATCTCTTTTGCACCTAATGCGCGAAGTTTTAAAAGGGCTTCTTTGGCATTAGCCCGTACGCGATCCATCATTCCGATGGTACCTAAAAGTTTGTTGTCATACGCGATGTAGAGCAAAATTTTGCCATCTTCCAAACACTTTGCAATTTTGACTTCATGTTCTTTAAAAGAGACCTGTTCATCTTCTTCTAAAAAGTGACGACTGCCTATGACTGCATTTTTACCATTGATTTGGGTGCGAACACCATGCGCTACGATAAACTCGACCTCATCATGGTGCATATGCACAAAACCGCGCTCTTTGGCTGCTTTGACCACGGCTTCTGCCACAGGGTGAAAGTAGTGCTCTTCCGCACTGGCAGTGAGGTTTAAGATTGCCTCTTCACTCCAGGCAGTATCAAACGAACAAATTTCAACCACTTCAAGTTCACCATGCGTTAATGTACCTGTTTTATCAAATACAAACGTATCGACATGTGACAATGCTTCGAGTGCTTTCGCCCCTTTGATGAGGATGCCATGATGTCCAGCGATGGAGAGTGAATTTTTAAATGCCACAGGCGTAGCCAGTTTCAATGCGCACGAATAGTCCGCCTGTAAAACCGCTGCCACACTTGCCATATCTTGACATATCAGATACGAAAGTCCTGCCATACCCAAAGTAATCGGGACGAGTTTGTCTGCCAAATGGGTCGCTTTTAGACCGATAGCAGATTTTTCATCGAGAGAACTTTTGATGTAGTGTCTGATGCGTTGTGTCGCGGTATCATCCCCCACTTGCTCCGCCCAAATGCGTATGCGCCCTGCTTCCACAATCGTTCCAGAGATGACACGTCCACCACGCTCTTTTTTCACAGGCTCCGCCTCTCCTGTCATCGACACTTGGTTAATGGACGCGGTTCCATCAATGATATGTCCATCAATGGGGATCGTATCGCCAGAGCCTACGATGACGATGTCACCGACTTTCACCTCAGAAGTGCTGATGCGCTTTTCGGTGCGTTTACCATTCTCTTCCACTTCTACCCACACCTCTTCGATATTGGGTTTGGCTAGCTCTTTGATGAGATCATCACTTTTATGAACGGTGGTTTCTTCGATGTATTCTCCGATTTCAAGCATCACGTTCGTGCTGTTCGCCGCGCTGTAATCTCTACGCGCTAAAGAGACACCCACCGCCATCGCTTCGAGCACTTTGGAGGTTAATCCTTCGCTGAAAAGCTCAAAAAATCCCTCTTTTAACAGAGGAATACTTGCAAGCGTACTCACGGCAAGTTTCAATCGCGGTTGAGGAATGAACGGCTGAAACGCCAAAGCCATGCCTGAGCGTACCATTCCTTTGATGCTAGGCTTCTCGTCATGGTCGTTAAAACACGCATTGATTGAGGTATCGCAAATCTGATACGGCGCAATATCGAGGGTTTGAAGGTGTTTTAACAAAGCGTTTGCGTCCAAGTGTTCACCTTCCAAAATGACCGAACCAATTTTGGAATTAACACGAACCTCGCGTACGCCTTCTATTTTTTTAAGATCCATGCTCAGGCGATGGGCATTCGTCTGACGAAGAGCAGGCGTGACGTAGCGCAGTCGCTTGGGCGTTTGATGAATCAGGCGTGTTTGGTGCATAAAATCTACGCTTCTTTAGATGCTAGCTCAGCCTTGGCATCTTCAAAACGCTCTTTCATCTCTTCAATGCCTGCTTGGAACATCTCTGTGCCTTTTGCGATGGTCTTGAAAAGGTTTTTTTGCGCATTTTCATTCGTGAGTAAATACGCACCTACCGCACCGATGAGAGCGCCTAGGACAAATTGTTTGGTATTAAATGCACCTAAAAGATGCTCAGGTGTCATAGCGCCTAACATATCAGCACCATTTTTGGCTTCATGGGCGCCTTCGTTAGTAGCATTGCCGCCAATGTATGGATTGTTATCGAGTGAATTTAAAAGTTCCATTAGTTCATTTCCTCTTCGGTTGATGGGGTACACGCACATGTTTTGTCGTAGAATTTTTCAACACCGTAAATCCCTGCGAGCCCAACACTGAGCGAGCCTAAAAGCCCTAGCCAACTGTTGCGCCCAAGTGCATTTGCCGCGGCAATCGCACTTCCTGTTGCAATGCCACCTTGAAGGGTGAGTTTGAGACTTTGTTTAATCGCTTCTTCTTTGCTCAGCTCAGCTTGTTTGTATTTGGTGTATGAAAGCGCCGTTGCAACCATACCAGCGGCAAATGCCCCACTGATCATATTGCCAGCGACACTGCGTGGAGTTCCTGTGTTAATCGTGATATTTGGGCTCATTGTCCCTCCTCTTTTGTTTTTACATGTAATGCTTTTTTGGACTTCACGCACTCAAGCGTGTCACCAACACTTTTCTTAACATCTCCCACAACTTCTTTGGCTTTGCACACGCCTTGCTCAAGACCTTCTCTTAGCTCTTTTTTCTTACTAAAAGCGATCACAGTAGCAGCGCCTGCTATTGCACCTACGATAAAGGGTAACATGGTTTCTCCTTGAATTGATTATTAAAAAGCTTACGCTTTGGTTTTGTCATCTTCTGGGTTAAGGACACTTCCAAGTACACTCGCCCCAACAGCACCTACAAGTGCGCCTGCAATCAGGGAAAAGTTGGAGCTTAAAAGCTTGCTCATCTCTTCGTGGCTGACTTCACCTTTGGCAATTTTTTGCGCCATTTGGCTCAGTTCGCCCCACTGCCCCATCATTCCTTCGAGTGCTCCCATCGGGTTAGCATTCGCTTCGGGAGTTGTTTTTGGTGAAGCGTACGAGACGACACCGTTTCTAAAAGCGGGTAAATGGTTGTTATACGAAGCGGCTTGTAGCCTGTAAAATAAGTCTTGTACATCAGGATGCGTTTTTACATGTAAAAGTAATTCATCATAGAGTTGAATGTTCCCAATCTCCGCAGCAATGCCTAACTCACAGCATTCCTGAAGGGTTTTAGGGAGATGGATGGGTTCTATTTCTGTGCGAATTAAAGAGATGTCATGCACCGCGGCAACGGCGATAAGCGCGTTTTGATGCGTTTGTTCGGCTTGAACAATGTTTACAAAAGGAAAAACCGAGCCAAATTTTTCAATGACCGCACGGTACGTTTCATACGCTTTTACTTCATCATCAAATGCCTTCTGCAACGCCTCTTCTAATGATGTCGTATCTTGTGGTATGGGAATTTTTTTCATATCAGACGATCTCCTTTGCAAGTTGGTCGATAATGGCGATGATTTCATCCAGCTCTTTGCCTGCGACGAGGTTTTCCCATAAGTGGTCAGGAAAAACGGCATGGTCGTATTCGATGGTTAAAGAGCCAATGATTTTATTGATCTTAATCGACTTGATTCCATCAATTCGAGCAGGCAAAGCTTCAATGTCTTCAATACCTACATGATGCTTGTGCTCTTTAATCTTAGGACTCACACGCAAACGAATGCGCCCTTTAATATGATGAACAATCGAAAAATAGGCTCCAAGCTCTATTAATTTTTCTGCGCTAACGTTCATAAGCATCCTTTAATGAGTACATTTTAGAGTGAGAGAATAAATCTTGGCTTAATATTTTTTAAGAATTATTATCAATTTTTAGCTATCAATCGTTTTTCTTTTTCTTGGCATTGTTCACAAAGGCCGTACAACGTTAATGTATGATGAGTTCCTTTAAAACGATGTGTGGCAAGAATCTCGTCTTGAATTTTTTCCAAAGTCGCATCGTAAAAACGTGTAATGGTTCCGCATTTTAGACAGAGCAAATGGTCATGATGCACAGCGCGCTTGAGTTTATATTTTTTAAGTTTATGAGGATACGTCATAACCGTACTGATGACATCGATGCTTTCAAAAAAAGCCAAAATTTTATAGACCGTTGCTAAAGAGATGCGTATACGGTATTCTCCATACAGTAAGGCATGAATCTGCTCAGCGCTTAGGTACGTCTCGCAAGCATAAAGCGCTCGCAGCAAGGATTCGCGTTTGCTCGAGTTGCGAATCCCTACTTTAGTTGTGAGCTTTAAAAAATAGGTGTAAAAGTTTTCAAAAGAAGCGGTAGAAAAATTATCTTCCTTCTCCTCCATCGTGGCTTCAGACAATCACGCTTCCTTAAAAGGTATAGACGATATGCGCTTTGATGGCATTGTAACTCTCAGACTTTTCGTCGTTATCGACATTGACGTACATGAGAGAAGTTTCAAGGTTTTTAATCCACTCATACCCAACGCTGAGATTGAGCTCTTTTTCTTTTATCTTGCTGGCTAATGCGGCATCAAGATACTTTGTTTCACCGTAAATCGCGCCCAATTTTACGCCTTCTATTTCATACTCAGCACGCACATATGGCGTTTTGGCATCGGCGTCCATGACGTGATTGCCCTCTTCAAAAGGTAGTTGGTCACCAAATTCTCCTAGTCCTGCCATGCCGTCTTTATCGACTTTGATGTAACCTAGAGCGACATTAGCACCTAAAAATTCAACGCCTTGTTCTACTTGAGTGAACGCACCATCTTTGACATCAACCACATCGCTGTTTATCGCTACATAGTGAAGCACTGTTTCTGTTTTTACATCGTCCATTGGTTCTAGTTTGAGGGTTGTTTTAAGACCATACGCACTCAATAAATCATCGCCATAATAAAGATACGGATTGAGTTCTAACGCTTCGATAGGTGTGTATTTGACATCAAGCATGTAGATGCCTTTGTTGCCGTTGAGCTTGCTAAAATCTTCTGAGATTTCATCAATATCTACCACTGAATATTTGCGTGCCCAAGCAAGACTTACGACAAGATTTTCAACCGCGCTGATTTCTGCCGTTGCACCATCGATGTAGTCGGTCAGCCAATTAAAATCCACTGCTTGACGACCAAGAATTACTTTGCCCATGCCTTCATGCTCAATTTTGATATACGCTTGAGAAAGAACACTGCTGTCTTCTATCGTGCTTTTGTAATCATCATCGTTCTTTTCGCTGGTTTTTGCACTGCCCCAACCCGATACGCCGACACTAATGCCATACAGAGGCGCTGTCTCAAAACCAACGTTTAAATAGCCATTTGAAAAACCGCTGTTAGGCGTACTGCCTTTGGCATCGACACTTTGCCCAAACCAGCCGATGCTTCCTGTAAGTTCCCCTTTGGTGAATACCTCTTCTAAATTTGTTGCTTCCGTTGCAAAACCAAGTGTACTCCCTAAACATAACGCCACTAAAACGTGTGAATACCGTAATTGCATCCAATATCTCCTTTTTATTATTGATAACTATTATCGAATAATAAACTAAAAGAGCTTAATGTTTAATAATATGATACTTATTATCAAATATAAAATTAGGAATGCATTTCATGTGTGGGATTATGTAAAAGGGTTTACATGTAAAAAAGTATTTAAAGGGTGAACATGGTTTGGGAAAGAATGACAATGCACACCATCAATGCAAACATACTGTGATGATATACTGTCTTGATTTTGCGTTTTTTCTCGCCCATAAAACGATGCATGATGAGCGGTGCGCACCAGAACATTGTCACAACGACAAGCCCTAGCGTCATCTTTACATGTAAAAGTACATTGGTCGGCTCAAAATAGTTATACGCTAAAAAAAGACCGCTGAAAAGCAAAATGGTCGTGTTGATTTTTCCCATCAAACGTGTGCGAGGTGACAGAGCGCTTTCCATTGCTTCAAAACGCTCGCCTCCTAACGTCACCAATGCCTTTGGTAAAATAAAGGTACGAAAATAGACACATCCGATAAACAAAATCGCCGAAGCAATATGAAACAGTTTTGCCATGATGAGAAAATTCATCGCTTTCCTTTAAAAAATATGTAACAGTATAATCTATCTTGCGCACATTTTTAGGCGTTCGTTTGCCTCTTTTTTCCTCACTGTTTTGGTTTTCTTTTTTTCCACCAGAGATAATATCCGCTAATGACAAAAAAACTGCTTGCAATGCCTAAAAGAAAAAGAACAACCTTATGAGCAGTTCCAAAAAGCACGCCTTGATGCAAGGCATACAGCCATTGCGTGAGCGTGTCTCCCGCTTTTTTGCCTGTGGGAATGAACGAAGCAAGAAAGTTCCCATGATTAGCATCAAAATAGACGCTGGTTGAGCCATGCTCTTGTGAAATGTCACGCGTACTTTTAACGGTATAAACGTACATGCCCTCTTCTCTTTCGTACATCAAAGCGCTTTCTTCAAGCACGTCAAAGTCTTCTTTATTGGCAACCTCCGCCATTAAAACTCTGCCCTGTTCTCTTGCATCGTACCAATTCATTTTAGGGTTTATGAGAGGCTTTTTAAGCGGTTTGACCTGCTCGTGTTCACGTTGAAAATTGCTCTCTCCCAAAAACTTTTGGTGCAGTTTAGGCAAATTGAGTGCAAAAGATGAGTAGGAGAGAAGTAACATCAATCCCAAGAGCCACAGTCCGCCTGTTTTATGCCAATGATACTGTTTGCCATGCATCGTCGAAGAGTTGCGCCATTGCCACGTTTTTTTCCACTCTTTCCATCCTTTACCCTGACGTTTTGGGAGCGTAAGATAGACCCCGATGAGAATAGCCCCACACCAAAAGAGTGCAAAAAAGCCCATCAGTCCTGTTCCAAACGTGCCTAGTGCCATGCTGTAATGCAGTGCGTATAAAAACGGCATCAAGTTGGTGATGCCTTGGCGAATGTCGCCCCACGAGCGCATGCCTTTGATTTCGCCGTTGTAAGGATTGACATACACTTCATTGTTCGTTGGAAACTTCTTCGGCTGTGCCCCTTCTAAAAAGTAAAGCCATGAACTCTGATGCGACAACGAAAGACTCACCCACGCGACTTTGGCATCTTTTACATGTAATTCTACGGCATCAATAAGGTTCAAAGGGTCATGAGGCGTTTTGTCGTCTTTGGAGATACTTTTTTGCCAAGGATTGATAAGCGCATCTAAGGGATGATAAAAGGCAACTGCGGAGCCTGTAAGGCTCGCGATAAGGATAAATCCCCCTATCACGATGCCAAAATAACGATGCAGTTTAAGAAAAAACAGACGCATTAGAAGCTGTATTTGAAACTAAGGGTCGCGTTTCGTGGCGCGCCATATACCATGCCATCGGAGGCAATGCCTTCGTAGTATTTTTTATCAAAAATATTATTGACATTGAGCTGTAATTTCATGTTTTTATCAATTTTATACGAAATCATCGCATTGGTTAAAACATACGCATCTTGTGTAATTTCCGTAGCGCCACTTCCCGTATAAATTTTACTTCGATAATTAAACCCAAGACCAAAACCAAACTGCGAAATGGTATATTTGGTAAATAAATTAGCCATGGTTCGTGAAGATTTGGTTTGTACTTTATTTCCATCGGCATCTTCTGCTTCAAAGTTAGCGACACCAAAGCTTACATTCCAATTATCGGTGATTTCACCGTTGATATCGAGTTCAAAACCTTTGCTGACCACGCCAGAAACTGCACGGTACGCCGTATCGGTTGTGCCTGGGACAAACACGCCAGAGATTTCCTCTGCCACATTTTCTTGCTCAATTCTAAAAACGGACAAAGAGGCGTTGAGGCGTTTATCAAAATACTCTCCCTTGATGCCCGTTTCATAGTTTTTCCCCTGAATTGGGTCAAGATAATTACCATTCACATCGCGTTTATCTTGCGGTTTAAAGATGTCCGTGTAACTGACATAAACCGAATGGTTTTCATTGAGATTGTAAATCAAGCCCACATACGGCGTTAGTTCGTCATTAAATTCCCGATTGCCCGTACCGTCTTCGCTTTTATATTTCCAGTTCGACACCCTCACCCCCGTAACCAGCTTTAAAGAGTCGCTCAAAGAGAACTTACCTGCCACATACATGCCCATTTGTGTTGTTTTATCGGGGGTTGTTGCATAATCCATCGATAAATTAGGATTGGCGACATTGATGTTATAAAGGTTGATAAACGGCGAGGCTAAACTCGAAGAAGGAAAATCCATACCCCAATTGTTGTACTTCAAATCGCTGGTATTGCGCATCATGCCAAAGAGAATTTCATGCTCCAAATTGCCGAGTGTAAAAGGTGCTGAAACGTACACATCGATGTTTTGTTCATTATAAAGCGCTTCATTCACGTACCGATAGACAGAGCCTTCACCGATGCCGCTGTCTTTATCCACCGTGCCACCAAAATAGAGCAATGACGATTCACTGTACAGTTTTCGATACGAATACGAAAGATTTAAAGAGATATCGTTGTAGAGGTACTGTTTAAAATCAAGATAGACGCTTTTGGTCTCATCGTTCCAATACGTCCAGTCTTCGCTCACCGTATCGGACCTTGAAAAATGGGTTCGTGTTCCATCGCTGTAAAACGCAGGCAAGCCACCCCAACGAATACCACTTCTATCTAACTTTTGGTACTCCGCTGCGATGGAGAGATAGGTCGTATCGCTTAAGTCCATATCCACGACACCGTACACGACATCGTTGGTTTTGTTATAGCCGTTCATAAACGAATTTTTATCTTCGTGTTTGGCAACAATTCGCCCTCGAACGCTTCCCTCTTCATTAAGCGGTGCGGAAACATCCATCATGGAGCTGTACGCATCCCATGACCCAGCGCTTACTTCAATATCGCCTTTGACCTCTTTGGAGTTGGCATGTTTGCGAATAAAATTAAGCCCCACAGAGGGATTTCCTGCTCCTGTCATCAAGCCATTCGCCCCTTTAACCACTTCTACACGGTCATAAATGGACAAATCCATATCGCTTGCCGTCGTATCAGAGATAGAATAAGTAGGCATTCCATCGAGCAGGTAATAATCCACATCAAACCCACGCGCGGTAGGATACACCCGCTCATCCCATCGGTTTAGGGTGACACCTGTGACAGAATTTAGCATCTCTTGATACGAACTGACCCCTAAATCTTCAAGCTTTTGGCTCGTTAAGACAGTGACAGTTTGCGGTGTTTCTCTGCTAGAGAGACCCAGTTTTGTAGAGGTATTCATCCGTTTGGTGGTGTAAGAGCCTGTTCCCTCCGTAATGGCTGAGGCATCATCGCTGGCGGTGATGGAAATGCCCTCAAGTGTACTCGCATCACTTGTATTTGTATCATAATTTTGTTCGTTTGCGCTTGCCGCGTGTAATGTATTGCAAAGCATCAATGAAGCGATAAGGCTTACTGCCTTAATCCGCTGAACCATAGACATAGACTATCCTTTGATATGAGTTTAGTTCACTATGGCTGGCGTTAGGCTGGCTAAGTATAAAATTATTTGATTTTAAAGGCGATGGGCAAAATGACCGTACTGATTATCTGAGGCTTAGGTAATACGATGCCCTTGAGTTTATTTGCAGCTGCTAAAGCGGCATTATCCAAAAGTTCTTTTCCCGAACTTTGCTGTATCGTAGCGCTGATTAAGTAACCATCGGTTCCTATCACAAGAGCGACATGTACGACACCATTAAGTCGCATTCTTTTTGCCGCACTAGGATACACCAAGCGTGCCAAAACTTTGTCGCGAATAATTTCAAAATCGGTTTTGACAAACGGCTCTTGTGTCGTCACAGGAGCAGAAGGCACTACCTCTTGTGGCGGTGTAACGACAGAATGCTCCATCACAGGTGTAGGCTCTACCACTTCTTGTACAGGCTTTGGCACACTCACTTCATGTTTTACGATAGGCTTTGGTTTAGAAATACTCTTTGGTTTGACCTCTTCAACAGGCTTTATCGGCTCAACGTTTTTGACTTCAGGAAGAGGAGGCATAGGCTTTGGCAATACGCGCTCAATGGAAGCAATTTCTAACACAACGGTTTTGGGAGCCGCTATCTCAAACGTATGCTCTCGCATCATCAAAAAATAAAACCCCACAACGATTACATGTAAAAAGAAAGAAAGCAAAAGGGCTTTATTTTCATAACGCTTTGCAATCACATAGTGTTGATGTACCATTTTAGCTCCTTTACTTTGTCAAAATCAGTTTATTTTCTTTGGTGATGCGCAGTTGATAGACTGCGCCATTGTGAATAATGTGAACCACCGTTGCCGCTTCGAACAGTTTTTTGGAATCAATGTGTTTGATTTCAGTGTTATTCATTTTTATGAACCACCATGCCAATTTTTTCAATCTCTTTGGCTTTTAAAAGGTCAATTACATAGATAAAATCTTCATAAGCCGCCATTTTATCGGCACTAATCGCCACCGAATCTTCTTTAGTTAAACTCTCAAATTTATTGGAAAGTTCATCTTTTGGTGTTAATTCATTGTTGATAAAAAACTGATGATCCGCGTTAATGCCTATCTCGTAAAATTTTGGCTCCACTTTGGAAAAATGGGTTGCTTGAGGAAGCGATATTTCGATTTTCCCCAGCGCGATAAAAGAAGAAACCGTCATCACAATCGTAAGCAAAACCAACATAATGTCGATGAGCGGCACAACGTTGATGCCCTCCACTCTTTTAAGCGACTTCATCTTCCCACTCACTTAACGCCACATCGACTTTGCGTAAAAAAGCGCCGTAAATCATCGTGGACGGAATCGCGACAATGAGTCCTGCCGCAGTTACTTTAAGCGCTAATGCTAAACCCACAATCACTTTTGAGGTATCTAAAGCGCCTCCGCTGATACCGATTTCATAAAAAACGACCATAATGCCCCCAACCGTTCCCAAAAGCCCCACATAAGGAGCGTTTGAACCAATCAAAGAGATGATAGTCAGATTTTTGGAAACTTCACGTTCCAAGGCATATTTACTTTTAAACGCTTTTACATGTAAAGATTTGAAAAACAGCATGCGCTCAAACGCATACCCAACCACTAAAATGCTCATCAGCAATAAAACGCCTAAAGCTCCGTAATCCACCGCTAATTTGATACTGTCCATTCATTCCTCTTTTAATGGCGTGATTGATGATTGAGGTGTTTAAAAAGATACCCCTGCACAAAATCAACGCCCAATGCCTTTGCAATCGCAAAATCCTCTTCACTCTCAATGCCTTCTAACACGCACTTTTTCTTTTGCGCTTTGGCAAACGCCATAAACCCTTTTAAAATTTCTTGGTAATCCCTGCATGCTTTAATTTTAGTGAGCCATGTGCGATCAAACTTCAAAAACTCCGCTCTTCGCGTCAGGTCAAAACAGAACGGCTTTTGGTCATTGCCGATGTCGTCTTGCGCGATGGGAACACCGCTTTTTTGAATCTCATCCAAACAGTGAGAAAGCAGCAGGGTTTGCATGCCATCGGTGTTTTCAGTCACTTCGATGCACAACGCCTCTTGGTCTTCAAACAAATCATGCCAATACGCTATTTTTTCGCCATCGCTAAAATTGTGTGGGTCGATATTTAAAAACAACATGCCCTCTTTGGGTCTATGTTTTAACTGCTCAATTTTAAGCGCTTTTTCCAACTTGAAAAAAAGCTCGTTCACTTGGTGTGCCACTTCAAGAACAGGAGAAGGCGCAATATTTTGACCATGTAACACAAACCTTGCAAGCGCTTCATAGCCAAAAATATCGCCGTCTTGCATATCAATCAAAGGCTCATATTCCACCCAAAAGCTTTTACGCTCAATCATCCAAAAAATATCTTCATAACTCAATTTCATTTCATTATTTAACGGTGGTAACGACATCTAACCCTCTCTTTATTTTCGTAACGCTTTTTCGAGCATACATCCATCAGGGCTGTATTTTTTACACAACTCACAAAAAACAGAACTTTCACTACGTTTGGCACAAATAAATTCAATCGCTTTGCGCTTTGCTTCGTTTTTGAATTTATTCATCGCATTGTGATTTAAAAAATTGGTCAGCATAATGACAAGCTGAACATCTTGTGGAATCTCTTTTTTAACCACCGAAGGATTGCGCGCATCCCAATGGGTAATTTTGTGAAAAGAGAAATCTTGCAATACAGACGAAATTGAATCAATTTTATCGCCACCAATGACAAGTACCGACATCGTTTCTCCTTTTTTGATAATTGTTATTGAAATAATAAAATAAGTCAGCTTAATTTTTAATAACTTTGAGAATTGTTATCACTTTATGATTTATTTTCAGGATTCTTTGTTTAAAAAACTAAGCTATAATGGCGCTTTCTTAAACTTTGGAGACACGCATGCTTTCTTCTATTGCCATCACATTTGCCGAAGCAAATCGCTACTTTAACGCACAACTTTCAAACCATTTTCATGCCATTGATGCAGGAAATATTCAACCGATGATTTTCATCTTCGCTCTTGCTTTTGGTTACGGTGTTATCCACGCCCTAGGACCTGGACACGGCAAAGCATTGGTTGCAGGCTACCTTTTAGCCAATCCGACCAAGCGTTCGCATGTCTTCCAAATTGGCTTTTTAATCGCCATCGTGCATGCGCTTTCCGCACTCACCGTCACCTTAGTCGCAACTTACTTCATTCAAGTGAGCGCAACCAAACTCTTTCGCGATGTCAATCCTCCATTATTTCAAATTTCAGGTGGACTGATTTTGTTAATGGGCTGTTGGTTGGTGTATGAAGTTTGGAAAGACAAACGCATTCGAACCGAAACAATTTCGGCGCATAAAAGCCGTTTTGGTGTCGTTTTTTTAGCAGGCGTTGTGCCTTGTCCGGGTGTTATTACCCTCTCTTTTTTCGCCATCACGCTAGGTCATATTGCCATTGGAATGGTCGCCGCTCTTTTTATGAGCATTGGCATGGGGCTTAGTATCTCACTTGCGGGTCTTCTCACGCACATTGTGCAATCTTCACGTAAAATCACAACCCAACCCAAATGGTTTTGGGTTATTCGCCTTTTAGGGGCTATATTTATCATTCTTTTAGGACTTTGGTTTTTATCCAATCCTATGCCAAAAAGGGCTTTTTAAATGAGTATAAAAAAATTTCTTTTCGCATGTCTCTTTATTGCACTGCCGTATCATCTTTTTGCCTGTGCCTTATGCGCACTTTATACCCCTTCTGCAACCGTCAAAATCTTGTTAGACGGCACGCCATCCCAAATCGACACAGCGACGTTTGAGTGGCACTTTAGCCAAGAATTTGTCAAAACATTGCTAGAGCGTTACGATGACAATGGCAACAAAAAGATTGACCCTGATGAATTAAAACATATCCAGATTGTTTTAGAAAATTACATTTCAAAAAAACACTACCTTACCTCCATCGAATATACAGACAATACCGACAAAAATGCGGCGGTAAAGCATCTGCCGATTCATGTCAATCACACGCAGTTATTTTTAACCAACCAAGAGCTGATTTTTCGCTTTACGGTTTTAGTGCAACAGCCTTTTAAAATCGGAGACGAATTTTCGTTTACGATTGAAGACAAAGAGGGATTTTTCCTTTTCCTCATTCATCAAGTTGAACACTCCATCGCCAAACCTTTTGCACTAGAGTCCAATATTAACAGCTATATCGCGTTTATAAAAATCACCAATGCCGATGCTGCTCAAAGCAGTGTACAACAGCCTCAACAGCAAACCATCACTCCCGTAACGACAAACACCCCACATATCACAGCGCCTCAAATACAGCAAAATGCGACACCATCGTCATGGCTCACATGGCTCAAAGAGCATTTAACGTTACTGCAAAAAGAGGTGCAAACTATGATGAGTCAGCTCAAAGAAAAAAGCTCTTTCATCGGATATATTCTCTTTTTAGGTTCCGCATTTTTATATGGTATTTTACATGCGGCAGGTCCAGGACATGGAAAAACATTGGTCAGCTCTTACCTTTTTGCATCGGAACATCGTTACTCAAAAGCACTGAGCATGGCCGCTTTAATAGGCATTGCGCATACCTTTGCGGCATTTATTTTAACCGTCGTTATCTATACCGTTTTTGATCTTTTTTTCAATGCATTTTTCAATAATGTTACGTTTTATGCGACTAAACTTTCTGCGGTTGTCATCATCGCTATCGTCATTTATTTGGGAAGCAAAAAAATCAAAATATCCCGTAAACAGCCCAAAATTGTTGCGTTTTCAGCCCATCCTTTTACATGTAGTTGCGCGGCATGTTCACCTAAGTCACAGAGTACCGAATGGGGTGTTGTTTTAAGCGCAAGCATTGTCCCTTGCCCCGGTACAGTCGCTATTTTTATTTTTGCTCTCAGTAGTGGCGCGTATGCGTTAGGCTTTTTAGCCGCGTTAGCCATGAGTTTTGGCATGAGCAGTGTCATCGCCATAGCCGCTTTTTCGACTATCTTTCTCAAAAAACGATTTCAAAATAAATCGTTACGTATTTTTGATTATTCAGAAATCATTGGACTTGGGCTGATGCTCATCCTTGGTCTTTTGTTACTCATTGCCTAGGAAAACACGATGCGATACCTTGTGTGGCTTGTAACTTTCTCATCTATCCTCTTGGCGCATCCGCATGTTTTTGTCGATGCGCATGTCGATGTCCAAAGCGATAAAATTTTACTTGTCTTCTCGTTTGATGAGATGACATCGTCCATGCTCATGAGCGATTACGATAAAAATAAAGACAAAAAGTTAGACGAAAAAGAGATCGCTTTTATGAGAAAAGACCATTTCAATACGTTAGCGCCATACAGTTATTTTTGTCATATTTTTGATGGGAACGATGAATTAGACATCACCACGGTGAATGATTTTTTTGCAGCATTTCAGGACAATAAAGTTATTTATATTTTTTCCATTCCCAAACCAAAACTCAAGCACTATGAACTGCGTTTTTACGACGGAGAGATGTATGTGGCGATGGTCGTGCGCCCTGAATTTATTACATGTAAAAGTCCAATTACCTGCAAAGTTGAGGGGTATGACGCGGATTTTTACTACGGATATAAAGTGAGCATTAACGAGTAAGAAGAGGAAGCCCTCTTCTTAGCACGTACATTTGCAAAAAAGCAGTTTTTCTTTGCGCGGTTGTTGCACATGAGGTGCATTTTTAGACGAAGCGATGCTTTCTTTTAGAAGCAAAACTGGCACACTCATGCGCTCTCCTTTAATGACAGTTCAAGTTGTTTGCACCACGCGTCAATACGACTAGAGGTTAAATCACTTTGGTTCTCTTCATCCAATACAAGCCCCACAAATTTACCATCAATGATAGAAGCCGAATGGTCATAACTGTAACCAACATCATCCCATGAGCCAATGACATGAGCGCCTTTTTCGATGACTTTATCATAAATCAAACGCATCCCACTGACGAAATCACTGCTGTAACTCTCTTGGTCACCTAAGCCAAACAGGGCTACTTTTTTGCCTTCCAAATCAGCTTTAATCAGATGGCTCATAAACGATTCCCAATCATCTTGCAATTCACCGTCATACCATGTCGATGTGCCTAAGATGAGTAAATCATACTGTGCCAAATCATCACCGTTTTTAAGTTTACCCACATCGTATAAATCAGCACCTAATTGTTTTTGAATGATACTAGCCGCTTCAGCGGTATTGCCGTTTGTACTGCCATAAAATATGCCTATTTTCATAATATTTCTCCTAATAAATTGTATAAGGTACCAGTTTAAGGGTGTATTCTAGTCCCAAGGCATCAAGCTTTGGACTCCTAATGGGAACATGTTTTCTAAAATTTTCATTGCGAGGAAACAGTAAGTAGATATGCTTGCACTCTTTAGATTCTAAACGCTCTATCGCTTGATTGATCTCTTCGCACGCTTCCATATCCACACGTTGCTCGATTATTTTCCATGTCGGATAAAGATGCAAAGCATCGGCACATTCTTCACTTTCAATGACAATGCTTAGCGCATCTTGCGTGATGAACTTGTCGGGATTTTGACGCTTAACACGATGAAAAACATGGTGTGCAAACAATTCATACGAATTGATGGTAAAGCAAAACTGCGGATGCGATGCGAGTAGTTCTAAATCGGTTTTATCAAAACGCTGACTGATTTCATTTAACGTTGAAAGGGCTTCGGACATTTTGGCTCCTTGTTTATTTTTGAAATGATAACCGTTTTCAATTAATAAGTCAAGAAAATAAACTTTTTTGCGTTCAAAATAAATTTAAAAAAGTGTACAGTTCCCTATTTTAGGGATTTTAAAAGACTTAACATGGCAAGATAGAAAAAGGCACTGTATTTTTAATGGCGCAAAAAACGTTGATAAAAATAGTTACATGTAATAATCTTTGGTGCATTATATAAAGCAAAATAGCTAAAATTTTCCTGCAAGGAAATAGCTTTCACACTCTTTTGTTTAAATGCTTTTTCGGTATGATTTCTTCACAATTTTTACAAAGAAGTCTACGATGCCACTTGATCTTGTTACATTTTTTATCGCGATTACGCTGCTTACAATGACACCGGGTGCGGATACGATGATCGTTATGCGCAATACACTAAGAGGTGGTGCGAAAGATGGTCTTGTTTCAAGTCTGGGGATTTGCTCAGGGCTTTTTGTGCATGCAACACTTTCAGCGGTGGGTATCTCCGCGGTTTTGCTTTACTCAGCCACTGCGTTTATGCTTCTTAAAACCTTAGGGGCGCTCTATTTATTGTGGCTTGGTTTTTCGTCACTCAAATCGTTTTGGAATGCCAAAGGGGTACATCAAAAACACATCGCACAAAAACCATTTCGATTTTGGACGTCTCTTAGAGAGGGATTTTTGTCGAATGTTCTCAACCCCAAAGCGGTCATTTTTTACATGGCGTTTTTACCGCAATTCATTTCGCATGAACACTCCGCACTGCTTCAATCGCTCTTCTTAGCCCTTTTACATTTTATCGTAGGGACGATTTGGCAAGGCATTTTGGTGTATACGATTGTCTCCGCCAACGGTTTTATCACGAAAAAGAGTGTACGCCAAAGTTTAGATGCCATCTCTGGCATCGTCATGATAGGACTTGGTATTAGACTCTTTTTAGAAAAACGCTAAGAGAGTATCTTTGTTAAAGCACTCTGTAAATCAGGGTATTGAAAGACAAAACCTTTTTCCAAAAGGGCTTTAGGATAGACCTCTTTACTGTCCAATAAAACCGTAGAACCTTCTCCAAAAAGCATTTTAATGATAAATGCAGGCACAGGGATAAACGTAGGTCGATGCAACACTTTTCCTAAGATTTTTGTAAATTTAAAGTTTGTGAGCGGTTGCGGTGCCGTGGCATTGAAAATCCCTTCTAAATGGTTTTCAAGTACAAACGCATAGATGGCGACTAAATCCTCTAAGGCTATCCAACTCGTTACCATGCTCCCATCACCGATGATGCCGCCCATACCCATTTTAAAGGCTGGCAACATTTTATCCAAAGCGCCACCCTCTTTCCCTAACACAACCCCAAAGCGTAAAATCGTGGTGCATTTCGTACATTTTTGCGCTTCTCTCTCCCATGCAAGAGCGAGTGTGCCTAAAAAATCTTCTCCAAATTTTTGACTCTGCTCATCACAAGGCACATTGTTAGGGTAAATACCAACGGCAGAGGTGGAGATAAAATGCTTGATATCGCTTTGATTGATTGCTTCAACCAGTGTTTTCGTGGTTTCAATGCGACTGGAATAAAGCACTTTTTTATAGTCTTCATCCCATTTTGCGACAATGGGCGCACCTGCAAGATTAAAAACGGCGTCCACACCTTGCAGTTTCGCAACAATCGTTGCGACGTCATCATGACGTTCAATCACCACAAAATCAGGAAAAGCTTGTTTAAGTGCGTTTGCGACAAATCCACTCGCTCCGTTCATTGCTACTTTCATGTTAATGTCCTTTCAGATGTTGTCTAATTTTTGGGTCTTGCATCGTTTCGCCTCGAAGCATACGCAAGCGCATCGAACGAAAGTCTATCATGCCTTCTTTTGCATTTTCATAGGCTCCAAAGCCATATTTCATAGGTGTTTCATCATCCAACGTATAGCTCGCTTTAAAGGCGTCAATATAACGATTGGTATCGTTACTAAACACGAAAAACGTTGTTTGAAAAGGGTCTATTTTTTCTGTTTTGAGCCACAGTATAGCACAACCAACGTCATCAAAAAAATGTGTTTTTTTATCAGCCGTAATGATTTGCGCCGTATGCTTCTTGCCGACTAAATACATATGGCATTCGGGGCATTGAATTGTATTGTCTTTAAATTCCAACGGCTTTGCCTCTGTATTCGTAATATCCGTAGGGAGTTGATGTTTTACATGTAAAAACCAAAAGACGCTACCAAGAGCAATCAACGGAAATAAAATTAAAACTAAAATACCCGAATAACGCTTCATAACCACACTCCATTTCGCACATAATAACTCAAAGGATACGCTGAGATACTGATGACATACAGCGCATTGACCACGAGAGATATATCAAAAAA
The DNA here is from genome assembly GCF_059415145.1 of Sulfurospirillum sp. E15m. Taxonomy (NCBI): domain Bacteria; kingdom Pseudomonadati; phylum Campylobacterota; class Epsilonproteobacteria; order Campylobacterales; family Sulfurospirillaceae; genus Sulfurospirillum; species Sulfurospirillum sp. E15m. The sequence goes on from NZ_JCAHZS010000007.1 coordinate 108,238, forward strand.
ACGCTTTGTTTTTGTATGGCGCAGCACATCTAAAATACCTCCGCAAATACCATAAAACGTTCCGATAAACAAAAGCGTGTACAAGCCATATCCCACATAAAAATAGTCGCTTTGCAACAAACAAAACGGACAATGATGCGTCGGAAGTTCATACACGTAAGGGCTAAAGAATAAAATGAGCGACACAATAGCAAAAAAACATAAAAAGATATTGGAAAGAATTAAAAGTGGCGTGTTTTTCACTTTATAAGCCACGATGACCACAGCAAAACTCGCGTAAAAAAGAAGCATCCAGACGTTGGCATCCACCAAGAAAAGCAACGACACGGACGAAGTGCTTGCCGCAGAAAATAAGGTACCACAACAGCTGACAATTTTGCTGATATTCAGGCTTGTAAAAAAGTCGATTTCTAAGAAAATTTCCACAAAAAGCGGTATGGCAAACAAAGTAAAAAGAAAAAATTTTAGCTTCGTAAAAGGCTGCGTTTCCTCTTTCATATCGGCGTGGTGCAAAAGGAGCCAAAATCCAAAAAGATAGAGATTGACCAGTTTAAAGAGTGTTAAATTGAGTCCAAAATCAACGGAGTTTACGACCCCGCTCGCACACATCGCACCCGTGATGATGGATGAGAGCGTATCGCACGTGAAGATAAAAAAGAGAAACAACGGCAATTTAAGCACAAACAAATACTTGATGATAACTGCCACCAAGTAGCTTTGCTGATACAGCTTATACTGAAGAGGTGTTGTTGCTTTGGCATTCCATAGCAATGCAATTTTTGCACTGAGAAAAAAAGCGATCAGCCCAAAGAAGATAAAAATGACATCAAGCACTAACAGCGCAACGATTTGAGGCGTTAAACTCATGACACAACGTTCCCATTGCGTAGTTCTACGATTCTATCGACAAAAGGCTGTTCAAAAAAGAGTGGGTCGTGTGTGGCAATAATGAGCGTCACACCACGGCGTTTTAATTCTGACAACTGCTCCATTAATGCTTTTGATAGTTTTGCGTCCAGATTGGCCGTTGGCTCATCAGCAAGGACGATAGAAGGCGTGTTAATCAAAGCACGCGCAATCGCAACGCGCTGTTGTTCTCCTCCTGAAAGCTGCTTGATAGCACGTTTGGCTTTTGATGTAAGCTCAAACTGATTCATAGCAGCATGAGCTTTTTCAGATAAGGTTTTTAACGGAGGATTGTCTGGGATAAGAGGCGCTATGATATTTTCTTCAACAGTTAAACTAGGAATTAAATGAAATTTCTGAAAGATAAATCCTATATGCGCGCGTCTAAACTGGGCACTTAAATGCTCCGGCAATTTGGATATTTCTTTTCCCATGACATTGACTTCACCACTGGTAGGCTTTGACAATCCTGCAATTAAAGAGAGCAATGTACTCTTTCCACTGCCACTCGCCCCTCGTATCACCACGCATTCACCCTCTTTTACATGTAAAAAAATATGCTCTAAAGCATGGCATATCTCATCACCTTGCGCAAATGTTTTGCTTACATCATTCAGCACAATCATCGCATCACCTCATCGGCATCAAGCGTTGAAGCGCGCCATGCAGGAATCAGGGTTGCCGCAACGTAAATAGGAACGCTTAGGAAAAAAAGTAGTACGAGCATCGTTGCATTAAGGCTAAAAGGAAGAACAAACGAAGGTTTTAGCTCCGAGTAACCGATAAACACCGCTCGTAAAAGAGGTGCGTGCAAACCATAAACAAAAAAGAGCGCTGCGCAAACTCCAACTAAAAAAGCACTCAAAGAGAGAATAAAGCTCTCATAAAATTTCTCTTTCATGATTTCATCCATGCCCCAACCAAGCGCTTTTAAAATACCGATTTCTCGTTTCTCTTCTGAACTTAAACCACTGGTTTTATCATAGATAATGATAAAAAAAGCAAAGGCACAGACGCTAAAGAGCGAAAGAAAAAATCCACTTTTATAATCAAAGATATTTTGATAGCTCACACGGATATCATCTTGCGTGATTGCGCGCATATCGGGGTATTTTTCCGTAATTTTTTGCACTATCGTTGCAATTTCTTTTGGATTTGCCACATGTACCACAATATCGGTGGCTCTGTTTCTATCCATGCCAAAAATCTCATACACCATTTTTTTGGGCATTAAAATCAAGTCATTGGATTCTAAAGAGAGGTTGGAGTGAAAAACGCCTGCGATAGAGACTTTTTTCCATGTGCCTTTTTCGGTAATAAAATTAAAAAAATCAGTATAGTAGTTCTCTTCAAGTACCCTTTTCACGCCTTCCCCGACAATCATCGCTTCATCTTTTTCCAGTGCTTTTAGATTGACATTTTGCAATAAGGCGCCTAAACGCTCTTTGTACGGCTCCTCAAAAGCATCCACACCCACGACTGAGAAATTAACCCCCGCGGGTTTAAAATAGTAATACCCCCAAATGCGTGGAACAACACGGCTCACGCCTGCAATTTCAAGCAAAGCATCTACCCTGTCGATGCTCACGTCACTTTGTTTGCCTGCCACAAAGCGTTGTAACGTAATTTCGGGCAACGTTTTAAGGGTGGTATTGAGTTCTAGTTTAATCGCATCGGCAATCATAAGAATAGAAGCAAGTAAAAAAATAAGCAGACTTAAGATGATAAAAATGAAAAAACTTTTGCCCCGTTGGCGGATTAAAGCGCGCAGTGCATACTCTAAGAGTAAAAAATTGAGACTAATGCGCACGTTCTATCCTTGAAGGAATGGGCAAAGACGCGGCATGATAGACAAAGGTGGAAGGAAAATACTCCAACAGTTCAGGCGCGTCGGCAAACGCTGAAAAAACATCGCTCAAACTCCGATGGCGAATGAAGTGCGCTTCACTCACTAAAGCAAGATCAGGAAGCCCCACAAGGCTTGTGAAAGACTCTTTACATATAATAGATTCGGGAGATAGGGCATGTGTTTTTGAGAAGTAGGTGATTTGTGCCATTATCGTGACACTAAGAATGATAAACCCTGCTAAAAGCACACCTCTTGCTCGCATCACGCCTCCCTTTGAAATAAGAGAAGATTGTACCACACGTAGGCTCATTTATCAATACCCCATAAGCCCTCGTGTGTTAAAATAATGCTTTGCAAAACTTCTTCAAGGATGTAGTATGCCTCTTGATATTTGGCTAACGATGTTAGTGGCTTCGATTTTAATCAGTGTCTCTCCGGGTGCTGGAGCCGTTGTTTCAATGAATTATGGTCTAAAATACGGTTTAAAACGCTCATACGCGGCTATTTTTGGGCTTCAAACAGGACTTTTGATTCAAACATTTGTGGTTGTCATTGGCCTAGGCTCTTTGATTTTAAAATCTCTTCTATTGTTTAATATTATCAAATGGATTGGTGTTGTCTATTTGGTCTTTTTAGGCGTAATGAAATTTATTGAAAAGCCGCATTTGCCAAGTGAAGCAGAGCATATTAAAGCCTTTTCAGCCTCACGTGCATACTTCCAAGCGACGCTTATCAATCTTACCAATATCAAAGCGACTGTTTTTTTAGTGGCATTTATCCCTCAATTTTTAAATCCAAACGAGCCATTATTAAAGCAATTTACGATTATTTGCGCCACACTCATTTGCGTTGATATTATCGTGATGACAGGGTATAGCTCTTTAGCCTCCCGTCTTAAAAATGTCATTAAATCCATTCGCGCGATTAAAATTCAAAATCGTATCACGGGCGCTTTTTTACTCGTGGCGGCCTTTTTTATCTCAACCGCCAAGCGTGCTTAAGCAAATTTTTGCGCATACAACGCTTCATCAAAACCAACGACAAGCGTTCCATCGTCACACTCGATGATGGGGCGTTTGTAGAGTAGTTGTTCTTTTTCGAGCCACCCTTCTTTTTCACTATCGCTCATTGTTTTATCCAATTTTAGCGTTTTGAACTTTGTTCCTTTTGTATTAAAAAGAACGCTCATGCTCTGTTTTGAGAGCCACTCTTGACGTTTTGCCGCAGGGATTGCAACACTTTTCAAATCCACAAATTCATAGGCTTTTTGATGCGCTTTTAAAAAAGCCGTCGCTTTTTTAACACTCCCACAGGTTGTAATTCCATACACTTTAATCATACACTGTACTCCTCATAAAATTCGATGCGATTTCGCCCTTTTTCTTTGGCTTCAAACATTGCTTTGTCGGCTTCATTAAATATCTGGTCTTTATTTTGCTTCTCGTGACCAAAAAGCGTCACACCAATACTCGCCGTACACCGATGCTCAATAGTCTGCATCTGTTCATCATCCGAAGTGACCGTAATGACATAAGGATTGCCCAACTGAACCAAAATTTTAAAGGCAATTTTATAGGCTTCTTGATACGCCACAATACTGTTTTCATCTAATTCGCCAAGTGCTATGACGAACTCATCGCCGCCAAAACGTGCCACGGTATCTGTTTCACGAACACAATGACGCAACCTCTGAGCCACCTCAACCAACAATGCATCTCCGGCTTGATGCCCACAAAAATCATTTAACGGTTTGAAATTATCCAAATCAACAATAATCAAAGCGCCATATTTATGACTTCTTCGACACAATCCTAGTAAAAGCTCTAAGCGTTCATCAAAGAGTCTTCGATTGGGCAGTTGCGTTAGTGTATCATGAAATGCAAATGTTTTGATAATCTCTTCTTGTTTTTTACGCTCAGTAATGTCCGTTGAGATACCGCATAACGCATAAATAGAGCCATCATCTCGTAAAAGAGGGATTTTAGTCGATAAAAAAACGCGGGTGACTTGATTATGGTTTGTATTGGACTCTTCGCGACTGATTTTACGCCCAAGCTCAATGACTTCTTGGTCCATCTTATGAATCTTTTCTGCCGTATACGCATCAAAAAAAGCGCTATCGGTTTGTCCGATGATCTCATCCAGTGACTTATGAAAATACTCGCATGTCTTTTGATTCGCATAAACATAACGGTATTGTTCATCTTTGATGTAAATAAAAGCCTCTACCGTATCTAATATGGTATTGAGTTTCTTCTCACTTTGCATCAAGCCTTCCGTGCGTTCTTTGACTTTGGCTTCTAATGCGTTATTGGTCTCTTTGACATGTTGCACCATCTGTTTGAATTGTTCTGCGAGTGCGGCTATTTCAGCACTTCCTATACGAGAAAACGCCACATCGTAATCTCCATGTTCAACATGCTTCATAGACGTTTTGAGTTGGTCGAGAGGGTTTAAAACCAAGGTATGAAGCGCTAAGCCAACCGCGAGCAAGGCGACAAAAAAGAGAATACTGAGCATTGGAAGTATTGTAAAGTCTTTTAAGATGGCGAGCTCTTTTGAATCAATCACTGTCAGACTAAACCAATTAATCTCTTTAAGGTAAGCAATTCCCATCAAATGCTTCTTGCCCTCAAACTCTACCCAAAGTGTTTTGATGGCATCAGGTTTTACATGTAATTCATCAATGGCGCTCTCAATAGCGTTGATATCTTTGGGAAATAACCGCCCAATACTTTTATGTTCACCATCGGGTTGCGTCAAGTTGGCATAATCAACCAATTTTGTATCTCTAGCAAGTTGAATCAAAAGTTTTGAATCAATGAGAAAATTGCGGACACCGTCTTGTTCAATGCCAACGGATTCTTCAATAAACTGGTTAAAATCAAACCCTGTTCCCACAACACCAATCGTTTTACCATTGACTTTAAGCAGGTAATTGATCCAGACTTTTGTGTTGCCTAGCTTTTCATCGACATCCACATTTACTTGAAAAAGCCTATCATCGGCAATGGTTGTATAAAACCACGAATCGTTGCTGGTCAATGCAGAAAGCTTGTACTGAAACTCTTTGCCTTTATAACTGCCTTTGCTGTCATTAAAATAGTAGTTTTCGCTTTTTGTAAAAGCTGCAAAATAGGTGCGATTTTGAAGCCTTAGGCGATACTTCTCTAACACAGCAAGCCCATTTGCTTTACGCGTTTCATTCATATCATCTTGTGCCATAGCAATAATAGCGGGTTCGTGTGCCATCTCTTTGACGATTGCTTCTTCATGCATAATAGGTAAGAGGGTTCGGTTTTTATCAAAAATAATCTGTTTTTTTACAAAACGTTTTGTCCACTCTTCATTGATATTTTCAAATAAAAAGGAAGAGTAAACCCAAACTAAGGTTGAGAAAATGACAAAAAGTATGGACATAAAAATGTACAATTTTGATTTGAGAGTCATTGTCAATTCCTAGATTTTTCACCATTATAACACTCTTTAATTACAAAATAATATGAAGTTCTATGATTAACTTTTACTTATAAGTTGCTTTCGTCTATAATACTTTTTATCTTTTTTAAAGTTGGTTTTTATGCGCAATTTATCACAAGAAGCTCAAGGGTATATTTATGCTTTACTTGCCTTTGGCTTTTGGGGACTTATCCCGATTTATTTTAAACTTATCCAACACGTTTCTGCGGGTGAAGTGCTGGCTCATCGCATTATATGGTCAGTATTTCTTCTTTTTGGAATGATTGTTTTCAGCCGTCAGTTTGGAGCATTTAAATTACTTGTACGCGATATTCATAAAATCAAATACTTAGTTTTGACAGCGTTACTCGTTTCGATTAATTGGTTGGTTTTCATCTGGGCGGTTTCAAACAATATGATTGCTGAATCAAGTCTTGGTTATTACATCAATCCTTTAGTCAATTTTGCTTTAGGCATTATCTTTTTTAAAGAACACCCCACTTTTTGGCAAAAAATAGCCATTGCTTTAGCCTTTTTTGCGATTGCCTATCAGATGATAACACTAGGAACGGTCCCCATTGTCTCTTTAACGTTAGCCTTTAGCTTTGGTTTTTACGGTCTCATTCGTAAAAAAATCAATCTCCCTTCTATGACAGGTTTGTATATTGAAACACTCATTCTTTTACCCCTTGCACTTGGCTATTTTAGCTATTTGGTTTTTCAGCACGAAAATGCCTTTATTTTCCCTCCTGATAGCACCTCATGGCTCTTAGTCTTAGCAGGCGTTATCACCGTTTTACCGTTGCTATGGTTTAACGCAGCAGCAACAAAAATCTCGTTGATGCATTTGGGGTTTTTTCAATACATTAGCCCAACCGTTTCTTTTTTATTGGCAATTTTTGTCTATAATGAGGTTTTGGTTCCAGAAAAATTAATCAGCTTTGTGCTTATTTGGGTAGCACTGCTTATCTTTAGTCTGGACGCTTACTTTAAGAAAAGAGGGATAAAAGAGGCTTAATGAAACTCTTAATTGTTGAAGATGACCCCAAAATTGCTTCTTTTTTAAAAAAAGGGTTGGAAGAAGAATACTTTTGTGTGGACGTATGTGACAATGGCGAGGATGCCATCTATCTTGCAACAACCAACCTTTACGATGTCATTATTTTAGATATTATGCTCAAAGGCATACAAGGTGATGAAGTCTGTCAAAAACTTCGCACCCAGAAAATCGCGACACCGATTATCATGCTCAGTGCGAAAAGTACTATCAGTGATAAAGTCACATTGCTTAACACAGGGGCAGATGATTATCTTACAAAACCGTTTAGTTTTGAAGAGTTGCTTGCGCGCATTCATGTACAACTGCGTAAAAACGACCATAAAGAACCTGTGCTTAAAGCAGCCGACCTTGAATTAAATCCCTTGACCAAAACAGTGATAAGAGGCGGCGAAATCATTGTTTTAACGGCTAAAGAGTATGTGCTGTTAGAGTACTTGATGCGCCATAAAAATGCCATTATCGAAGAAAAAACGCTCGAAGAACAACTCTTTAATACCGACCAAAACATCAACAGCAATATCATCAATGTTTATATGTACCGCTTACGTGCGAAGATTGATAAGAACAACGAAACCAAATTGATTGTAACACATCGAAATTTAGGCTATTCTCTTCATGACTAATGTATTTAAAAATTTAAAAGTACGATTGCTTCTGGCTCTTTTTATTATTTTATTCATCTTTTTTTACAGCTTTGGATATGTGGTGGTTCACACCCTTGAAAACTCTTATAAACAATCTCTCGATAGCTCGCTTTTTACAGTACTCAAAGACATCAAACACGAATATACGGAAAATCCTGAGCATATTGAAACAATGATTAACGCAGTTAAAGATGAATTTGATATGCCTCTTTTATACACACAAGTCGTCACCTTTGATTTAAGACTCAATAGTACCAATATCGATATGCGCTCTTTGGATTTAAAAGACGAAAGCCTTGAAGTCACTGAAACCTTATTGCATCAAGTCACCAATCGCTCTGATAAAATCACATTTTCGAGCATGGCTCTTCCAAAACTCACGCAACGTAAAATTCGGATTGGAACACTTTTTTTGGCCGATAAAGGGGAACAACTCATCTTTTTACAATGCGCGCTTCCCTACGAGAAACATACCCCACAGATTAAAGAACTGATTGCTACGCTATGGGTTGGACTCTCGTTGCTGCTAGGAGTCATCTTACTTCTTGCCTATTACCTGATCTCAAAATCACTCTCTAGTGTTCAAACGGTGACCAATGCCGCCAAAAAAATAAGTATGCAAGATACTAAAAGCATTATCCCAAAATCAGATGTTGCGTATGAAGTCGATGATTTGATTGAAACCTTTAATACCCTCTTACATGAACTGCAACACGCTTATGAACAGGTAAAGCAATTTGGGCAAAATGCCTCGCATGAGCTTAAAACGCCTCTGACTATCATAAAAGGAGAAGTGGAAGTAGGCCTTCGGAAAGTGCGTACTCCTGAAGAGTACCAAGCCATTTTAAGCGATGTGGACAAAGAGGTAAGTCACCTTCAAGAGGTCATCGAAAAAATTCTTTTTTTATCTAGCAACACCACAGTGGACCTTAAAAAACATTTTACGGAAGTCTATATTGATGAAATTTTACTCGATGCCATTCAAGAAAAAGAGGTGCTTGCAAAAGGACGTTCTATTGTGCTTAAATTAGATTTTTTAGAGCCTTTAAGCCGACAAGGCAACGCGACACTGCTTAAAATCGCGTTCGCCAATCTTATCGATAACGCGATTAAATACTCCCACCCGAACTCAGAAGTGCACATTACACTTGAAAAAAATCACTTATGCATTCAAGACCAAGGCATTGGCATTGATAAAGACGCACTCGAACATGTTTTTGAACAATTTTACCGCAGTGAGCAAGGAAAACAGACGGCAAAAGGGAGTGGACTAGGACTAGCGTTAGTCAAATCCATTATTGAGTTGCATGACTTTACGATTCATATTTCGAGCACGAAAGAAATCTCCACACAAATAGCCATTACTTTTTAATTCATCTACAATTCATGCTTGTTAGGTACAATACCTTCATTTAAAATAATAAGGATTTTTGTAATGCTCTTCAAGCTTTTTCTCTCTCCAACCCAAAAAACGATTTTTCTCGCGGCAGTAAGTACCGTCCTCTTCTTTAACATTACTTTTTTTTCAAAAGTATTTCATTTTGCCTTGGATGAAAAAAACTATTTTTTGATGTACAGTTCTCCTTTTGTCTTATTGTTGATGCTGATATGTATTTTAAACTTTCTTTTGCTTTTTGCCAATAAACTTGCTTTTCGACTGATTCTTATCTTCTTATTGCTATCCAGTACGCTGAGCAGTTATTTTATCGATACGTTTGGCACGGTTCTTGATAAAAACATGTTCACCAATGCCGCTCAAACTGATATGCATGAAGTCTTAGACCTTATCACGCTTCGACTCACTATCTATCTCGTACTAGCATTGATTGTCTCATTTTTCATTCTTAAAGTGCGTATCAATTTTGAGAGTTATCCTAAAGAGTTTCTGAAAAAAGCGTTTGTCGTTCTCATTACCCTACTTGCAACGGTAGGACTCTATATGGGCGTGAGTAAAACCTATAGCTCCTTTTTTCGTAATCACCATGAACTCAAAATGTATCTGAATCCTTATTTTCCACTTGCATCACTTGGAAAATTCATCTACGGCGAAATCAAACCAAAACCAACCTTTCAAGCCATTGCAACCGATGCAACTAGGACCAGTGAAGCAAAGAAAAAATTGGTCGTATTTATCGTCGGGGAAACGGCTCGCGCTCAAAATTTTTCATTGGATGGATACGATGTTGCAACCAACCCATTACTTTCTAAACGAAACGACATTGTCTCATTTTCTGATTTTTACTCTTGTGGTACCGCAACGGCGATTTCCGTACCTTGTATGTTTTCCAAATACGGTCACGATGAGTGGAGCAGTGATAAAGAGTACTACGAAAACCTTGTAGATGTTTTGGCAAAAACGGGTGTTCGTGTTTTTTGGAGAGACAATAATTCAGGCGGAGATAAGCAAGTCGCTAAACGGATGAAAGATGTTAAAGAGTACGGTGGAAAAACGTTTGATGAGGTTTTATTGCAAGATTTTCAAAGTAATGTCGATCAAGCTTATGAAGATACCTTTATTGTGTTGCACCAAGAAGGAAGCCATGGACCGACCTATTTTAAACGTTATCCCGCTGCATTTAAACGCTTCACACCCACATGTGACACGCAAGAACTCGATAAATGTTCGCATGAGCAAATTGTCAATACCTACAACAACACGATTCTTTATACCGATTATTTTGTAAATAAAACGATTGATTTATTAAAAGCCAACGAAGACAAGTATGAAACCTCTTTGATTTATGTATCAGACCACGGTGAATCTTTGGGTGAAAATGGTATCTACCTTCATGGGATGCCCTATCTTATAGCGCCCGACGCGCAGAAACACGTTCCAGCAGTTATCTACCTAGGCAATGGCCAAAAGGCAAAATTAGACGCTTTACATGTAAAAGCAACCGAGCGCTTTTCACAAGACAATCTGTTTCATACGATCTTAGGACTTTTTAACGTCCACACAAAAGAGTATTTGCCAAATTTAGACCTTTTACACTAAAATTCGTACTACACAACAATTTTACATGTAAAAGAAAACAGATGCATCATACGATTGACCCCGTTTATAATTCTCATTCAAACGTGCTTATTTTAGGCACGTTTCCCTCTGTTAAATCCCGTGAGCAGCATTTTTTCTATGCGCATCCTCAAAATCGCTTTTGGAAAGTCATCGCCACGCTTACGAAAACACCACTTCCTACAACCGTCGAAGCAAAAAAAGCGATGCTCTTAGCTAACCATATCGCCCTTTGGGATGTCATTCAAAGTTGCGAAATCACAGGTTCCAGCGATAGTAGCATCAAAAATGTTGTACCGATGGACTTTACCAATTTGTTAGAGCAAAGTAATATTCAACACATCTATGCCAATGGCGCGATGGCTCATAAGCTTTACCAAACGTACTGTGAGGCAACAACCCATCGACCCATTATTAAGCTTCCTTCCACCAGCCCCGCAAACGCGGCATGTTCTTTGGAAACACTCATCAACGCTTGGAGTATTATCACGCAGTAACTACGCGTAACGGAGCGCTTCGTCTTCTACCAAACGTTCCATATGAACGGTTTGCCAACTTCCCCCTTCATCCACGGTGATTTCAAATCCCATGGCGCGCCAAAAAGAGAAGCCTCCCGGTAAAAAATAGTGAGTATGCAAATAGAGCATCGCATACTTTTTTGCTTTGGCAAAAGAGCATGCTTGTTCAAACAACTGCGCACCAATGCCTCTTCGTCGATAGCGTTCATGCACATAACAACGACTTACTTCTGCCACGTTTCCTTGATCATAGCGCTCTTTCAGAGATGCTATGCGATTATCGTAACGAGAAAGCGTGATGCACCCTACCACTTCGTGGTCTTCATTAAGAGCAAGCAACAGCCTGTGATCTGTGCGCTTCATCTCCTGTTTCAGACGAAAAAAGAGCTCTTCATAACGTTCAGGTGTTATTTTATCTCCATAGTGTAATTGGCACTGCTGTTGTAAAAAAAGCTCCGCTTTTAACTGTGTTGTGTCATTGACTTGCTCATATACGATAGGTTTTACATGTAACATCATTTGGCTCCTTAATTTCTCATCTAAAAAGAGAGAATTGATTCTAATAATTTTTGCGTGTATGGATGCTTGGCTTCACTCAGGGCATCACTTCGTAGCGTCTCCACAATCTTTCCCTCATAAAGAACCATCATAGACTCGCACAACGCACAAACACTTTGTATATCATGCGCAATCAGCAAAAAACTCATCTGCTTCTCTTCTTGAATGTGCTTTAAAAGCGTAATCATATGTGCTTGAACACAGACATCCAAAGAACTGAGCGCTTCATCTAAGAGTAAAAACTGAGGTTTGCTGACCAATGCACGCGCTAAGCAGACTCTTTGCAGTTGCCCTCCACTCAGTTCATGCCCATAACGATGTAAAAATGTTGAAGGTAATTCCACGCTTTGCAACAATGCTTGCAGTTCTTGATGCGACAGTTCTTGATGCAACGGCCACAGAGGCTCTTGCAGTATCTGTTCAACACAAAAGCGTGGATTAACGGAGGTGGTATAATCTTGAAATACCACACTCATTCTTCCATGATTGTTTTTATGCCACGCATGAATTGGTACATTGTCCATGAAAATTGACCCTGAATTTGCTCTCTCTAAACCCAAAATAAGCCGTGAAAGCGTACTCTTTCCACTCCCACTCTCCCCAATTAATCCTACACATGTATGAGCGGCCATCTCAAAACTAAGCCCCTCTAAAATGCGTACCCCTTTGGTGTACTCTTTACAGACATTCTCTACGCGAAGCATTGATGAAACCTTTGTGAAAGCATGCGACGCATTTGAATGAGGTAGCGCGTATAATCATGGTGTGGATTTTCAAAAAGCATTTGGGTGTCTTGGCATTCAACGCCCTCACCTTCTCTCATCACAAGAACCTTATCGGCAAGATGCGAAACAATGGCAAGATCGTGTGAGACAAAGAGTAATGAGCGTTTTTCATCGCGCAAAGAGGCAAAAATATCAATCATTTGGCGTTGATGAATAACATCCAATGCCGATGTTGGCTCATCCGCGATGATGATTTGTGTCTCTTGCGCAAGTGCAAGAGCAATCATCACGCGTTGAAGCATCCCACCTGAAAGCTGATGGGCATAACTTCTAAACACCACCTCTGGTTCTTTAAATCCCATATTAAAAAGCCATGCGAGACTACGCGTTCTCGCATGCGACTTTTCATTCACCTCACACAAGCTCTCTACCATTTGCTCGCCCACACGATACAGTGGGTCAAACGCATTGATTGCATCTTGCATCACCATCGCAATCTTTTTACCTCGTACCTGACGTAAAGTGATCTCAGATGCGCCTATAAGTTCCTTTCCCTCAAAAAGGATACTGCCTGAAGGTTTCAACCATGAGGGATTCAATCCTAAAATTGCTTTACATGTAAGGGATTTTCCACTACCACTCTCACCGATTATTCCAAACACCTGTCCCAAAGAGAGTTCAAAACAGAGATTTTTAACCAGTACTGTATTGGTTCGCACATCGGTTATTGAAAGGTCTTGGATACAAAGCAGACTCATACGATACTCTTAGGCAGAAGATAGTGTTTAGGATCAAGCGCATCACGTATGCTATCGCCCAAAAAGTTAAAAGCCGCAACCACTATTAAAATCGCTACTCCAGAGGGAATCATCTGCAACGGATAGATACTCATTACATTTTTAGCTTCACTCAGCATCATTCCCCATTCAGGGGTGGGCGCTTGTACGCCAAGTCCTAGAAACGAGAGAGCGCTAATGCTTAAGATGACCCAACCTGTATCAAGTGTCGCAAGCATCACCACATCATCCACGATAAAAGGAAAGAGATGTTTACGCATAATTGTCCATGAAGAGACCCCTGCAACACGTGAAAACAAAAGGTAGTTTTTCTGTCGATGTAAAATGACAAACGAATAAATCATACGCGTATACCACGCCACTTTTGCGATGACATTAGCAATAATAACATGTTTTATGCCAGCACCTAACATTCCCACAACGGCTAGGATTAACAACTCACTGGGGAAAGAAAGCATCACATCGCACAACCGCATTATGCTCTCTTCAACTTTGCGACAAAAGCCTGCGGCTAGCCCGAAAATCGTTCCCAAAGTAATGGTAAGTGTCATCGCCAACAGTGCTAGAAAAAGCGTTGTTCGAATGCCATACAAAAGCCTTGACAACAAGCATCTTCCTAGGTGGTCACTGCCGAGTGGGTATGTGGCACTCCATGCCGAAAATTTCTCATTTAAATGTGGTTCTAGCGGATCATTAGGAGCAATATAAGGCACCAATATTCCCAAAAGAATTACCCCAAAAATAATCACAAGTGCGCTTAGTGCTAACGGATCTTTTTTGAGCTTATGCCAAAAGAGAGTCATGCGATTCTTCTTCTTAAACGAGGGTCAAAGTGCGTGGCTAATAAATCAACGGCTAAATTAAAAAGCATAAACAGCAGAGCCATAAACAAAACATACGCTTGAATCATCGGATAATCCCTGCTAAAAATGGCGCTTACGCACACCCTTCCAATGCCAGGCAGAGCAAAAATATTTTCTACAATGACCGTCCCTGCAATCAATTTAGGAATGGACATACCAAGAGCCACCATAAAAGGATGTAACGCATTTCGCACGATATGCTTTGTAATCACCCGCTCACTAAGCCCCCTTGCCCGTGCGTAGAGCACATAAGGTTCATGCTGCGTCTCAATCATGGTGTTGCGCATCAGCCGAATATAGGTGGCAACATAACTCAGCGATAACGTAATAGCAGGCAATACAATGCCACTTGCATGCTCCAACCCACTCGTAGGTAGCACTCCCATATAAAATGCAAAAAACCAGATCAACAACAATCCTATCCAAAAACTGGGCATGGCTGTGAAAAAAAAGACTAGCCCTCGTACCAATGTATCAAGCCATGTGCCTTCATATAAAGCACACAGTATCCCAAAACCAAGCCCAAACGAAACAATCAAAACCAAACAGAGAGATGCGAGCATTAAGGTTGTCGGCAGTGCATGCAGTATCTCTTCTAAGACCGGTCTTTTGGTAGCGTAACTCACTCCAAAATCACCATGCACAAGAGCATTAAGCCATAAGGTATAGCGCTCTACAATAGGTTTATCGAGCCCTAGTTCTTGATGCATTTGCGCTATTGCCTCTGCGGTTGGGGTAATGTCATTCACCCTCAGTGCCACCTCCGCAGGATCACTTGGACTCAGGTTGATGAGTGTAAATGTCACTAAAGAGATTCCCACCAATAAGGGCACTATCAATACTAAACGTTTGAAGGCATAGCGAAGCATTACATCTCTTTTTTATTCAAAATACATCTTTTCAAAGGCAATTTCATACTGCGAAGGATTAAAAATAACCCCTTTAAGATGTGGTGTAAACACCGCTTTGGTACGTGAATAACTCAGCGGAATATAGACATTTTCATCGTGGATATAGTGGAGTAACTGTGCATAAAGCGCTTGCCGTTTTGTAATATCTGGTTCAATAAGTATTGCTTGAATGCTCTCATCGACCCAAGTCTTGCGTTCCAAACCTAATTGCGCTTGGTAATCACCATGTGCCGCCATACGCCAAGAAGAGATGTAAGACTGTGGATCGTAAGGGCTTCCCCATGAAAGCGCGTATTGGAGGTCAAAATCACCGCTTTTTTGTCGATCCAGAAAGGACTGTTTTTCTTCTCCAATGATTTTAAGCTCTACGCCAATCTCTTTGAAATTGCTTTGTATGTATTCACTAATTGTTTTCTCTTGCGCATTTTTCGCATTGAAATAAAGGCGCAAGCAAAGTGGCACGCCCTCTTTGCTGCGGAAATTTGTTGCATCATCCATCTTCCAGCCTGCTTCATCCAATAGGGCTTTTGCTTGCGCTAAATCAAACAGTTTTGGCTGAAGTCCAACATTACAGTAAGGCGTTGTGGGGGAGAAAAGCGTGTGTGCTATTGTTTCAGAGTGATTTAAAATACCCTCTATAATCGCATTTTTATTGACAGCATGTTGCAAAGCTTCACGTACGTTTGCATCATGCGTAATCGGTTGTTTTGTATTGATTAAAATAGCTCTTGAAGCTGTAGGCTGACTCAAAAGCGTTGTGTATTTACCTTCTTTTTGAAGCACTTCAAAAGCATTCAAGTCAATCATATCGCCATCAGCACCAAAAATGAGATCAATCTCGCCTTTTTGAAGCGCCAATAAAATCGTCTGATGATCGGGCATGACACGCCATTTTATACTCTGTAATTTTGGCTTTTCACCCCAGTAATGAGGATTGCGAACAAATAGCGCCATGGCATTCTTTTCATGTTTCTCCAAAATCCAAGGACCCGTACCAATATAACCATTGACGCCATTCTTTGTACTACCTTCTCTAAAACAGCTTGAAGCGATAAAACGAAAAGGTCTTGTCATCGAAAGCTCCAATAATGTCGGATAATACGCGTTTTTGAGACTTAATTTGTAAGTGTATTCATCAACAACTTCACTGCCATTGATTTCATTGACCAGCTCTAACCACGCATGCCTTGAACGATTTTCTAAAACAGCGTCAATGTTTTGTTTCACAACAGTGGCATTAAACGCAGAACCATCACTAAATTTCACACCTTTGCGCAGATGAAAAAGATAAGTTTTCCCACCATCACGAATCTCCCAACTCTCAGCCAACCATGGCTTAACGCCTTCTGACGTATTGATAACCAAGGATTCAAAAACCATATTTTGAGCAGACATTTCACCCCCATAGAGGTGAGGGTTGATATTGCGTATATCTTTAGTACTCGCATAGACCAATTCGTTTTTACCATCAAATACACTTTTTGGCTTACTTTGGCAACCTATAAAAAACAGGGCAATAGCGATTAAAACTATCTTGATAGCCGTTCTAAAAGAGAGATTCATACAACTCCAATTCATAATATTAATATTTATTTAGTATTATTATAACACACTAATTTTATTTTAGTATTAAATAAGCGCTCAATTATCAAATCTCATTCAGGTATAGTGGCGTTAAATTTTCTCTTTGATGCTTTTAAAAGCAATATTACATGTCATAAAAACTTTCTTACAATAGATGAAATACTTCGTTACGTTACCAATACAGATACGCATTTACTAGCAAGTTTTACGCTCCTATCGAGCCTGACATCTTTTATTTCGTTAAGAAAAACTTGCCATTTCTTTATAAACCGTAGAGGTAATTCCTTATAAACCACTCAATTTAAGAAGAAAAATCTGCCTATTTTTTAATCAACTGGAAAAAAATGCGCATGTTATAATGTTCCCTCAGACCAAGAAAAGGCATTATTGTGGTTTCAAAATTGATTAATGAAAATAGTATCTGCATCTATTTTCAACCGATTGTTTCTATTCGAAGTGCTAAAGTCATTGGGCTTGAAGCGCTGATGCGCGCACATGATGAAAACAACGAACCACTTTCACCCATTTTCGTCTTTGACCAAGCTAAAAAAGAAAATCTCTCGTTTGAACTTGACAAATATGTACGCACGCTTGCGCTTATTGCATTTAAACCCTTACTCGAAAAGAACAGTGAGCTTCTCTTATTTCTTAATTTTGAATCGCATCTTTTAGATAGCATGATTAGCTTTAACGATTTTGCTTTTTGCGCTTTAGCGAACGATATTGGTATTCCGCCTTCACACATTGTGATTGAGATTAAAGAGTATCAGATCCAAAACAGTGAACGTCTCAAGCAATTTTGCGATTTTTATAAGCAACGTGGTTTTCTAATTGCCTTGGATGATTTTGGTGCAGGCAATGCCAATTTTGACCGTATTTCAACCGTACTGCCGCATGTCGTCAAAGTGGATCGTTCCATCGTCTATAACGTCCATCTGAATTTTATTCATAAAGAGATTTTAAAATCCATCGCCAATATGTGCTTTAACATTGGAGCGCTTGTCTTAGCAGAAGGGGTGGAAGAAGAAGAGGAGATATTGCGTTCATTGAAGCTTGACATTGACCTCTTTCAAGGATTTTGGTTTGCGCGACCTAGCGGAACACCTTATGATAAGGCACTCTTAGATGAGAAAATTATTCTTATTGGTGAGAAGCACACCCAAAATGTCAGAGCCTCTATGCAACACAAAGAGTTTCTTATTCAAAGTGCCAAGGCGTACACATACACGATTATTGAAACGATTAAAACCTCTAAAGATGTCGATTTATCGGAGTTTTTAAAAGAGTTTGATCCTTTGGAAGCTATTTATTGTATTGATGCGAACACAGGCATTCAAGAAGGAAAAACATACATCAGTGCCGATACCAATGAGTTTTTTCAACCCGCGCGCGATGGGGACAATCATGCGCTCAAAGAGTACTTTTATATCACCAAAGAATCCAAACGGGGTAATTACCTCAGCCAAAAATACATTTCCCGTGCGTCAGGGCGTATGTGCCGCACGTTTGCACAAAAATTTGTTTTAAATAACGAAGAAAAAATCTTGTGTTTAGACCTTAAAGTGCAAACACTTTCTTAAGATGCTTTGGTAATTCAAGTGCAGAATTCATCAAGAGTGTTACTTTGGAAATTCTAAAATAAAGCGTGCACCAATTTTTTTATCTTCATAGCTAATATTTTCCACGCGAATCAATCCATTAAAACTCTGTTTCATAATCATCGAACAGATGTAAAGACCTATACCGCTGCCTTGCAATTGTCCTTTTGTCGTAAAATAAGGCTCAAAAATACGCTCCATTAACGCCTCATCGATACCGCCGGCATTATCTTCAATACACAGCTCCACACGTTGGGGGCTATTCCACACAAAAATACAAATCTGCTTTGTATCTAATGTTTTGGATGCAAACGCATCTTTGGCATTGGAAATCAGATTTAAAATGACTTGTTGCAGTTCACTGCTTAAGCCATGGACTTTGACAGAATGGTCGATATTTAAAGAGAGTTGGATACCTTCAAGTGCCAATTGCGCTGAAATAATATGGGTCGCATAGGAAATCGTTTCATGGAGATAAAAGCTTTTTTTCTCTTTATTTGGTTTATAAAAATTCATAAAATCATCAATGGTCTGACTCATCTGCTCGGTAATCATTTGTATGTTTTGCAAAGAGTCACTGAGATGGTTTACATGTAAAGAGCCGAGTTCATGTTTGAGTTTTAAATCAAGCGTTGTGAGGTTAATGACATTAAGAGGTTGTCGCCATTGATGGGCAATATGTCCGATGAGCTCACCCATCGCCGCCAGTTTATTTTGCTGAACCAGCATCGCTTCTTGCTCTTTTTGGACACGCCTTGCATCTATCATCGGTGTAATATCAAAAATCGTAGTGATTTTATAAGGTCCGCCAATAATATTGCGTAAAATACCGACGGAAGCATACACAAAAATCCGTGTGCCGTCTTTGCGTACGATTTCCCATTCATTGCTAAATTCATGCAACGCGCCTGCCATAAAATCGTGGTGTAACGATTGCATGTGTTGCTTATTTTCAGGCGGAACGACTAGCGTACACGATTTGCCAATCAATTCTGCTTCCGAGTACCCATAAATCTTACAACACGTTGGGTTCAAAGCAACAAAACGTCCTTCTTTGTCAATCAAACAGATACCAAGATTGGCCGTTTCAAAGATTTGTTCATAAAACGCTTCGCTCTCGTCCGCATCGCTCTGTTCGTGAAACATTCGGTTTTTTACCTCTTCAAATACCAAACTGTTTTCAATAGATTTTTGAGCATTGATGTCCCAAAAAATGACAACGTATCCTTCTTTAACGTTCTCTCTCATAAGGGGATTGGCTCTGACGTAAACATGGACAAAACGCCCCTCTTTGGTAAGAAAAACCTCTTCGCCCTCATACGGCATATTTTGTAAAAACGCTTTATACAAAGAGCATTGAAGCAGTCCTTGGTTTCCATGATGCGCATGAAAAATAAAGTGACCTATTTGCCCTAAAAGCTCTTCTTCGCTATAGCCTAGAATGGATTGAGCCGATGGATTAAAATGGGTTATTTTGCCATCGCTATCAAATGCGTACATTCCCTCACGCATCGTGTTATATAAGGTGTCTAAAAAATTAGAACTCATGATGTTCTTCTTTGCTCAGTGGAAATCGTACCGCAAACACCGCGCCATTATGTTTATTAAACGCAACAATCTCGCCGCCATTTTGCAAAACAATTTGTTGAGCGATATTGAGTCCTATCCCGATACCAGAGCTCTCCTTGGTGCTTTCAAACGGTTCAAAAATTCGTGGCAATATCTTAGAATCGATGCCTCCAGCGTTGTCTTGAAAGCGAACGATTACATGCTCTTTTTCTTCAAAAACATCAATGTTTAAAGCGCGCTTTTCAAAAGAGTCAATTTTGACAAGCTCATCCAAGGCATTATTTAAAATAATAATCCACACTTGCTCAATACGTTGCTTTTGAAGATTACATGTAAAATGATAAGCTTGCTTAGAAGTCGTCAAAGAGAAAGGAACCTTATTAATGGTAATGGTGACCACTTGTTTGGAACGGTTGTACGATAAAATCAATGCGGAAATAACGCTTTCATAGACATTAACACGCTCTTTTTGCTCACGGCTCTTTTGGGATGCCTCTCGCATTGTCTCTATGATGCTTTCGATACGCTCAATACCTTCTTGAATCGTTTTCGTATCTTGGAGAATTAAATTTTTGCGAGGCGTTTCATTCATATAAAGCGCTATATCTTCTACCAACATCTCAAAGTTGCCTTTGATGTACGTCAAAGGCGTATTGATTTCATGCGTAATACCCGCTGCCATCTGTCCAATAGCGCTAAATTTGGCATTTCGAATCATCTCCTCTTGATAGAGCGCTTGAATTTTTAAATTTTTCTTAACCTCTTCGCTGATGCGATTTTGTAGATAAAGCTCTTGTTTTTCCGATTCGGTTATATCGATAATAACACCGATGAAACCGTCAAATTCACCCTCTTTCATAATGCTCTTTTTTTGAATCTCCAGCGTCATCTCTTTTCGCCCCAAATGGCTTGGTGTTGTGATTTTATAAACTTGAAGATTTCCGAAACGCATCTCTTCGTCTTTAGTCTGATAGATACGTGCCAGCGATTCTGGATAAAGCTCAAAAACCGTTTTTCCGATAATATCTTCTTTCTCCAATCCAAAAAAATTACAAAAAGCTCTACTGCATCCTATGTATTTAAAGTGGCGGTCTTTAATAAAAACGGGAACAGGAATGATGTCTAAGATAGCTTCTATATCGCGCAGTTGTTTTTGGTACTTGAGGTTGAGTTTTGCAATGGTATTACGTGATTTAACGCGCAATGAGATGTCTCGTACACTCCAAATTGTAAAATCCTCACCCTCATCGACAAATTTTCGACCAAAAAGCTCCGCCCAAAAAGTAAGGCGATTTTTTTTACGCAGACGGTATTCAAGGTTACACACATTTTCGCAATCACATCTTGTTAAATGCTCTTGCAACCATTTATCGTATCGCTTTTGTGCCGTAAAAAAGTGGTTCAGTGACAGACTAAAGACCTCTTCTTTCGTGTAACCAAGCAGTGTAGTAAAGGTTTCATTGACATCAATAATATTTTGATGCTTGTCGAGAATAATATACCCTAAATCAGCATTGTTAAAATAGAGTTTTGCTTTTTTGGCAAGCTTTTCCAACTCTTTTTTTTCAATAACCGCGCACTCTAAAATACGCCTATTTTGGCTTTTTAGTACATCTATTTCTTGCTCTAAATCAGCGATCTTAGCAAGTAAATCTTTCACACAGAACTCTTACTGAACCAATTCTAATATCTTCTCTTCTAACGCTTTCATAGAAGAAAATGGTTTCATAATATAGTGTGTTGCACCTTCTCGATGCGATTTTAAGACTTTATCCAACGTTGAATACGCTGTCATCATAATAATTTTAAGCTGAGGCGCTTTATCGTGAAGCGACTTTAAAACATCCAAGCCGTTCATTTGTGGCATCATGATATCAAGAAGAACCACGTCATAACTTTTATCAATGCGCGAAACTGCGTTGTGAGGGTTGTTAAAGAGTGTTACATCAAATCCCGATGAACGTTTAAGATATTTTTCAATCATATCCAAGATGTCTTGCTCATCGTCAATCACGGCTACTTTGATCACTTTACTCATGCTCATACCTTTATCGATTTATCAAAAAGATGCTCTTTTGCTTCAAGCATCAGGGTTTTTGCTTTTTCTTCTACCATAGCATCGAGTGTCACGAAGACATCGCCACTTGCATGTTCAATCTCTTTGACCATTGCTTCAATTTCTGCTTTAGAGCAGATGGCTTTATCTCCGCCACACTCTTTCGCCAAACGATTGGCAATCTCATGAACTTTCGCGTGAGGATTTTCAAGTTTACCATACGAAGGCGTGCTATGAAACTCCTCTTTACCAATGCCGTTTTCGTACCAATGTCCCAGACGACAGTCGTGGTGCGTTGAGGCTTTAAACTCATTTTTTTCGCCAAAAAGAAGTGCATAGACATTGTTTTTGTAAATAACATGGTCAATTTTTGCTAAAGAGGCAAATATTTTATCGCTTAAGTGGCTCACCTCAAATGTTGAGCGCGTTGCATTTTTTTCAAAAGAGACAATTTTTCTTTTTAAATCATCCGTATGTGTTTTTGTTGTCTGAGCAATTTTGCTGACTTCCATCGTACTTTGCTCGGTATCAGAAGATTCTTGTTGCATAGTTTGAACAACCATGGCTATCTCTTTGGTTGCTTTTTGAGTGCGTTCTGCTAAATTGCGTACTTCATCGGCAACAACGGCAAACCCTCGTCCGTGTTCCCCCGCGCGTGCGGCTTCAATCGCTGCATTCAACGCTAAAAGATTCGTTTGGTCGGCAATATCTTCGATAAGCTGAACCACGCTTGATATCTCTTTGCTTCTCTCTAAAAGCGATTTTGCGTTACCGACAACATCATTCATCAATACGCTAAGTTTATCCATCGCAGAGGAAGATTTACTTGCAAGGTCGAGTCCTTCTCTTGATTCAAGTGAGATTTGAGCAGACTCTTCTTTCATTATTTTGAGGTCTTCTAATATTTCGGAAAAAGTAGCTTGAGAGTTTTTAAGTGCGCCTGCAATTGAGTTTTGATGCATTGTAAGGATATTGCTATCTTTGGCATTGCGGACATCGGTTTTGATGATGCTATACGCTACCAAATCGGCATTTAAACGTTTTGACGATACCGCACCTTGGCATCCGTCCATGCTGATAGATTGATCGTTTTCATTCAAAGAAGAACCGAGTTTTACAGGGTCTTTAATGGTTGCTTTGGCTAAATCATTTTGCATGACAATCGTGCGCGATTTATCCACAACGACAATCATCTCTTCTTGCGAAAATTGTATCAAGGATTGAAGCAGTACATTTTCAGCTTTGAGTGCTTCTATCTCTTTTCTCAGGGTATAAAGCTCTTCAGGCTCTTTTTTTTGAAAAAACATCTCAAACCCCTTAAACACGTAATTTAAAATGATTATAATTTATAACTATAACATGATAATTACGGTTACATGTAAAGCAAATGCTTTTATTTTAAACATTTATGTCACAGAGTGTTACTTTTTCTCTATCTTACATGTAAATACCCCAATGAAAGCTTTTAAAGGTGAAAATGACTTCCTCGATGAGCCGTTTTTTTAGAGAGTGCATTTTCATTTCCATGGCGATGGCTATGTCCACAACATGAATGCTTTGCATGGGCTTTATTATGTTCATCTGCCTCCTCACCGAGAAGAGCCATATAATTTGTACTATTGACCTCTTCGAGTTCACCAGCTTTCATTTTTTCTAAAGCATCGTCTAGTTCAATACGTTCTTTCCCTGCAAAATAGACTTTAATGCCTGCATTTTGAAGCGCATGAAACGGCTTTTCTCCTAAATGGTTCGCGATAAGTATTGTCACGCCTAAGCCTTTTATCCAACGGGCTACTTTCATACCACCTTCAAATGTATTTTTATACGTGGTAATGTTTCCCACATCATCAATAATTGAAAAGAACTTCGCTTTCCCAAAAAGTGGTGATAAAACACCCTTTTCTTTATCGGTTTTAACAGCAGCAGCAATCATAATAAAACTCCTTAATTGGTCATATGTTCAAAATAATAGCACTTTAAATGAACATATGTCAAGTATATTCAACCAAAATATGCTAAGATACCTTAATAATTTATACACAAGGTATGCTAATGCCACGTCAGAAATGCAAACGATTGACCTCTTATCAGCCTATTGTCACCCGTTTTACTCCCAAGGGCAATGTGCAAGATGAACCTGTCACCTTGATACCTGAAGAGATTGAAGCGTTGTATTTGATGGATTTATTAGGGTTGTACCAAGAAGATGCCGCGGCAAAAATGGAAGTCTCGCGCCCGACATTTGCACGTATTATCAAAATGGCACGACAAAAAGTCGCTTTAGCACTTTTATGCGGGCATCAGCTTCACCTTGAAGTCAAAAGAGATCGTTATACCGTTGCCTTTTGCTGTGATGATAAAGCGCATTTTACGCATTTAAGCCCTAAAGGCAAATACATCTTTATCTTTACCGTTCAAGACCGACATATTGAAAATTCTCTTTGTATAGACAATCCTGTGTATTTTCAAGAAGCAAAACCACCCCTCTCATTAACCCCTATTTTTCAACAACACGGAGTTAATTTTTTCTTGACTTCTGCCTTAGGACAAGGGCTCAAAAATACACTCGCAACGGGGGGTATTCAGGTGATTATCAAAGAGAGTATCAGCGAAGAAGAAATTATCAAACTTTTTTAGAGACAAAGACAAACATGAACGCTGTCTTTGTCTCTCTCACGATAAGAAGCTTAATAAAACGCTAAGAGTACCAAACCAAACACAATGCGGTAAATACCAAACCCGACAAACGTAAAATTCTCTAAAAATTTCAAAAAGAGTTTGATAGTCGCATAGGCGACGATAAACGCAACCACAAATCCTACCACAAGGACTGTAAAATTGGCATCGGTAAAGAGTTCATGGCGATGTTTCACCAAATCGTATGCAGTAGTTGCGCACATAACGGGGAACGCAAGAAGAAATGAAAACTCTGCGCTGGCTTTGCGTGTCAGCCCTACCAACATCGCGCCGATAATGGTTGAGCCTGCTCTACTCGTACCAGGAATGAGGGCAAACACTTGGGCGACACCAATCCAAAGGGCTTGTTTATAACTCACTTTTTCCACATCGTCAATAAAATGCTCTTTGGGTTTGTAAAATTTTTCGACCACTAAAAAAATGATACCGCCGATAATAAACATCAACGCCACAATCTCGATGCTAAACATCGCTTTGACTTGCTTTGCAAATAAAAACCCTACCGCGCCTAAAGGGAAAAAAGCAACCGCTAGTTTCATCCATAAAGTAATTTTTTTGGGAGAAAATTTTTCTTTATAATTGAGCACAACGGCTAAAATCGCCGCAAACTGAATGATAATCTCATACGCCTTTACCACACTGTCTTGCTTGACACCCAGCCAATCACCTACGATAATCATATGCCCAGTAGAAGAGATAGGCAAAAATTCGGTAAAACCTTCCACGATTCCCATAATAACCGATTGCAAAATATCCACGAAAAATCCTACATGTAAAATAAATATGAGATTGTAGCATACTAGACGTTAGTCTTTACATGTAAAAAAATGGCTTAACTGCTTTGTTGAAGTAAGTTGCCCTTAAGTGTAGTGGTTAAAGATTTGATGTACTTTTTGTAGAGTTTTTTATCCAGTTCTTTATCTCCAAATGTTTTGTCCTCTTCGCTCTTATCCATCTCTTGCATTAAAGTATCAACCAAATCATTTTTCGTCTCATCTGTTGTAGCATTCGCTATTTCTTCATCGCTTGTAGGATTGGCTTCATGCTTTAAAAAATCGTAGATTTCATTCACATACTGGGAAAACTTACCCAGTCCATTTGCAAGTTCAGTGTTCGAGCTATAAATATCTTTGAATTTAGAAAGAACAGTGTTGAGTGCGTCCATATCATAGTTTACTGTGTCATTTTTAATATGTGAAACAGCGGGACCATATTCGATATCAAAAGAATAATTATCTTTTACAATACCCAAAATACTTTTGAGAATAGTTTCATCCGTACCTTCATCGAGCATTTTATCAGTGGTTTGGCTTACGGCATCTTTAACAACAGAAGAGGTGCTTTCGGGTAAGATAAAAACGGTAAGACTCGCACTGCTTGTGTCCATGGCTGCTTTAAGTTCGGGAACACTATCGACCACTTTTTTGAGGTAACTTCCTAAATCCGATGATGCTGTATCTTGAGCATAGTTTTCACCTGCTATCCCAATAAACAATGAATGTTCATTAAGAAATTCATTTGCAAATTTGTCATTTTGAAGATAAAGCGTATAATTCACGCCGCTTTCATGTACATACATTTTTCACCCCCCTAACGATACGTTTAAAAAGGCTGATTGCAAAGAGTTAAAAGCAAAAAACATACCGATAAACACTGATTTTCTATGCTAAAATTGCTTTTTACATGTAAAAGGAAAATCATGCTTTTAGACTTTTCAAAACTAGATGTCAATAGCATCTATAAACTCATCTCCAACACTGTCACGCCTCGCCCCATTGCGTGGATCAGCACCGAACATGAAGGCATCACCAACCTAGCTCCTTTTAGCTATTTTATACCGCTTTCTTCCAATCCTCCGATGCTCATTGTCTCCATCGGCAAAAAAGAAAATGGAAATCCTAAAGACACACTGGCGAACTTTTTAGCAGGCTCAAAAGTCACTATTAATTTTGTCTCCAAAGAGCTCAAAGAGGTGATGAGTCAAAGCGCTCAAGCACTTGATTACGAGCAGAGTGAATTTAAAACGTTTGGAATTGAAGGGGAGAAAATCATCGCAGAGTATCCCATGATGGTTCACAAAACTAAAGCCGCACTCTTTTGCAGTTTTGTTAAAACCATGCCCATAAAAGGCAGTGAAACCACGCCGTGTTTACTGCTAGTAGAGCATGCTTATTATGCCGATGACGTCATCGATGAAGCGTTACATGTAACACTGGAAAATGTTGGACGTGTGGGTGGAAAATTTCTTATAAACGGAGAAATTATCTCTTAATTTGGTAAAGTATAATTTACCAAATTTTAATCTTGAGTGCTATACAATACATTAATTGCTGTTAGTCTAAGGCTTAGACATACATGAAGTAGCACTCTTTTTTCTGCTTACCGCTTTACATGTAAACCCACACAGCACTACATTTTCATACAAGGAAACAAAATGGGTGTTGAACTCCATAAAGATTTACTCGAAAGTATTGGTGTTGATGTTGAACGTCACGCAAAAATGATGGGCATGGGACTTGCAGGGTATCAAGCAGGTTTTATGAGCCAACCCAATCGTCCCAAAGCGATGGCGTATTTTGACTGGTTTATGAGTGAAATCCAAGCCGAACGCATTGCTGAGATTAACGCACTTAAAGCACAAAAAAAACCTGCCGTGGGGACGTTTTGTATCTTCGTTCCCGAAGAAATTGTTGTCGGTGCAGGCGGAGCGTGTTTTGGACTCTGTGGCGGGGCCAATCCTCCTATTGCAGACGCGGAAAGCGAACTGCCTCGCAACATCTGCCCGCTCATCAAATCCGCTTATGGCTTCAAACTCCAACACACCTGTGCGTACACCCAATCCGCTGATTTTATCTACGGTGAAACCACTTGTGAAGCGAAGAAAAAAACATGGGAACTTTTGGGCAAACACCACCCTGTGCATGTGATGAATATTCCTCACATGAAACGCGAACGTGACCTAAAAATGTGGCAAGAGGAGATTAAAGAGTTTAAAGAGCACATCGAAGAAGTAGCGGAGAAAAAGCTCAGCCTTGCCGAGATGCTTGAAGGCGTTAAAGTCATCAACGCTAAACGCGACGCGATGAAACGTCTTGATACGCTTCGTGGTATGCACCCAGACGTTATGCCTATTAGCGGTAAAGACGCGCTTTTCATCAGCCAAATGAGCTTTTTAGATGACCCAAAACGCTTTACAGAAAAAGTGAATGAGCTCTGCGATGAACTGGATGAGCGCATCAAAGAAAAAGTGAGCGTTTTTCCTGAAAATACGCCTCGTATCATGGTTTTAGGTACTCCAATTGCTCCTCCAAACTGGAAACTTCACACCGCCGTTGAGGGCTCAGGGGCGTGCATCATCAATGAAGAAGGTTGCATCGGTCATCGTTACTTTAAAGACAATGTGGACATCGAAGGCGTTCAGAGCGAAGATGAACTTTACGAACGCTTGATGAAACGCTACTCTAAAATCGACTGTGCCTGCTTCACGCCAAATCAAGGTAGAACCGATAAAATCGTGCAAATGTACAAAGATAGAAAAGCTGATGGTGTGATTTATTACACGCTCTCTTTCTGCCACACCTACAATGTCGAATCACACCTTGTGACCGAAGCCTTAGCGAAAGAAGGCATCCCGTGCCTCGTCATTGAGTCGGACTACTCACCGGAAGATGCAGGACAGATCAAAACCCGTGTGGAGGCCTTTTTGGAGAGCATTACGTTTAAACAAAAAGCGCAAGCGTTCCAGTCAAAATAATGTTTTGGGGCGTGGATATAGGCTCAACCTATACAAAAATCATCGGTATCGGAAAAGAGAAGGAGATCACCCATCATGCGGTGATCCCAACCATTTTTAATCAAGATGTCATCGTGGGCGAGTATTTGGCGGACAAAGAGGTTAAGATGCTCGTCGCCACGGGCTACGGACGGCATATGCTAGCAGATTCACATGGAGCTCCTGTCATCAGTGAAATCAAAGCGCATGCCAAAGGGGCATACTTTTTTCACAATGAGGTCAAAACCGTCATCGACTTAGGCGGACAAGACAGCAAAGTCATCAAAATGGGCGATGATGGTGGCTTTACCGACTTTCGTATGAACGACAAATGTGCGGCTGGTACGGGCAAATTTTTAGAGATCGCCGCCAATCGCTTAGGCTTGGAGATGGAAGCCTTTGCCAAAGCTGGGTTTGCGTACGACAAGGAACTGACCATTTCAAGCATGTGCGCCGTTTTTGCAGAATCCGAGGTCATCTCGCTCATCGCCAAAAAAGAGAAGCTAGCAAATATTTGCTATGGCGTGCATGAATCCATCGCCTCTCGTTTGGCATCCATGGCTAAAAAATTTGTCGTGAAAGAAGATGACTGCATCGTCTTCACGGGTGGTGGCGCACTCAATCCTTTCTTGCACCATATGCTTGAACTTAAACTTGAGCGTAAAATCATCATTCCAAATCATCCCCAACTCATCGGCGCCGTCGGTGCGGCACTTTCGGGATTTGAGGTGATGCAGTAGTTTTTACATGTAAGTTCACATGTGTAGTAAAAATGCATCCAATCAAAGAGAGAATAGACTCTCTTTGATAAGAGATTACTTCATCACGTATTTGACGTTATCTTTAGACGCCATATGGCACGAAAGACAGCTATTGCCTAGCTCTTTCGCACCTTCATAAGCTTTGATCCAATCTTTTTGCTGTGTTGCTTTTTCAATAACAGCAACATCTTCGTCCATCTTTTTATCGTAATAGACCAACATCGCTTTAAATCCCTCTTGGTCCTCTTTATCCATAATCACCCATGGCTTTTGTTTGGGAGCAGGATGGGTACGGATAAAATAGATTCCTCGATCAACCAGCAGCTTATTCATGCTGATGACACCGTTTTGAATACTCTCATACGCCATACCCATTCCGCTCATGAGTTGCGCGTAAGTAATGTCTTCTTTTTGCATGCTTGCGACCAAATCATCGGCTGTCTTTTCCTCTGCAACCAAACTAGTGCATGCAATAGCAGTACCTAATATCAAAGTTCCTAAAAAATTATATTTACGCATCTATACTCCTTTAAAACCACATGCGTTTTATAATGTTGCTCTGATGACTTAGCGTATAAGAAAACACTCCTACAATATGCATCACAACTAAAAAGAGAAGCACTTTGGTTAAAAAACCATGCACGACTCCCACGCCAAAATCGTGAAAACTACTGTATAACTCTTTTTCTACTCCAAAAAAAATCATCTGACCTAAAGAAGCACTTTGCGCCAACATAAGGCCGCTTATTCCAACAGCAAGAATAACCGCGTAAATCGCTATATGATTGGCGTGCATGAGCTTAGCGCGCAATGGACTCATCAGCAATACTTCGGGCTTTGGCGATTTAATGATGACAAAAATGCGCACCACGCTTACTAGCGTCGCAACGATGCCTAAAATCATATGTATTTTCAAAGAACCAAGTTTTTCAACCGTATTGGGGATATCGGATAAAACGAACGTACCCGTCACCAAAAGAAATGCAAGCAATCCCCCACTAAGCCAATGGAGGAAGATGGAGCGTGATGTATAGCGTGTCATAACGGCTCCTTAAATCGCAAGCTTGTCGGCTAACGATTTACGTTGAGCTTCTGTGAGGATACTTAAGATTTTTTCGATACTCTTGGCTTGAGTATCAATCATCTCTTTGGACAAAGACGTTCTGTTTTTGATAAAATGCTCTTTGTCAAAACTGCCGTCTTTATGAATCACCTCTACCGATGCTTTTTCAGCCGATGCATCAAAGTGCTGATCGCGCATCTCAAACATCACTTTTCGAATTTCACTCCATTGCGTTTTGGATAAGTCCATGCTAGAGAGCGTCATCATAATGTCTCGCATACTGTTACCGTTAAAAGACATGGGTTGCGAAAAAGGCATTCTGTTTTGCTTACTATCGCAATTCCACCCTTGCACTCCTCCAAAAGCATACAGAGAGCTTGATGCTACCATAACCGTTAAACCAAGTGTGATAAGTTTTGCTTTCATCGTTAATCCTTTTTTTGATATATGATGAAAGTATAAAAGATGAAGGTAACCTCTTTCCCAAGCGAAGGTAAATGAAGGTAAATAGCGTTTAGATTTGGATACTTAAAGCGAGACGGTGATTTTCATAATGATAACGCAAAGTGTACCCGTGCAATTCAATAATATTTTTAACAATAAATAACCCAAAACCATATCCGCTTGTACTTCGATGATTTTTTGAGCGCTCTATTTTCCAATCACGAATAGGAGCAGAAATATCTAGGGGTAAAGGCTCACCTTCATTCACAAACGTTATAGCCGTCTGTGAGCATTCAATAAAAACATGATGATTGGGCGAATAACGCAAAGCATTGTCCATGAGGTTTTTAAAACAAATCTGCCATAATGCGCCATCGCCTTGTATCAAACAGGTTTCACAACTTTGATGAACATCTATCGTTTCATCTTTCTTTACATGTAAGGTTTTTATAGCGTGATTTAAGACGGTTACAACAGAGTGTTCCTCGCATGAGACCTCCCCTTTATAGGCGATGAGTTCTTCGAGCATGCGGAAGGTATCGAGTTGCGAATTAATGGTTTCAAACACCTTTTTGATATCTGCATGACTTTGTGTTGAGGGTACATTTTTCAGGTAAAACATCCCTTTTGCAAGTGGTGTTTTAAGCTCATGCATCAATATTTTATTGAACATCTCTCTGGTTTGCACCAAGTAATGAATATAATCAATCGCATGATTGTAGGAATGCTCGATTTGTTGTAACTCTTTATAGGAAGAATGAATGGACAATTTTGAAAAATCACCCTGTTGAAGCTCTTTAAGTTTTTGCCCCATCTCTAAAATTGGATGCAACAGTCTTTGTGAAACAACCAACAAAATGCTTTGGATGCCAAGGAGAGCTAAAAAAATGGTATGAATGAGGCTAAGGGTATAATCCTCTTCTTTATCTTCAAGGTAAATCTCTCCGATAGGGTTATACACGTGTAAAATGTGTTTTCCGTTCTCCTCAAAAATCGTAAACCCTTTGATATCGTCGCCTCTGTGCTCTTGTATCTTGGCTTTGGTGCTAAGCGCTTGCGTAAACAAAGTTACATGATACTCTTGCAGCTCTTTGTTCGTTAAAGGATACGACTGAAACAAAAAAGGTTGTAATGAACTTGCGATACTAAAGTAACGTGCCATGGCGTGCTCATTTTGCAAATGTGTTTGGCGCAGATAAAAATAGCCCCACAATCCAAGAATAACGACAAAAGATACAACAAATAGCAAGCGAATTTGCCCTAAAAGTGAGCGTTTGATATTATTCAACAAGACGATACCCCCTTCCTCGCAATGCGACGATGTGTTCTTTCGAAGAATATGGCTTTACTTTAGCACGAATCTTACTGATAATCATCTCCAAACTTTTTCCTTCCATCGAAGAGATGGCAGGAGCATCGTAGAGCAACTGCTCTTTTGAGATAACATGGCCGTTTTGTTTTACCAATTGCGAAGCGACTTCAAATTCCGCTTCGGTCAGCAGCAAAGGATGCTCTAAAAAAATGACGTCATGGGCTTGTGCGTCAATCATAAAAGCCCTTTTCTGCTTTTCGTTGCTAAATGCATTGACACGGCGAAGCAAACTACTAATGCGTGCGTAAAGCTCATCTGGGTCATACGGTTTTGGTAGATAATCGTCCGCGCCGATTTGAAGCCCCATGACTTTGTCGGCAGTGCTGTTTCGAGCCGAAGAGATGATGATAGGGATTTGACTCTTTTTTCTTAGCTCTCTGCACACCTCCAAACCGTCCATCCCTGGTAAGCCTAAATCTAAAAGAATAAGGCTGTACGGCTCAAGTGGCGTAACAAGAGCTAAAAAAGGATCATTACACATATCAACATGTAAGCTTCGTTGAGCCAAAAAAGCCTGAATCAAACATGCAAACTCTTCATCGTCTTCAATGAGCAAAAGACGCTTCATTTTTCATCCTTTTGAAATATCTCCTAACCTAAATGCGACAATCCCTCATATCCGATATACAGACCAATTAAAACAATAATCGCACTGGAAAAATAAGGCGCTTTTCTCACGATATCGCCAAAACCGCTAAATCGCTTTGACATGTAACGAATACTTAGCGCTGCAATAACGCCCGTAAGCACCAACGTGAGTGCCAACCCGATACTAAAGCCTAACACCAATACGGCACCCATCGTCACTTTTTTGAGATGAAGGCACAACAGTAAGACCGTGATGGTTGCAGGACATGGAATAAGTCCACCTGTCAATCCAAAAAGAAGAATTTGAAAGTTCGTGACTTCTTGATTGGCAAAGCGTTTGCGAATATCATTGGCGTGGGCAAGTTCGTGCGCGTCTTGGTAGCCAGGTGCCGTGATATCAAGACCGACAAGCTCCTCATGAACGTGTTCGTGATGGTGTTCGACAAACTCAACGTCGTAGTGTTCGCTCTCACCCTCGTGCGTGAAAAAAAGGCGAGCGATAAATTCATGCGGCTCGGGGATTGCTTCCAAAGACTCTAAACCATCACCGTGACGGGCAAACGAAAAGGATTGAACGCTTCCATCTTTGCGCTCGGTTTGAAGAATGATTTTATCGTGCGCCAAAGAAGATTGCACATCACTTTTGATGTAAAATTTCGGTGGCTGGTTCTCTTCAAAAATCGACAGTTCGATAACACCCACTTGCGTCTCTATCGTGAAGATTTCATCGTGATGGTGATGATGGTCGTCATGGCAATGATTTAAGCATGCGTGTTGGTCTTTATAGGTTTGGCGTATCATCCACGCGGCAATGGCTAAGATAATGATGGAAGAGGCAATTTGCAAATAAGGCTCGATGGCGCCGTCGCTGTACTGTGCTCCAAAATAAAGACCTGCTAACGCGATGATCCAAACAATCGCCGTATGCGAAATCGTAGCTGCAACGCCAAGCATCGCGGCTTGCCAGACGCTTCCTCGAATCGCGATAATAAAAGAAGCCATCATCGTCTTGGAATGTCCTGGCTCAAGCCCATGCAAAGCGCCTAAAACGATGGCACTCGGCAGTAAAATCCAGAGGTTTGCACCCTCACTAATCAAAGAAGTAATATCCATATTTTTCTCTAGAGGTATTTTGTAATGAGTTTAAATTCGTTGAGAATCTCTTTGGAACTCAAACTCCCCTCACCCACGGCTCCATCTAAACAATGATCGATATGATCGTGAATGAGTAATTTTTTAGCGTTATTGACAGCCTTTTCGACGGCATGCAGTTGTTGTGCGATATCGGTACACGAACGCTCACTTTCAAGCATCGCGATGACGCTATGCAGATGCCCGTGGGCGCGTTTGAGCCGTTTGACAACCTCGTCGTGTGAAGTATGTTGTGACATTTTATATCCTATACTAGGGGATAGGATAATTATAGCAATTTTTTCAAAGATTGTCTATAATGACCACATAAAAATAAAGGTTTATCCGTGCGTACCATTTCTATTCTTATTCATACTGCCCTTGTCGCCGAAGCCAAGCCCATCGTTGGGTACTTTGGGCTTACATGTACAGCCAAGCAACCGTACAACCTGTATGAAAACGAAAACGTCGCGCTTATCGTCTCAGGTATGGGAAGTGAAAACACACAAGCGGCACTTACGTATGCATTGAGCCTTTATGAGCCCGAAGTTGCCATCAATGTGGGCATCGCAGGATGCACGGATGCGACTATCGCTAAAGGCACATTCTTTTGCACTTCACATAAAAATCTAGGTATTCCTTTTGCAACACTTTCAAGCCATAAAAATCCTATTGAAAAAGGCATGCGCCGAAGTCCAAACGAAACACTTTCGCTCCGTCGGGACGAAAAAGCGGAGCGTTTCGGGGCTCCCGTCGTGAGCAACCGTGTCGAGTGCGCGACTTACAGCGATTCCTCCATAAAAACGACACTGGTCGATATGGAAGCGAAAGCCTTTTTAGATGCCATTCCAAACACCATTGAAAGGTACGTCTTTAAGGTCGTCTCTGATTATTGCGATGGGAGCATTCCAAGCAAAAGTGATGTGGGAAACTGGATAAACAAAAGTTTAAAATTATGGGGAAAATATGTTAGATGATAGACAAGCGCATTTTGAAAAAGCCTGTGAAAATACGGCATTTGAAAAATTACATGTAAAAACGCAAACGTTCTTACGGAACAAGGCCAATACCTATCGTTTGAGTTTTTCTGAAATTCAAAATTGCATCATTATCGCCATTGATTTACAAATGTGGAATGAAGATATTGCCATGCTCTGGGAAGATAAAGAACATAAAAAAGAGACACTGACGCACCTTCAAAACCATTACGAAGCATTAAAAACCAACCTGAAACGCTACCCTCAAACGCCGATAGATTTTCAAAAAGAGAGCTTCAAGGTCGTAGAAGTCAAAAAAGAGAGTTTGGGTCTTGGCAGTTGTCCTGTGGCTTCGCCTAAAACACGTTGTTGCAACTTAATGACCTTGGACGCTGTGGAGAGTTGTGGATTTGACTGCTCGTACTGTTCGATTCAGAGCTTTTACAAAAACAACACCATCACATTTGACAAAACATTCGCGCAAAAACTAGAACGTCTAGAACTTGACCCCACAAAAACGTATCACATCGGCACAGGTCAATCATCGGATTCACTGATGTGGGGCAACCGCGTGGGTGTTTTAGAAGCGCTTTTTGCTTTTGCTCGCAAACACCCTAACGTGATTGTAGAACTCAAAAGCAAGTCTGATAATATCGCTTATCTTTTGGAAAACAACGTACCCAAAAATGTTATCTGTACATGGTCACTCAATCCGCAGGTCATCATCGACAATGAAGAAAAGCGTGCCGCAAGCTTGAAAGCGCGCATCCAAAGTGCTAGAGCTTTGGCAGATAAAGGCGTGCTCGTTGGATTTCATTTTCACCCTATTGTTTTATTTGAAGGCTGGCAAGAAGCCTACACTGCTATCGCTCATGAACTGACGAACCTTTTTACATGCAAAGAGGTCGCGCTCGTTTCCATGGGAACGCTCACGTTCATCAAGCCTGTTCTAAAAAAAATCCGCTTAAGAGCGCAGAACAGTAAAATTCTGCAAATGCCGCTTGTCGATGCTAACGGCAAATACTCCTACCCTCTTTCACTCAAAGAAGAGATGTTTAGCACACTCTACCAAGCTTTTAAGCCTTGGCACAAGGATGTCTTTTTTTATTTATGCATGGAAGATGAGAGTTTGTGGCAAAAGGTTTTCGGGCATGAGTATACTGATAATGAAGCTTTTGAGGAAGCGATGTTAAAGACATATAGCGATAAAATAAATAATCGTCAGCTTTCGAAACAAACCTTTTCTCAACAAGGTTGAGACACGATGGGAACCCTAAAACACATATGCTTTTTATCCCATCGGCTCAAAGTGTTTCATTCAGGTTTTTTCTTCGCGACGATTGCACAATGATAAGGAAAACAATGAAAACAGTGTTAATGAGCGGTGGTAGTAGCGGCATTGGTAAAGCGATTAAAAACACGCTTACATGTAAAGGCTATGAGGTGTTTAATATCGGGCGAAACGAAGCAGACATACTCTGTGACCTACGAGATGGTGAGAAGCTTGAAACTGTCGTTAAGTCGTGGCTTAAAACCCATGAAGTCGATGTACTTATCAACTGCGCAGGTATTGGATTGTTTGACCCCCATGAAACACTAAGCGTTGCTAAAATCAAAAACCTGATAGATGTTAATTTGAGTGCGCCTATCATGCTCTCAAGCCTTTGCTTGCGCTCATTACAAACACAAAGTGGTCATATCATCAATATTACGTCCATCGAGGCTACCCGCCATGCAAAATACTCGGCTTTGTATACCGCTACCAAAAGTGGATTACGTGATTTTGGGCACTGCCTTTTTGAGGAAGTGCGTAAAAGTGGTGTAAAAGTCACCTCTATCAATCCCGATATGACCCAAACACCTTTTTTCAACAACTTACATTTTGCTCCAAGTGACGATGAAAATACCCATTTACTGCCTGAAACCATTGCACAAAGTATCTTAGATGTATTACAAATCAAGGGTGTTGTGACTGATTTGACTATCCGACCTCAAAAAGTGGGCATTGCAAAAAAGTAATCTTTACATGTAAAGATTTTACAATGCGCTCATGTTATAATGAGACGCGAAAGTGAATTTACAATCACAAGGAGAATGTGTGTCTACTAGAATCGAACACGATCTAATCGGCGACAAAGAAATTTCAAACGAATGTTATTATGGTGTTCAAACCGCGCGTGCGGCAGAGAACTTTCACATCACGGGGGTTACCCTTTCCAACTTTCCAACCTTTATCACCTCTTTAGCCAACGTTAAAAAAGCAGCAGCCCTTGCCAATTATGAACTTAATTTACTCTCTGAACCAAAGAAAAATGCCATTGTTGAAGCATGCGACCTGATTATATCAGGCAAATTCCACGACCAGTTCGTGGTCGATATGATTCAAGGCGGAGCGGGAACATCTACCAATATGAATGCCAACGAAGTCATTGCCAACATCGGCTTGGAACTGATGGGACACCAAAAAGGTGAGTACAAATTTCTCCATCCAAACAACGATGTCAATCTCTCTCAATCCACAAATGACGCCTACCCTACCGCGCTTCGCATTGCTTTATTTGAGAAACTGGGCGAACTTGGTGAGTCTATGGCGATTATCAAAAAGTCATTTGCTAAAAAAGCCAGCGAGTTTAAAGATGTCATTAAAATGGGTCGCACCCAACTGCAAGACGCTGTTCCTATGACATTGGAGCAAGAATTTAGAACCTATGCCATTATGATAGGCGAAGATATCGAGCGTGTGCATGAAGCCAAACAGTTGGTTCGTGAAATCAATATGGGCGCAACGGCGATTGGTACAGGTATTAACGCGCACCCTGATTATGCCAAAACGGTTGAAGCCAAACTCCAAGAAGTGACGGGACGCCCTTTTATCACCGCAAGCGACCTTATTGAAGCAACCCAAGACACGGGGGCGTACGTGCAAGTATCGGGTGTGCTTAAACGCGTTGCCACCAAAATGTCAAAAATCTGCAACGATTTACGTCTTCTAAGCTCTGGTCCTCGTACCGGTTTTGGCGAAATCAACCTTCCAGCGATGCAACCGGGCAGCTCCATCATGCCGGGAAAAGTCAATCCCGTTATCCCAGAAGTGGTGAATCAAGTCTGCTTCCAAGTCATTGGTTCAGATATCACCGTGACCATGGCGTGTGAAGGCGGTCAGCTTCAACTCAATGTGTTTGAACCTGTCATCGCGTTTAACCTTTTTAATTCTATCAATATGATGAAAAATGCGTTTGAAACGTTGGCATATAGTTGCGTCGATGGCATCACAGCCAATACGGAACGTTGTAAATCGCTTGTTTTAAACAGTATCGGTTTGGTCACGGCGCTTAATCCTTATTTAGGCTATGAAAACTCCACAATGGTCGCCAAAGAAGCACTCGCAACAGGTGGTTCTGTGTATGACATCGTTTTGGAAAAAGGTTTGTTGGCTAAAGAAGAACTCGATGAGATTATCAAGCCAGAAAACATGATTCAACCCCGAAATTTTGGTCTTTCAGAAAAAGACAAATTCGTTAAACTCTAACGTATTTTTTAGACGTGCTCACAGCAAAGCTTCAAGCTCTTCGCTAGCGCTGGGTTTCCTTCGACAGGAAGCCCGCGCACCTCCGGTGCTTTTTATCCTAAATTATCCTAAAAAGCAATTAAGGCATCTTCCTCTTCTTTTTTACATGTAAGCTTTTATCTGCATATTTTTTAGATATTAAAATTAATTAGCATCTTTCAAATATTTTTTAAAAAAATGCCGAAAAGTCATTTTCAAGTCTCTTTAGAGGTTTAAACTTCCATCACCTTTAAATCTTAAGGAGACAAAATGTCTACTAGAATCGAACATGACCTTATCGGTGATAAAGAAATTTCAAACGAATGTTATTATGGTGTTCAAACCGCACGTGCGGCTGAGAACTTTCACATTACAGGTGTTACTTTAAAAAGTTTCCCTACTTTTATTATCTCTTTGGCAAAAGTTAAAAAAGCAGCCGCTTTGGCAAACTTTGAACTAGAACTTTTGGCAGAGAACAAGAAAAACGCTATCTGTGAAGCGTGCGACGAGATCATTGCAGGTAGATACCACGACCAATTCGTGGTAGATATGATCCAAGGCGGAGCGGGTACTTCAACCAATATGAATGCCAACGAAGTCATTGCGAATATCGGCTTAGAGCTGATGGGACACCAAAAAGGCGAGTATAAATTCCTACACCCAAACAACGATGTAAACCTCTCTCAATCAACAAACGACGCCTACCCAACAGCTCTAAGAATCGCACTTTATGAAAAACTTGGAGAACTTAACGAATCTATGGTCATCATTAAAGACTCTTTTGCAAAAAAAGCAACAGAATTTAAAGATGTTATCAAAATGGGTAGAACCCAATTGCAAGACGCTGTTCCTATGACATTGGAGCAAGAATTTAGAACGTATGCCGTTATGATTGGTGAAGACGTTCAACGTGTAAGCGAAGCAAGACAATTGGTTCGTGAAATCAACATGGGTGCCACAGCGATTGGTACAGGTATCAACGCGCATCCTGATTATGCAAAAACGGTTGAAGCTAAACTTCAAGAAGTGACAGGTCGCCCTTTTGTAACAGCAGGTGACTTAGTTGAAGCAACCCAAGATACAGGTGCTTATGTACAAATCTCTGGTGTTCTTAAACGCGTTGCAACCAAAATGTCAAAAATTTGTAACGACCTTCGCTTACTTAGCTCTGGCCCTCGTACAGGCTTTGGCGAAATCAACCTTCCAGCAATGCAACCAGGTAGCTCCATTATGCCGGGTAAAGTCAATCCTGTTATCCCAGAAGTAGTAAACCAAGTTTGTTTCCAAGTCATTGGTTCAGACATCACAGTTACTATGGCATGTGAAGGCGGTCAGCTTCAACTAAACGTATTTGAACCGGTTATCGCGTTTAACATTTTCAACTCTATCAACATGATGAAAAATGCATTTGAGACGTTGGCTTACACCTGCGTTGATGGAATTACTGCAAATCCTGAGAGATGTAAAGCATTGGTACTTAATAGTATCGGTCTTGTAACAGCACTTAACCCATTTATCGGATATGAAAACTCAACCAAAGTGGCTAAAGAAGCACTTGATAGTGGTGGTTCTGTTTATGACATCGTTTTGGAAAAAGGACTTCTCAAAAAAGAAGAACTTGATGACATTATCAAACCAGAAAATATGATTAAACCTCGTAACTTTGGTCTTTCAGAGAAAGATAAATTCGAAAAACGCTAACAACGATTTGGGGCAGAAATGCCCCAACGTTAGGTTTCTTTGATGGTTCTTTTAAACCATGAAAGAAACCTATTAAAAGGAGTTACCATGTTATGGTTAGAAGTCATTGTCGTTCTTGCCGCCATCTTTTTTGGTGCAAGACTTGGTAGTATTGGTATTGGGTATGCTGGAGGGCTAGGTGTTCTTGTTTTAACACTTGGCATGGGCTTAAAATTAGGATCAATTCCTATCGATGTTATTCT
This sequence comes from Sulfurospirillum sp. E15m, assembly GCF_059415145.1. Taxonomy (NCBI): domain Bacteria; kingdom Pseudomonadati; phylum Campylobacterota; class Epsilonproteobacteria; order Campylobacterales; family Sulfurospirillaceae; genus Sulfurospirillum; species Sulfurospirillum sp. E15m. The sequence goes on from NZ_JCAHZS010000007.1 coordinate 148,643, forward strand.
TATCATTATGTCTGTTATTGCAGCCATTGGTGCGATGCAAGTAGCAGGCGGACTGGATTATATGGTCAGTATTGCGGAAAAAATCTTACGCAAAAACCCTAAACAAATCACTTTCCTAGCTCCTATCGTGACGTATGTTATGACATTTTTTGCAGGAACCGGTCATACAGCGTTTTCAACCTTACCTGTTATTGCAGAAGTAGCAAAAGAGCAAGGCATTCGCCCGTCTCGTCCTTTGAGTATCGCGGTTGTTGCTTCACAAATTGCCATTACAGCTTCTCCAATTTCTGCGGCTGTTGTTTTCTTAAGCGGTGCGTTGGAAAAACAAGGTATCGGTTATCTTGAACTCTTAGCTGTCTGTATTCCTTCATCGTTTTTAGCATGTATGGTCGCAGCATTTGTTTCTAACTTTTTAGGTAAAGAGCTTAAAGATGATCCTGTTTATCAAGAAAGATTGGCAAAAGGCTTAGTTAAAACAAGAGGCGCTACAAAACTTGAAATCAAACCAGGTGCCAAGCTTTCTGTTGCGATTTTCCTTATCTCTATCCTAGCAGTTGTTACCTATGCGACATTGATTAGTGATAAAGTAGGCGTTATTAAACACCCTGTTGTTCCAAGAAACGAAGCGATTATGCTTTTCATGTTTGCAGCAGCAACATTCATCTCTTTCTTTACGAAAATCGAATGTGCACAAGTACTTAACTCTGCAACGTTTAAATCAGGTATGAGCGCATGTATCTGTGTTTTAGGTGTTGCATGGCTTGGTGATACATTTGTAGCTAACCACATCGCTCAAATTAAAGCAGTTGCCGGTGACCTTTTAAATGTTTATCCATGGATGTTAGCAGTGGTTCTTTTCTTTGCAAGTACGCTTCTTTATTCACAAGCAGCAACGACAAAAGCGTTGATTCCAAGTGCATTGTTGCTAGGAGTTTCACCTCTAACTGTTGTAGCATCTTTTGCGGCTGTAAGCGCGCTTTTTGTTCTTCCAACGTATCCAACACTCATCGCAGCGGTTGAAATGGATGATACAGGCTCAACGCGTATCGGTAAATTTGTATTTAACCATCCATTCATCATTCCTGGTGTTATTGCGATTGCTCTTTCTGTTGTTTTTGCCTTTGTTATCGGCGGTATGATTCTGTAAAAGAGCCCTTAGGGAACTCTTTTTATAACGGCTTTTGGGCAATGCTCATAAGCCGTGTTATTTACATGTAAACCAACTTTACAAAAAGGAGTATTAGGATGAATTTTCTTAAAACATCACTTATGGTTGCACTTATTGGTGCCTCTTCACTCATGGCAAAACCAACGATTGCCATTTTAGCAACGGGCGGAACGATTGCAGGAGCGGGAACGTCTGAGCTTAAAAGCTCTTATTCAGCGGGTGCTGTTACCGTAGATAAACTCTTAGCCGCGGTACCAGAAATCAATAAAATGGCAACCATTAAAGGTGAGCAAATCTCTAATATTGGTTCACAAGAGATGACCAACCAAGTCTGGTTAAAACTTGCAAAACGTGTCAATGAGCTTTTAGCACAACCGGATATTGACGGCGTTGTCATTACACACGGAACCGATACCGTTGAAGAGACTTCATACTTTCTTGATTTAACTGTTAAAAGTAAAAAACCTGTTGTATTTGTAGCGGCAATGCGTTCCTCAACATCTATGAGTGCAGATGGTCCGATGAACCTTTTTAACGCAGTCAATGTCGCTATCAACAAAGAGACAACCGGTAAAGGTGTTGTAGTTGTTATGAACGATGAAATCCACAGTGCAAGAGAAGTCACTAAAGTAAACACAACATCCGTGAATGCTTTTGCTTCGCCAAACTCAGGTAAAATTGGTACGGTTTATTACGGCAATGTAGAGTATTATATGCAACCAACACGTAAACACACCGTTGCAACTGAATTTGATGTCAGTAAACTTGAAGATTTACCACGTGTTGATATCGTTTATGGACATCCAAGTGATACAGACGTCATGGTAAAAGCAGCTGTTGCTGCAGGCGCAAAAGGCATCATTCATGCAGGTATGGGTAATGGCAATCCTTTCCCTTTAACTCAAGATGCACTCGCAGAAGCAGTTAAAAAAGGTGTGGTTGTCGCTCGTAGTAGCCGTGTCGGAAGTGGAAGTACAACCCTTGAAGGTGAAGTCGATGATGCGAAGTATGGTTTTATTGCAACCACTACGCTTAATCCACAAAAAGCACGTGTTCTTTTAATGTTGGGACTTACGAAAACCAACGATAAAAAAGCACTTCAAAAAATGTTCTTAGAGTATTAAAAAAATGCTCCATCCTGCTTGGCGGCATAGGATGGAGCACCTTTACATGTAAAAAGGTTGGTGTTATAATGACCTCCCAAAATTTTAAGCAGAGGACAGGATGAAAAAAATTCTTTTGATCAGTTTGATCATGCTTCTGGGTGCTTTGCCGCTTTTCGCCCATGATAAAAAAATCCTCATTATAAACTCTTACCATCGAGGCTTTCAGTGGAGCGACGATGTGCTCTCTGGTATGGAAAAAGTCTTTTACAATCATCCCGAAATCACTATCAATGTTTGGTATATGGACTCTAAGCGCATCAGCTCTGAAGAGTATTACACCAAGCTTCGCGAACTCTATAAACTTCAACTCAAAAAACATAATTATGACCTCATCATCGCTTTGGATAATTTTGCATACGACTTTGTTATCAAATACTACCATAAGCTTTTTACAAACGAACCTGTTTTATTTACGGGTTTGGAGCAGTTTGATCCTAACGACGCACGCGCACAACAGATTGAAGACAGGATGTATGGTATTTTAGAAAAACGTGCCATTCCTGAGACCATTCCGATGATTTCTAAAATGCTACCGCATCTTAAAAAACTCTACATCATTAATGACACCAGCGCTAATGGCGATGATAGTGAACCGTTTATCAAAGAAGCCATCCACGAGCATAATGCGCAATTTGAAATTGAATACATCCGCCAATCAACACTCACAGAACTTGAAGAGCGTTTTTCTAAACCTAACCCTGATGAAGCCGTCTTTTTTATTCGTTTTTACAATGACCGCAATGGGAATCTGTATAAGAACAGTCAAATCGCTTCTATGATTAACAAAAGCGAGTTGCCTGTCTTTATCACCGATACACTCTTTATCGGTAAAGGTGCTATTGGCGGGAAGTTGGTTCTTGTTAAAAATTTAGGAATGCAAACGGGGCAAATGGCAATTAATATTTTAGACCACAAAGTAGCACCCCTCACCGTTCAAGTTTTTAACGAATATAGCTACCAATTTGACGTTCAGAAATTGAAACAATTTGACATTTACCCCAACAGTGCCGTCAAAAAATTTGATTTGGTCAATGCACCTCAAACGTTTTTTGATAAATATCGCAAGTTTATAGATGCCGTTTTCTTGATATCACCTTTTTTAGTCTTTCTTATTTTAGGGTTGATTCACAACATTTATATGCGGATTCGTTCTGAAAAAGAGTTACGCGCGATTGAATTGCAAAAAAATAAACATCAGCAGTTTATCATCCAACAGTCTAAGCTGGCCGAAATCGGGGAGATTTTTTCTTCCATTGCACACCAATGGAAAAATCCTTTAGTCGAAATAGCCACGATTGCGCAAGAGCATGTTTACAGTTGTGAAGCGCAAGATGATGAACAAAACAATCAATACGTCCATGACATTATGGTGCAAGTACGCTATATGACCGACACCATCAATGATTTTCAAAAATTTATTATGCCTTCAACGACTAAAACAGTGTTCGACGCGAGCGAGGCAGTCGAAACCATGCTTAAAATCATTAACCATACGATTAAATACAATTACATTGATGTGACCGTTGATGTCAGCAATGCAACGAATTTAATGATTAGTGGCTATAAAAATGAGTTTATGCAAACCCTTTTAAACATTGTCAATAACGCAAAAGACGAAATCAAAGAGGCGCGCGACGCCAAAAAAATTAAACGAGGGCTCATTCATATCACGCTTTACAATCAAACGAAATACCTCTTTATCACGATTGAAGATAACGCAGGAGGCATACCTGAAGATAAGCTCCCTCACATTTTTAATGCTTACTTTACAACCAAAGAACAAGGACACGGGATAGGACTTTATATGTCAAGACTTATCATCGAAGATAAGATGGGTGGTCGCATTTTCGCTTCCAATCATGGCGAAGGTGCATGTTTTACAATCATTTTAGGAAGTGAACTATGAAAATTTTAGTCTTAGAAGATAACGAACGCCTTGCCAATGTGATTAAAAGTGTCCTCATCAAAGAGGGTTATAGTGTGGATGTGTTTATGGATGGCGAACAAGCATTAGACGCATTAAACCGCGGTTATCACTGTTTTATTCTGGATATTAATGTTCCCTCCATTGATGGCATCTCTATTTTAGAGACCATTCGGTTATACCACAAGGACATACCAGCCATTATCATCAGCTCCAATCATGACTTAGAGAAAATTCAGATGTCTTATGAAATTGGCTGTGATGATTACCTTAAAAAGCCTTTTTTCATTTATGAGTTGGTGCAAAAAGTCAAAAAGCTCTGCCACAAGCCATCCCAAACTATCGCATTGTGGATAGGCTACAACTACGACCTTGTCAATCACCGCTTGTTTGACCCGAATAATGAAGAGATAAAACTCGCAAAAAAAGAGTGCATGTTTTTAGACCTTTTTATCAAAGACCGACACCGTGTCATCACGTTTAACGAACTTGAAGAGTATGTTTGGGAAGGCGAAGAGACCAGTGTACTCAATATGCGTGCACTCATTAAACGATTACGTAAAAAATTACCTGAGGGTGCTATTGAGATGATTAAAGAAGTAGGATACCGTTTAGGGGAACTATAAAAATTTTAATATTCTCTCTCAAGACAAAATTTGAATCTAACCTTCTCATTTTGAGGGTAAACTCAATCAAATTTTAAACTTATGATATGTCTTGATCGTGGCATAAATTTTGAGCATACTTAATGATGTCTAAAAATCAACTCAGCAGAGCAATAGTGAAATTATTCTGCTGAGTCTTATTGTTTAATACCAATTTTTTGATATTTTTCTTGTACTTCTTTCTTCTTCTGAGCCATCTGTGCCTTATATGAATCGTGCTCAGGCATATAATAGTTTAATATATTTCTTAGCCCTTTATGACCAGCATCAATATGACATGAAACACATTTAATTTCTTTCTCTGTTCCTTGTAAACTTTGATAATGCTTATGCATTTTTTGTGCTTGTGCGGTGGAAGATATATTATTTAGAATATTACCATGACATTCTAAACAACCTTTATCAAAAACAAAACTTGCTCTATAATGTCTTTTTTCCAACCAATTAATATCTTCTGGATTTCCGAAAAGATGAATACTTCCTTCAACAATACCATTACGTGCTTTTGTAAAAATATACCCTATGAGATTATCATGAGGAAGATGACAATCAACGCATTTCGCACTTGCACCTACCTTGCCCTTGCCACCATGAACATCCTCTGTATAGGCTATAACCATAGTATCCATTTCATGGCATAATACACAAAATTTTTCATCACTCGTTTTATGCATACCATAATAAGTACCATAGCAAAGAATCACACCTATTAAAATACCTATACCTATAAACATTAAGATAAATAGTTTTCGTTTCATGGTGTTTGCCTCATCCACATATTGGTTTGAATCTCTTTTTCATGGCATTCAGCACACATATTTGTTGAAGGCTTATGTTCATTATGACATTCATCACATGCTAATCTTGTTCCATCATGAATTGAATTGTGTGGATTTGCATTAATAGTACCGATCATCCCTAATCGTTCAGCAAGCTTCTGTTTTGTTCCATGACATTCAAGACATGTAGTTTCTCTAACAACTTTAAACTCTTCTACGTTATTGCCTTGTCCTTCATGACAAAAGACACACTTTAAAGAGAGGCTTGCATGAATTGGCTTTAAAGGATACTTCTCTTTTTGTTCTTGTGTCACTTTGATTTCACTTTCGTTTGCATTTGCAAGAGAAGCATTATCTTCTCCTGCAAATATTATTGTCATACATATACTTGACAAGAATAAAGGAAAACAAAAGACACTCATTAAATGATGTGCCTGTTTCATCACTTAAATATTTTCTCCAGCTACCATACCAAAGACAAGACAATCAGGAATAGAACAGCTTCCTAGCCGACTAGCACCATGGGTTCCACCTGTGATTTCACCTGCAGCATAGAGGCCTGGGATTGGTTTTTTTGTTTTTGTTGATATGACTTGAGCTTTCGTATTAATTTTTAATCCACCCATGGTATGATGAAGTTTTGGCACACCTTTCGTAGCGTAAAAAGGTGCTTTGATAATTTGAACACCTTCCACTTCATTAACAGGTTTTCCAAATTCAGGGTCTTTTTTTGCAGTGACATAACTATTATAAGCTTCTATCGTCTTTTTAAGCTCCACTGGAGATATTTTATAAGTAGCGGCTATCTCATCAATTGTATTGTATTTTTTAACAACACCTGATTGAATAGCTTTTTCTGCAATATCAGGGATAATTTTATCAACAGCCACTTGATCACAAATATTAATAGGATAGTTTTTTTCATCGCCGTTGATCACTTTAAACATTGCTTGAGCACGTGTACGGCGGTCTGCAAGTTCATTCATAAATCGCTTACCTGTCTTCGGATTGACAGAAATTCCGTATCTAAAGGTAGCGTTGATATTAAAATTTGAAGCTGAACCAAATCCCTTTTCATCAGGACATGCCCAAGGGCCAAATTGAATCCAAGATACTTGAACTGGTACAGCACCGATATCAAATGCTTTAAGGAGTACTTCTGCTGTTGCTCCTGGCTGATTTGTAGAATCTGTTTCGACAGGAATACCAGGGTCTTGCATGTTTCGGAAAAAGACATCACGTGAAAACCCACCACTGGCTAAAACAACGGCTTTTTTCGCTTTATAGTATTTTCGATCACCCGTTTTATTTTCTGCATTATCATCTAACGCTTTCATATCAAACTTATAATTTTCTCTGACAATAACTCCGACAACACGGCCACTATCATCAAGAATAAAATCATCAAATTTTGTTCTACTTTTAATAACAGCACCTGGTAATTTTTCCAGATAAGCAAGCATTGGTTGTACAATACCAGAACCACTGCCATTCGCCGTTAAATAAGTTCTAGGGACAGAATGTCCTCCTAAATGTGAAAGTTTTTCGTAAAATTTAGCACCGCATTTTTCGACTAATTTGAGAGCATCATTTCCACGTTCTGCAATGACTTTAAGGTTTTCAGGGTGATTGAGGTTAAGCCCTGCTTTCATAGTATCTTTAGTATACAATTCAACAGAATCCTTAACACCTTCTGTTTTTTGTTTAGGACTATTGACAACAGCTAAAAGACCACCATTAATAATTGAGTTACCTCCCAAACGCCCCATCTTTTCAACAACAACAACTTTATTGCCTTTTTCAACTGAAGTAATTGCCGCAGCAAGAGCCGCAAAACCAGAACCAATAATGACAACATCATACTCATCATCATATTTAACATTATTTGGAGACACAGATGCCGCATTTGCAACACCATTTCCAAGAGCTAAAATACCAGCACCCATAGCACTAACTTTAAAAAACTTACGTCTTGAAATATCAGCCATAATAGACCTCCTTAATATTTTATTACATAAGAATTTAAACATAATAAAATAATAAAAAAGTAATTTTTTCGAACATAAAAAATATAATTATTATTATTTATAAAATATTTATGTGAGATTGGGAGCAGTATTGAGTTATGATCATGACGGCGTATTGAGTCGATAGCCATAGCCAGAAATGTTTTCTATCAAAGCATAATATATTTTTTTTCTGATTTTTTGAACACACATACGCAAAGCCTCAATACTCATACTTTTTTCTTGCCAAACGTAACTCTCAATTATTGAATATTCTACGATGGTATTTATATTTGAGATTAATAAATGCAAAAGGTCTCTTTCTTGCTTTGTTAAAACGATTCTTTCTTGATTTCGATTAAAAAGAAATTTTCTTTTACAGTCATAACTAAAACCACGTCCTAAGAGTATATTGGTATTACAAATATCTTTTGTAGCCATTAGTAGTACTGTTTGAAGATCTTCAATCCGAATCGGTTTGCGTAAGTAACTATAAGCTCTTTGATTAATGCTTTCAGAAATATTTTCAGAATTATCATACGATGTAATGATTATAACAGGTAAATGAGGTGAGATTTTATGCATTGCCGCAACCATTTCAAGTCCATTGATTTCAGGAAGTTGAATGTCTGCAATAACAACATCAGGTTTACTACGTTCAAATATCTCAAATCCAAGCATACCATTCCCCGCAACTTCAACACGCCGGCAATACATCACCAAAGATTGACGTAAAGCATGTGCAGTCATTTCATCATCTTCTACAATAAGAACATGAATTGTAGAAAGTTTTTTTAATACCTTAATATCAAGCATTATCATTCTTCCTTATTTTTTAGTATCGATAGCAGAAATATAGTTGGATTTTCATAAGATAAGAGAGAGAGTTCACCTTGTAATTTTCTTCGCGCAATCAATTGAGAAATATAGAGACCATTTCCAGTCCCTTTTACTCCTTTGGTTGTTTTAAAAGGCTTAAAAAGCATAGGGCGAAAAGTAGTTTTTATACCTGGGCCATTATCTCCTATTTTAAGATGATACGCTGTATCTGTTTCTTCAATACGTATATTAATTTGTTTATTCTGATTTTTGTTTGTTTCAAGCAATGCATCTTTTGCATTTAACATCAAACTAGCAATAATTTGTTGAAATTCATTTTTATAATTATGACAAAGATCATTTTGTATCTCTTTACTAATTTTAATAGTAATCTCTGAGCTTTTAAAATAAGGATCAATAATTAAAAGCGTCTCCTTCACAGTTTCTTCTATGTTGAATAGTTGTAAATTTTGAGAAGGTTTATAAAAATTTCTGAATGTATCTAATGTATTAGATAAATAATGAACATTACAGAGAGTACGATTAATGTTTTCTTCAAAAATTGCATCATCGAGACATCCCATTTCTTTAAATTGCAATAAATTCCCCATCATAATGGAAATAGCATTCAAAGGCTGTCGCCATTGATGCGATATCGCACCAATCATCTCTCCTAAGTCTGCCATTTTAGATTGTTGAAAGAGAATATCTTCTTGTTCTTTCTTCTCTAGTTTTGCTTTTTCTTTTTGAGTTATATCCTCTAAGATTATAATAATTCCTTGACATATACATTGAGTATTTATCACAGGTGATAAGGTGCATAGAAAAGCAATAGTTGTATTTTCATAACAAATATTAAACTTAGTTTCACATGTTATCTGCTTTTTAAGTATTGTCTGAATTTTGTTCGCTATATCGTGTTGAGTTTTTCGTGGGAAGTAATTAACTAAAAGATTTTTGACCGAAGGAAAAGATTTTTCTGGTTTGATTTTTGTTACATGTAATAAATTAAAAAACTGTTGATTGTAGTATGTGACATTTTGATCATTATCTGCAATTAAAAAACCTTTTTCATTATGATCAATAAAGCTATGAATAAGTGTTTGAGCTCTGATAAGTTTTTCCGCATTTTTATACCCACGGTAATTATAAAAAAGATTCAAAATCAAAAATAATGTTAAACTAATACCGTAAATGAGAATATTGATTTCCAATTGTAAATCAACTTTTTCATAAAGCTTTTTTTTATCAAGCTGTGCAATAATATACCATTTAGGAAACTCTATATACGCATAAGAAAAAATATATTTTTCATAATCACAATTATCGGTTGTAAGCGTACATGAATGTTGATTTAAATTATATGTAAACGTATTAAAAAGCTTCTTATCATCTTTATGGGCTAATATATGTTGATTCTGATCTACAATAAAAGCGTTGCCATCATACGGTAACGAAATATCTAAAATTTCTGATTTAATATATTCTATAGGAAGAGTGCCACATAAGACGCCTTGTAAATTATTTTTTTTATTAAAAGGCATACAAATAGAGACAACCATATCTTGTAGCTCATCATCTTTGTAAGGTTCTGTAATAGTTACTTTATTATTCAAAATAGTTGTTTGATACCAAAAATTTGAAATATTATGATAGGATTGGAGAATATAGCCATTTTTGCTTGAAATAGTCATAGTATTGTTATAGCCAATAAACATACTAGCAAAACCTGCCATTCGAGAACAATTCTGCAAAATCTCACAAATTCGCTTTTTATCATTATCTGGGCTTAATTCTACGATGAACGCCTGCGTTATATGAATAGCATCTATTTTGGTTTCTAGCCATTTATTAATGTGATTTGATATATCTCGCATAGATTGAACTTGCAAATCATAGATACTACCTTTAAGTACATATAAATTTACCCAATAATTTGCAATAATCAAAACGAAGAAACCAACACTAAAGAAAAAAATTATTTTGCTATTCTTTAATAAGTATTTTGTCATAGCTTTTTACTTAAACTCTTAAATGAAAACAGTAATATTATAGCAAAAAATTTATTTTTATTTTATTTTATAATATAAATAATAATTTATTATTATAAATTATTGTAAAATTTGCCTTTATGAAGTTGCCCTATTTTAATTCAAGTTAAGCTTTTTTCATTAAAGAGCCTACTGCTCTGATAATCATTTTATAAAAAGATTATCAGAGCATAGTAATGCTAATTTCAACTTTTAAAATTACCTTTCTCATTATCTAAAATAGCGAGAAAATTAAAAGCTATCCATCCATTTTTTCATTATTTATAAATTAGTACAAAAAGTTGATTTTTATTTGAGTCATTTAAGAAGGATTGCGGTAGTAGAGTTTGGTTTTATCTTTTTGGTAAGTGCTGTAAAGCTTTTTAAACTCGGAGAAGACCTTCGCCGAATAAGGGTTGTCATCTATCTTGCCATTATAGGCATTGATAGCGTCTTTATTATTTTTATGGCGTTGAAAACAGGTCGCCAAGATATAAGCACCCACTTGAATATTAATCTTAGGGTCAAACAAATCATAAAATGAGATATTGGCGCGATCTAACAGTGGCTTATGAATTGAGTTGATTTGCATAATGCCCATATCAAACCGTGGATAGTTGCGCGTGTAGAGAAAATGTACGACATGACTTGCTTCGTACTTATTTTTACTCTTAATAGAAATCACTTGAGAATATTGCTTGCTTTCAATGCCTTTTTGCTTCAAAAAAAGTTGCAGTTCTTGTGCTTGCTTGGGTGACATTTTATTGGCACTAAAAGCAACCACATAGCGGTCTAAATCGCTTTCAACTTTAGCGATAGAGTAAAGAAGTCTTGGTTCAATACCGTAAATCTGCCCTACTTTGACCCATATATTTTCACTTTGCGCCCATATAAAAAGAGGCATACACATAAATGCAATGAAACGCAAAAGCATACAAATCTCCTTTTATTGTGTGATTTTCCATTATAAATAAAGCAAACTTTATTCTCTATAAAGCATTACTTGGTTACAATAATTTCCTTTCTGGGGGGTATGTGACTCTGGTGTGCACCACGGCCTTCAAAGCCGATTGGGTGGGCGGTTGACCGTTTGCCGGTAGGTTCGATTCCTACACCCTCTCGCCAACAATTATACGACTTTTTTTAAAAAAGCACTTCCGCATTTTGGGCAATGCCCATCCCAATCTAAGAGATGATGACTATGGCAGTGATGACACATAGGTTTTTGTAATAATTTGGGTATCACTGTTGTTTTATGCTTACGCCTGTGTGTAAATAAATGTTTTACATGTAACCATAGCAGGTAAAAAGCATGAAAAAGAATCTTCTTGGGATGCGACTTTTCTTGAAGATGTCTGCAATCCAAACAGACCATCCACTTTTTTCTCAAACGTGTATGTCGATAGCTTCTTGAAAGCGTAATATGTTCTGTTTCGTAACTGCAAAGAGGGCATAAAAGATAATATCTTGGTTCCATGTATCGTCCTTCAAAGAATCAATATGGACTATAACAATTTCTTCACGGTTTATAAGCATTTCCAATTCCAATCGTTTTTATTGTACTACAGAGTTCCTTGAAATATGTCGATATAGGATTAGCTCTATAGAAGGAGTAGTTCATGGACGCACTAGGCACAAGCGGCTCTGTAAGTACTGGTATTCCTGTATTGAAGCAAGCGACGAAGGTTCAAGAAAAGATGGTTGCACAACTGATGGAATCTCTTCCTAAGCCAACAGAAACTTCATCAACACAGGTATCTGGACTTGCATCAGAAGGCATTGGGCAGAACCTTGATCTCAAGGCGTAAGCTCTTAAGAGATAGCGTCATGCTATCTCTTCTCTCGTTTTAACCCAACACTCTTTTTTAGTAAAATCATTATATATGAATTAACACATAACTAACACTTATGCTTTATACTGCTCTTATAGTTCATTTAAAGGGGGCTTTTATGAAAAAAGTGTTGATGACACTGTGTGTGTTAGGATGCAGTTTAATGGCAACGGATTATTCGGCTATGAGTGCGACACAACTTGCTGCAATGCGAGGTTCTGTGCCTGTTGAAGATCGTGCCGCATTTCAAGCTGCCATGCAGGAGAAAATGCGAACAATGAGTCAAGAAGAACGCCAAACACTCACGCAATCACGCACATCAAATCCAGCAACAGGAAGCATGGGCTCCAATGCTGGAGGAATGGGGAATGGCCTAGGTGGTGGCATGGGAAACGGCGGTAGAGGTGGCGGACGCGGGGGACGCTAAACTTTTACATGTAAGGATTTTTCCTTACATGTAAACTAACGGTTTCACTCCTAGTGGCTGTATTTCAGCGATGATTGCACTATAAGCCAATCCTTCATTGTGAAGATGGCGTAAAAGTTTTGGCGCATCACTTTTTGAAACAGCGATTAAAAGACCACCTGATGTCTGTGCGTCGTACAGCATAATTTCATCGCGATGCGACACTTTGGCATCGACTTTATCACTCAGGTAGGCTTTATTTGTATAAGCACCCGCAGGGATAATACCCATATCTGCCATTGCTCTGGCTTCTTCTACAATCGGTATCGCGCTCATATCAAACGCGATGCTGACACGATTAAAACTCATTTCGTACGCGTGTCCAAAAAGACCAAATCCAGTGACATCCGTACACGCACTCACATCATATTGTTGCATAATACGTGACGCTTTATGGTTTAAAGTCGCCAGTAAAGACGCCACCTTCTCAACCACATGACTCTCGAGCATATCTGCTTTAATTGCTGTGGTTAAGATGCCCATACCAAGCGGTTTTGTGATGATGAGTACATCGCCTACTCTTGGCGTATTATTGCGATAAATTTTTTGAGGATGCACAAAACCCGTGACGCTTAACCCATACGTCATTTCGGGTGCTTCTATGGTGTGCCCACCAATAATGACGCCACCGCATTCTCTCACTTTACTTTCGCCACCGGCTAAAATCTCTTTTAAAACAGAACGAGGCTGATGGCATCCATCAAATCCAACAATATTTAAAGCGGTGGCAACCTCTCCACCCATTGCAAAAACATCACTGAGTGAGTTTGCAGCGGCAATTTGTCCATACACATAAGGGTCATCCACAACCGGCGTGATGATATCAACCGTTTGTACGAGTGCACGTTCATCGTCCAGTTTATAGACACTCGCATCATCGCTTTCATCCATACCGACAAGAACATTTTCATGCGTGCAGTTTAAGCCACCTATCGCTTCTGTGAGGTCGCCCGGACCCAGCTTGGCAGCACAACCTGCAGCTTTGACAAATTTCGTCAATTTTGCTTCGTTGTTCATTTAATACCTTAATTTCAAACTTCTTGAACATACAATGAACAAGAAATACGGTGAACTTTGCTTTTAAACTCTATTCATAGCATTGAATGCAATACCACTAAAGTGAAATGGTTCCTTCTCCACCAAACAACATTTCAATCGTGCCATAGGCATTGCCGATTTTACCAACTTTTAGTTTATCGGTGACGCCATAGAATTCTAAACACACGCCACAGGAATAAATTTCAACGCCTTTTGCTTCAAGGGCTTTAAGCACTTCCATAATAGGAGCACTTTCATCTGCTGTGGTTAAAAGAACCGCCTGATTAACACACACAACACGTTTTGGAAGCTTAGGAAGCTCTAAGGTCGATTTTAAAAAACCGACGATTAATTTAGCACCCAACTCACCGTCACCCACTTTATCGCTTTTTAAAAAGAGTGTTTTATCTAAAAATGCGTCCTCTGTGCTTTTTGCAACAACATTACATGCAAACCCTTTGACAATCGTCACAAGGCTTTTACCCTCGCCCACATCTTCTGCGCGTGCATCAAATCCACCGTTTTGTGCAAAACGAAGAACGTTTTCTTTAGAGGCAACCGAGCTGACCATCACTTCCAAGACAGAATCATTCGGAAGTTCTTCTAATGCTTTTTTAGTACGTAAAACTGGCTCTGGACATGCCAAGCCACTGCAATCGATTTTCATGATTTTTTTCTCCATAGTTAAAATTAAGTTTGTCTACACCGTAGACCTATCGAAAAGAGGGAAAGAGACAGATGTCTCTTTTATTTTTTATTCATCATATTCTCTATCCAAGCACTTGCTGCTTCGACAGAAGGAAATTTTTGGCTTTTTGCCACTTGCACTTGCCCTTCATAAAAACGTACACGAATGCCATCTTGTACTTCGTCGATTTTAATACGCGTAATACGATCTGCATTGAGGTACACTCTATCATTTAATTTTACAAACATGTTTGCTCCTTGTGTCAATAAGTGACCTCATTGTAGCACGATTTTTGTAAATACTAAATATAGGTAATGATTTTGTGTTATACTGTAAAGTATCTTATTTTTTGCCATAAAAAGGTCACGGGCATGAAGTATTTTCTTTGGATCTTTTTGATTATTTGTACACTTTTTTCTCCGCTCAGCGCAGATGCACTCACTTCGATTGAACAAAGTCATAAAATACGTGTATGCATTTGGCCAGAATATTATGGCATCTCGTATGTGGATCCTCGTACCCAAAAACTGATTGGCATTGATGTTGATTTGGCGCATGAGTTTGCCCAGACCTTAGGTGTCAATATTGAATTTATTGCAAGCTCATTTGCAACGCTTGTTGATGATGTGACCAAAAAGCGTTGTGACATTGCTATGTTTGCCATAGGGCATACGCCTGAACGTGAAGCCAAACTCAAACTCACAACACCGCATCTTGCCAGTGATATTTACGCGATTACCACGAAAAGTAATCGACGCATTCACACGTGGGACGATATTGACCAAGAAGGCGTGGTGGTCGCTGTTGCCAAAGGAACCTACCATGTGGCAGTAATGCAAAAAGAGCTTAAAAAAGCAACATTATTGATTGTCGATTCCATGCACGCAAGAGAACAAGAAGTTGAATCAGGACGTGCGGATGTTTTTATGACAGACTATCCGTTTGGTATGCGAATGATTGAACAGCGCGAATGGGCAAAGCTGATTCGCCCGACAAAACCCTTTCATATGACACAATACGGTTGGGCATTGAACAAAGATGAACCAGCGTTATATGAGCGTGTCGAAGCATTTATCAAAGCCATTAAAAAAGATGGCAGACTTTTACAAGCCGCTTCGCGTCACCATTTAGAGCCTATTATCGTTACGGATGAATGATGAACGCCTTGCTACCGCATCAAAAGATTTTTCGGTATATCCTCATTGGTTTTTTTACGGTTGCACTCATGATAGGTTTAATCATTATAACTTTGTCAAACTTGCGCCAAGAGGCTATCCAAACGCATCGTCATGTTGCAATACTGCATGCGACTACCCTTGAAGAGCATTTTTCACAACTGCTTCAACACCTTGATATTACAATTGACCGCATAGCCTTGTTGAGTGAAAATATTTCCAGTACGCAAGCTATCACACCCATTTTGACGGAACTTTTACAAAATGCTCCTTATCTCCGCTCATTATCCCTTCTGGATACCAATGGCGACATTACAGCAAGTTCACACGCACAAAACTTAGGTAAAAAGATATCTCTGGAAAATTTTTTACCCATTCCGTTTGGATCAAATCCTTTACTGAGGATAGGAGTTCCTTGGAGCGGTAGAGATTTCGATAATGCACGTATGAGTACACCCTCTTCTCCTGTTCTTGCTAAAGAGCTTTTTTTTCTTCCTATTTTAAAGAAAGTATTTTTCAATAAGAAACCGTATTATATTATTGCCAATCTCAATATGGATTATCTTGCCAATCGTTACATAACCCTTTTGCCACAAGATCAAGGATTTGTCTCTTTATGGCGATTGGATGGAATTTTACTCTTTTCAACCAACCAAGCGACGCCACTGGGAATCTCGCACTTTTCAGCGACACATCCTCTGGATAGTGAGGATTTTTTTAATCATATGATGAAACAAAATCATTCGGCGTTAAACGTTTATAAAGTAGCACGTTTTTTCCCTTTCGTTATGGAAGTAAAAACCGATGAAAAAAATGCGCTGGGGTATTGGGACCAAGAACGACAAAAGGTGCTAGGTATTAGTATCTTACTCCTCACGCTCATAGGAAGCTTGGCCTTAACACTCATTATTCGCTATGCGAGGGAAAATGAGAGACAAAAACAACAATTGGCATATGAAAAACAGTTTCGTTTAGCCATGGAAGCAACCAATACAGGGCTGTGGACATGGAATCTCATCACCAACGAAATTACATGGGATACCCAGTGTTTTTTACTGTTAGGTTATACGCCTAATGCGTTTCCAACATCGCTGGAAAAAATTTACGAACTAACGCACCCTGAAGAATCGGCGGCTATGTTCTTTGCGATTAAAGAACAACTCCTTGCGCATCACAGTTTTTTGATAGAACGACGTATGCAAACAGCACAAGGAGAGTGGCAATGGATACAAGCCAGAGGAAAAGTCACCGAATACACCTCCACGCATGAACCTTTAATGCTCATGGGTGTTTATATCAATATAGACGCACAAAAGAAAGCCGAACAGTTGCATTTAACAGCGGTTGCGTTTGAAACACAAGAGGCAATTTTAATCACCGACGCAGATGAAAAAGTTTTAAAAGTCAATGAAGCATTTAGTCGAATCACGGGCTACAATGAATCCGATATTCTGGGCAAAACTCCTCGTATTTTACGCTCAGGTCACCACAATCAAGCCTTTTACAATGATATGTGGAGGGCATTACGAACCAAAGGATTTTGGCAAGGAGAAATGTGGAATAAACGTAAAAATGGGGAAGTGTATGCAGAGTACATCACGATTACAGCCATTCGTGATGATGCTGGCATCGTTACGCACTATTTAGCCAATTTCAGCGATATTACAACGCACAAAGTTGCGCAAAAAGAGATTCAAGAAATGGCATATTATGACCCACTCACACATCTTGCCAACAGACGGCTTTTGGATGATACGCTTAACAGAACACTCAAAAAAAGCTATGAAGATAAAAACTTTGGAGCACTACTTTTTATTGATTTGGACCATTTCAAAGAGTTAAACGACACTTTTGGACATGACGCAGGAGATATGCTTCTCATTCAAGCGGCTGCAAGATTAAAAGATTGCATACGCCAAAGTGATTTTGCCGCTCGTTTAGGCGGAGACGAATTTATTGTTATTCTGCCTAATTTGGGAAATCAACGAGGCATTGCTTTTTATTTGACGCAAGCCATTGCCACAAAGATTCTTGCTTTGCTGTGCGAGCCATATTCTTTAACACATGGAAATTATGTTTTAGGTGCAAGTATAGGATGTACACTTTTTGGCGATGACGTTACCAAAGACACGCATAACATTCTCAAAGAAGCTGACCAAGCGATGTATAATGCCAAAGATAAAGGGCGCAACTCCATCTACTTTTTTGACATTATCTCTTAATTTTTACACCACATACCAATCCATTTAATGTTCTTTTGCAGAAATTTTCCAGCAAAAATTTTTAATGCAGACAAAAGATTGCATATGCAATAATTGCATATGCAAATAAATTGGAGTTCCCAATGAAACAATCCGTTCAAGAAAGTGTCGGTTTTCGTATCGCACGCACAGCAAATAAAATCAACCAAGCAATCACCTCGATACTCAGTGAAGATGGTATTGCGCCTGAGCAGAGAATTTTACTAGAAATTTTAACCTCATGCGACCAAGCCAATCAAACTACGTTAGCCACGATGCTTAACAAAAGTGCCACCACCATTAGTCGCACCTTGGATTCGTTAGAAAAAAAAGATTTTATCGTCAAAAAATCGATCAAAGGCGATAAGCGTGTCAATGTCATCGAAGTCACAGAACAAGGTAAAGCTATTTTAGAAAGCACGGAAGCAAAAGTCATAGCATTTCGAGAAACGTTAGCACAAAAATTAACTTCCGAAGAGAAAGAACTTCTCTTCTTACTTTTAGAAAAATTATCGTAAGGCATTTTATGAGTCATTCACACAATAACATCGCACAAAAAGTTACCGTTTTTGCAACCTTCCTTGCCTTTATGGGTATGGGCGTGGTTGATCCCATCCTCCCTGATATTGCACAACATCTAGGTGCGACCAACTGGCAAGTCGAACTTCTGTTTACCACGTACATCTTTATGATGGCACTGATCATGATTCCAGCAGGGATGCTTGCGAGTAAATTTGGGGATAAAAAAATTATGGCATTAGGGCTTGGCATCGTCTCTATCTCTGCTATTTTATGCTCTATGGCACAAAATATTACCTCTTTAGCACTTTTTAGAGCAGGCTGGGGATATGGCAATGCGCACTTTTTTGCAACCGCCCTCATTCTTCTCATCGCGCTCTCAAGTGACCAACACAAAGCGATTGGTCTCTTTGAGGGCTCCATCGGGTTTGGCATTGCTTCAGGACCTCTTTTGGGTGGTTTTGTAGGGCAATACTCTTGGCGTTATCCTTTTTTAGTGACAGGCGCTTTAACCTTTCTCGCCTTTGTATTGGTCATTTTCTTTGTGCAAGAACCTAAAGAGAAGAAATCCCATAAACCAGCAGGTCTAAAAGAATTAAAAGCCCTTTTCAAAGATGCTAAGTTTCTTAAAATCGCTGTTGCCGCAATGTTGTATTATTATGGATTTTTTGTGGTTTTAGCCTATTCGCCGCTTGTCATTCACATGAGTCCTATTGAAATTGGCTTGCTCTTTTTTGGATGGGGACTTGCACTTGCGATTGGCTCGGTTTTTTTGAGTACCAAATTAGAGCGCTACTGGCATGCTAAAAAAATTATTCCTGCCACTCTTTTATGCTTTATGACGGTTTTGATTTTACTTATGAGTGCCAATTCATTGTCGTTTATGTCATTTTTGATTGTCTTAAGTGGTCTGCTCTCAGGTATCAGTAACTCGCTCTTTACAACGTATGTCATGCAAAGCCATTTTGAGCGCAATATCGTCTCAGGTGGATACAATTTTTTACGTTGGACAGGAGCCGCACTCGCGCCCATTGCCTCAGGATTTATCGGTGAGAGCTTTGGCATGAAACTGCCCTATCTTGTGGCGGCACTTTTAGCGCTTCTTTCATTCACTATCATTAGACATACGGCTAAGAAATATGTCTAAAATAAAGAACCATCTTTAAAGATGGTTCTTTTAGCGAAGTTTATTATTAATAAATCTTACGGTTAAGAAAACAAAGATGGAGAGGATAATCATTACCCCAGCAACCGGTGCAGAGTACTGCAATCCAAAGCTCGTGAAACGATCATAAATCAATACAGGTGCTGTCATCGGATGATAGACTAAAATGACCACCGCGCCAAATTCGCCAAGACCCCTTCCCCACATCATCAAACAACCATTGACGATGTCTTTTTTTGCATTGGGCAAAGAGATGGCAAAAAAGACTTTTAGAGGACTCGCCCCTAATGTTCTAGCTACTTTTTCCAGCTTTACATCCACTTTTTTGAATCCCTCTTTAGCGCCATTGATAAGAAATGTAGCCGAGAGAAACATCATCGCTATCATAATGCCCGCTTCAGAGCCAATGAATTTAATCCCAAAATAACCGAAAAAATCACCGATTCGACCACTGCCAAACGCAACTAAGAGTGCAATACCCGCGGCAGTGTGTGGAATCATAATCGGAATATCAACCAATGTTTCCAAAAAAGAACGACCAAAAAACTCATAACGTGCAATTAAATACGCCAATGGAAGCCCTGTGACTAAAGCAAACAGTGTTGAAAACAAAGAAACCTTCATCGTGAGAATAACCGACGCTGAGACATCTGCTTCCCCTAATGTTTTAAGCAAAGTGGCAATATCATTGCCAATGAGCATCTTAAACAAAGGCGTCGTCA
Organism: Sulfurospirillum sp. E15m; assembly: GCF_059415145.1. NCBI lineage: Bacteria > Pseudomonadati > Campylobacterota > Epsilonproteobacteria > Campylobacterales > Sulfurospirillaceae > Sulfurospirillum > Sulfurospirillum sp. E15m. The sequence goes on from NZ_JCAHZS010000007.1 coordinate 169,045, forward strand.
AGAAAAGAAGCATCACAAGCCCCAAAAGCGCTAAAAACGTTGTAAACCAATATCGTTTCATAGGTAACATACATCCTTTCGATTAAACCCAATGTAAATGGTTTCACCGCGATTAATAGAACAGCCTTCATGCTCACGTTTCAGCATTTTGACAAAAAATTGATTTTCACCCACCGTGATAAAAAGTTTAAAATGATCGACAATGCCCATACATTCGTCTAACACGCCCTCAAAGCGGTAGTCACATGCCACAGGTTCTTCTTTTGAAACCAAAATATCATTCGGGTCAATGGAGAAAAGTTTTGTGCTATCATCTTCAATCAATGAAGCAGGAAAAATATTTTTAAATCCTAAAAACTCAGCCACTTTAAGAGAACTTGGATGCGAGAGCACTTCATTAGCTGAGCCCACTTGTTGAATTTTCCCATCCATCACAATGGCAATGCGATCAGCTAAGTAAGAGGCTTCACGAAAATTGTGCGTTACATGTAATGTTGTAAGCCCGTAGCGTCTATGAATATCTTTGAGAAACTTCATAATCGCATTACGAAATGTCGGGTCAATGGCACTGAGTGGTTCATCCAGTAGTAAAATTTTAGGGCGCGCAAAAATGGCACGTGCAATGGCAATGCGCTGCTTTTCTCCACCAGAAAGATTATCGATACGTCTGTCTAAAAGTTTTTCCAATCCCAAAAATTCAATCAAATCTTCAAATAAAGCTTCAGCATCTTCAATGTGCTTATAACGTCCCGCAAAACGGATATTTTCACGGACTGTTAAGTTCGGAAACAACGCAAAGTCTTGATAAACAAACCCCACCGAACGTTCTTCTGGAACTTTACATGTAATATCTTCATGGTTATATAAAATCTTCCCACCCACATTGTGCAATCCTGCAATAGACTCCAAAATGACGGTTTTACCTGCACCACTGTGACCTAAAATGACAAAATACTCACCCTCGCCCACATCAAAACTAATATCTTGAAGATGAAAGGCCCCTACATGACATGCAAGGGCTTGCAAAGAGAGAAAACTCATTTTTTTCCTAAAATAGAAGCATCTCCTGTAATCACTGGAGGATTCATCGCATCTTGTCCATTTTTCTTCATAATCGCTTGTCCCTCTGGAGATAAGACAAAGTTTACAAACGCAATTGCGCCCGCTTTATTTACAGGGTTTTTGTCGTTTTCAAACACGGTTAATCCATAGACCATAGGCGCACCTTTTTGTTCTACCACTTGACCTGGTTTTTTCCCGTCAATATTGAAAGAGACTTGGCTATAAACGTCATCATAACGTGCACTTTTTAATGAAACCGCTTCAGGTAATGTCACATATTTGAGGTGGTGTTGGTCTGCTACGGATTTATAGATGTAAAGATAATCGTATTGACCTGCTTCTAAAAGACCGAGTAAGTCTGTCTCTTTGGGTCTTACAACCACTTTTTTGTTGTTTTCTTCACCGACTTCATAATGATCGCCGTATCCAAAAAGTTTATTGTAAAATCCTGGTTTGACATAATATTTTTCAGCCAGCATCGTTACAAGCATTGAACGGTATCCGCATGGGTCAAGATTTGGATTGGAGTGACCTACCACAACACCCTCTTTTAAGAAAATATCAGGCCAGTTTTTATCGTTAATCTCTTTAGCATATTTGGATTTGTCAGTATAAGCAAGAACCATCTCATTGGTGGCAAATTGAGCGTTAAATTTTGCATATTTTGGGATAAGCATAGTATCAATCACTTTATAATCTGCACTTCCCATAACATCGGCACTGCGTCCTAGGTCAGTGACTTTACGGGCCGCGGCAACACTACCACTTGGTTCACGTTGAACATCGTATTGAGGATATTTTTCTTCAAATACTTTTTCTATCTCAGCAAATGGTACAGACAAACTTCCTGCATGAAAGACAACAACAGGCTCTTTGGCCATCAACATACTGAGTGCCAATCCGCTTAGCAACAACATTTTTTTCATATTTACTCCTTAGTAGATGTTATGCAATACCTTAAAACTTAAGGCATAACATAAGACCATGTACTATGTATTTTTAGCATATTCCATCAATGCGTGATGCTAAAAATCAACCTTTAACATCACGTTCATAACCGATATTTTCACTCTGAAGAAATTCTACAAAACTTGCATAGCGCCAAAATAGCCTACCACAATGAAAATGTATTGGCTCTTTGCTTTAGGATTTAAACTCTTTCTCGTTTCGTGGTTTTAAGAAAAGTTCTTTGAACCGCTCGTTGGCATAATTTTCGATATCTGCTTGTAGCTGACGATAATTCTTCATAAATTCACGGGCAACTGGGGTGAGTGTCGTACCTGCATCTTCGCCGCCACCTTGTTTGGTTTGTACCATCACATCATTAATGTTCTTTTGCAAAATTTTGATATGCGTCCATGCTTTTTTATAATTCATACCGATAATTTCAGACGCTTTAGAGATAGAGCCTTCTGTTTCAATCAGCTCTAAAATTTCTGTTTTGCCTTTTCCAAAAAGCAGTTCCCCTTCGGCATTTTCAATCCACGTTTTGGTTTTGACATACAAGCGTGGTCGCTCTTTTTCTTTAAAACAGCCTAACTCACAAAAAGTGACGTCATAGTTTTTCTCTTTAAGCGTGCCTCTGATTTTTTTCAAACCAATGCCAGCAGCGGCAGCACGCGCTGCTTTACATGTAACACGATTTTTTTCATCTAACAGTGGTTTCAGGCGGTTTTCGGCTTCGACATCATAGATGCCGCCTTCAAGCTTGCCAAATTGACCAAGCTCACAAGCATCGATGCGTATATCCATCGCTTTGGCACACGCACCCACTTCTAGCGAAGAACATTTAAGCTTTGCAGAAATTTTAAAGGCGTCACTACAATCGAGTTTACCTTTGTCATTGAGGTATTTTTTAATGAGTTCTTCCATTTCAGACATGAATTCTCCTTGGATGTCGATAAACATTCATCGTATCACCTCTGACAAAACCGATGAGTGTCAATCCAAATTTTTCGGCAATCATCAGCCCCAAACACGTCGATGCGGTGCGTGATGCTAAGATAGGAATTTGATGCATAACCGCTTTGGCTACCATTTCAGAAGAGAGCCTTCCGCTTACCATCAAAAAAGCATTGCTAACATCAATACCTGCCATTTGAGCTTTTCCAACCACTTTATCAATGGTATTGTGCTGTGCAATATCTTCACCAATAAAAAACGTATGCTCATCGGTAAAAAGTTTCGCGGTATGAACACACCCCGTTTGCTCATACAAAGGGCACTCCGTATAAAACTGACTCATCTCTTTGCACAACAGTGAAGCATCAAGCGTAAAATCACTTTTAATGACTTTAGCTTCAATGGCTTCTGGGTCAATGTTAGCCGTCATACTTCTTCCGCACCCACTGATAACAACGCCTTCGGCATTCAGTTTTTTAATGTTATCCTCATTGACTTTGGCTTCAATTTCAACGCGCATACCATCATTAAGAAGCTTGAGTGAAGAGACATCTTTAAAACTTTCAATGATGTTTTCACTCATCAAATAACCAATCGCCAATGCTTCTTGATCCACAGGTGTCGCCATAACGGCTCCCACCTTTTCACCGTTCACATAAAGCTCTAGTTTAATTTCACGAACAAGTGTATCTTCTCGCTCAAACGTCTCTTTCCCTTTGATCTTAGTGATCGTTGTTGAAAAAACGGCTTCCATATGTTTTCCTCAAAATACTATGCCGAAAGGGCATATTTATCGTCAAAAAAATTGTAGCGTACTATTCTTAAAAAAGTACGCTACATTAATTTTTAAAATTTATAAAACCTTTATATCTTACCTTGGTCCTTGAGTTGCTTATACCAAGAGCTGTGAAGTATTGCAACTTCCTCTTCTTCTTTGTATCCGTTAATCATAGAGTAAATTGCTCCTTTAATAGCAATAGCTGCCATATAAACGTGTACCATAAAGAAGGTAGCTACAACCATACCTAAGATATTATGAATCATCGCACTGATACGAAGCAAATCTATTTGGTTTAGACCAAAAGAGGTTGCTATTGGTGAGAGGTTAAGATTTAGAAAATACATCAACCCTCCGGTAAGAATCATAATAATACCACCTGGCATTGCAATCCAGAACCATGCTTTTTGTCCTGCATTAAACTTTCCTGCAGGAACAGGTTTTTTCTCTTTGGAGAGGTAACCTCCTACAATCATCATCCATTTAATATCATCTGAATT
>NZ_JCAHZS010000008.1:0-156127 GCF_059415145.1 Sulfurospirillum sp. E15m
TCAAAAAAATATCCAGGGCTAGATGCTTTCTTAAAAGGCGAAAAATTTCAAAAATTTATGCCTGATATTAAAGACTTCTGTATAGAGTTTGCAAGCGACAGCGGTAACGTTCCGTCTTGCTAATTAAGTGTAAAAAAATCTTACTTTAAGAAGGTAAAAAAAAGATGAAAAAAATCATCGCTCCACTGCTCATTGGGGCAGCATTAACGTCAGCATTTGGCGCGGATGAAGCATTAAAACAGGAGATCGAGGCACTTAAGGCGCAAATGGCTGAATTAAAAGATGCTCAGTCAAAGATTAACGTCGATGCGCTTAAAGCACAACTAAAAGAAGTCAAGGCACATGATGCGGGCGATAACATTAAATGGGATATTGACTTTAGAACATCTTATGATTATTTAGACTATAAAGTGACATCAGGCGCAATGGCTCCTGTGGATAGTGCTAAAAATGGGATTTGGAGCAATAAGTTAATTCTTGGCATGGCGGCACAACCTGCTGATAATTTAACATTTAAAGGATCGTTAAGCGCTTATAAGTTATTTGGAAATAATAATGCAACAGCTTACAATGCTTTTCAAAATATGGATTGGTACTCATCTGAGACTCCTGATGATTCTACGATTCGTTTAAGAGAGGCGTATTTCCTTTATTTTGGTAATATGGGTGAAGTACCTTATACTGTAAGTTTTGGCCGTCGTCCATCTGTTGATGGTTTTATGACAAACTTAAGAGCTGATAATGAGCACCCAGCATCGCCAATTGGACATAATATCAATATGGAATTTGATGGGGCTAGCTTTAAATTTGATGTTGAAAACCTTACTGGAATTTCAGGTATGTATTTCAAAATCTGTTTAGGTCGTGGTAATTCTAATGCTGATTCCAAATATGCAACATTTGATAATTTCCAAGGTTCATTAACAACTGCTGGAATGATGAATACAGCATTGCCTTATACTAAAAATGGTAATGATGCTCCTAATATGGACCTTGCAGGCTTACTTGTCCAAGTCTTTGATAATGGTCAATATAAATTAATGGCGAATTATTTTAAAGGCTGGAATATGATGGGTGCTAATATTCAGTGGAAAGGACAAGGTCTCATTGCAGATAATCCAGCTGATCCAACTACATATCTAGATGATACATATAATGTCAATCTTGTAGATGTTGGTGATCTAACAGGTGGTGCGTTATCACTTCAAGTCAATGGTATTGGTGATGGTATCAACGACTTCTTAGATGACAGTATCTTCTTTATTTCTTATGCATTTAGCAAAACGGATCCAAAAGGTACGCATGGTATCATGGCAAGCAATGCAGGTGCTGGTGGGACAGATGTAACTGAAATGTTAGGTTCTTCTGATAACGAAACAGGTTATTCTATCTATACAGGCGTTCAAGTTCCTGGTTTTATGAAAGATCAACGTTTTGGATTAGAGTATAACCATGGCAGTAAATACTGGAGAAGCTTTACCTATGGTGAAGATACTTTAATTGGTTCAAAACTTTCAGCACGTGGTAATGCTTATGAAGCATACTATATCCTTCCAATCGTAGGTAAAAACTTAACCGCGCAACTTAGCTATGTTTATATAGACTATGATTATTCTGGTAGCGATATGTTCTTCGGTTCAACAGGAACACCAATGACAAAAGCACAAGCTTTAGCAAATGGTATGAGTTTTGTTGATTCCGCTTCAGAAATTCGTGCTTCTTTACGATACAGATATTAGTCTCTATCTTCTTTAGAGAGGTCATTATGACCTCTCTACTCCTTTAGATTTTTCTCAATTTTGTTTACAATGTCATTATAGATACATTGTGTTTGTGTATCTCCTAGAGCGATAGGAATTTTTCCATTATCGCTAAGGGCTAAAATTTCATACGTCAGTGGAATTTGTCCTAAAAATGAAATGTCATACGTTTTGCACAGCTTTTCTGCGCCGCCTTCACCAAAAATATCGTATTTTTTGCCTGTATCTGGGGCTATAAAATAACTCATATTTTCGATGAGTCCTACAATGGGGACGTGTATATCTTGAAACATCACAATGGCGCGACTGACGTCGTCGGTACTCAGCATTTGGGGCGTTGTTACAAGTATTACACCACTTAGAGGAAGCTCTTGCGCCATAGTTAGTTGTACATCACCTGTTCCTGGAGGCATATCGATGACTAACACATCGAGCTCTCCCCAATTCACGTCGTCTAAAAACTGCATTAAGGCACTTATTGCAACGGAGCTTCGCCAAACAAGAGGTGTATCATTTTTTGGCGTTGTAAGCCCTACACTCATCACTTTTATTCCAAAATTTTCACTGGGAATCATCTTGTTCTCGTCATTCCATCGCAGTTTTTCATTTTCAACGCCTAAAAGTCTTGGTATGCTAGGCCCATAAATATCTGCATCAAGTAGCCCTACTTGTAATGCTCTTTGTGCAAGACCAACGGCAATATTTGCAGCAACGGTGCTTTTCCCAACCCCTCCTTTTCCGCTACTAATTGCGATAACTTTTTTAGCATAAGGTGCTCGGTTGTTTGGCTTTTGTGTTGTGCCATAGGTCGTTTTCTTTTTAATAATATTCATAGAGATCCTTTACATGTAAAAAGCATGAGTATAAATGCATATCTCTTTGCTTAATTGTTTGTGATAGTGGGATGAAATGTAACATATAATATACAGTGATAGAAGAAAAAGCTTTTTATTATGTATCATTTTCATCTTATTGCGTATATGTTTCCTTTAGTTAAGTTACATTTATGTAACAAATTCATCATACTTATTTTATTTTACATCGTGTTAAGTAAACGATGACTAAAATCGAGTAAATAGCTATAGTATAAAGCTAGAATTTAGTAAATTCGGCAATTTTATATAAGTTATAGTCTATTATTATGGTCTTTTGCTATTTTTTCACTAAATACAATGAGTAAAATAGATACATAAAGGAGATTGTATGGTTATATTTAGAACAATAGTTCTTTCATTGATGCTTTATACAGTTTCTTTTGCTACATCAAGTGACATATTGATTTCAGCAGAAGATGCAATGAAGCTTATCGGGAAGGATCACGTTATGTTCGTCACGGGCGATGATGAAGATATTTATGCCACAGGACACATTAAAGGTTCTGTTGAAATGTATGCGCATCACTTACATCATTCATCTATTACGGGTCAGATGGAGTGCGCGCCGTTATTTATGTGTCCGAAGGAGGCAGAGGCGTATATCGGGAAGAAGGGCATTGATAACGATACGCTTGTAATTGCTTATGATGATTTCAAAGGACCAAACGCGACGGGCGTGTATGCTTTTTTTAAAAGCTTTGGTCATGAAAAAATTAAAATCCTTAACGGTGGACGAGCGGCGATAATGGCGGCTGACCCTGAGCAGAAAATTTATGATGAGCTTAAAGCAAAGCTCAAAGCAGCAAAAGACGATAAGACGCTGAGTGATCAAATCAAAGTACAAATGAAAGAACAAGAGAAGAAACTCATTGTACAAAGAGGCGAAGAAAAAGAGCGTGTACCTAAAAAATATCATATTGACCTCCAAAAGATTGATTACACCTTTATTGCAGGGAAGGATGAAGTACTAAAAGCGGTGCAGGATTTGATTGCAAAGGGTGCAAAATCCTCTTATGCCATTATTGATGCCAGAGGCTTTGAGGAGATTATGGGTGAACGTAAGATGGATAATGTTGCGCGTGGTGGACATATTCCTGGTGCTACATTTATTGAGTGGAAAAATATCACAGACATGGATAAAAAGCTCTCCTTTAAAGAATTAGAAAAACTTCAAGCGGTGTTTGACCAAAATGGCATTACAAAAGATAAAACGATTTATGCGTATTGTCATGTCGGTGCAGGAAGAAGTTCTCACATTGTAACCGCATTGGAGCTTCTAGGATACCCCCATGTAAAAGTTTATACGGGCAGTTGGGACGAGTGGGCAAATGATATGAATTTGCCGATTCGACGATAAGGAGTTAAACATGTTAAAACGAAGAGATTTTTTGAAAATATCGAGTGCTACTGCTGCGATGATTGCAGGCGAAGGGTATGCATTTGCCAAAACGGGTGCAATGAAAATTGAGAATGCGAAAGAGCATTACCCCAATACAAGTTATACGGAAGCGATGTACCGTAATGAATTTGGATTTACGTATGGTGTAAAAGAAGAGCATGGTTTTGCGTACCATTGCGTGAATTGTCAAGGAAACTGCTCATGGGAAATTTGGTCCAATAATGGCGTCGTCACACGTGAAAACCAATCGTCGCGTTATCCTTCTATCAATGCGAAAATCCCTGATTTTAATCCTCGTGGATGTAACAAAGGGGTACAACACTCCCAAATCATGTACGAAAAAGACCGCTTACTTTATCCAATGAAACGTATGGGTAAACGAGGCGAGGGCAAATGGAAGCGCATCTCGTGGGATGAAGCAAGCCAAGAGGTTGCCCAAAAGATATGGGATGTCATGACCGATCCTAAAAAAGGTCCCGGCAAGTTGATGGTACATGCGGGTACGGGACTTTTAACCGAAGGCAGACGTGGTGGACCACTTCGTTTCTCGACACAGTTGGGTGCAGTACGAATTTATCCAGCATCATACCTCGGCGATATGTTCAGCGGTGCGGCTGTGGCGTATGGTGAAGGAAACTTAGGCTGTACGTATGATTTTATGTACACGGTCAATACGGCTGTTTTTTGGGGTGGTAATCCTTCGGTTTCTCGTATTCCTGATGCCCATTTTGTCTGGGAAGGTAAATACAACGGTGCAAAGGTCATTGTTATCACACCAGAATACAATGCCAGTGCACGTGCCGCTGATCTTTGGATACCGATTAAAGCAGGAAGTGACAACATCCTTGCGATGAGCGTTATTTTTGAGATTTTAAATGCAAAAATGTATCGTCCTGCATTTATGAAAACGTATACCGACTTGCCATTTTTAGTAAGAGCTGACAACAAGAAACTATTACGCAGATCGGATTTGGAACATGCCAAAGATGAAAAAGAGCACGAAAAATTTGAAGAACAGTTTTACACGTGGAATGCCAAAACCAATCAGCCTATTTTGATGCCAGGTACCGAAGGTAGCGATATAAAAACGTTGCGTTTAGCCGAATTTGATATTGAGCCAATGCTAGAGGGAACATTTGAAGTGACGCTACATGATGGCAAAAAAGTTGAGGTTACAACGGTGTTTGAGATGCTAAAACGCTCAACGGCTCGTTTTAGTCCAGAAGCAACGCAAAAAGATACGGGTGTTCACCCAGACACTGTTCGCCAACTCGCACGTGATATTGCTCTTCCAAAAGTTGTAGAAATTACAACAGGCTTTAGCTTGAACAAATATTTCAATGGCATGATGTCCATATGGAATATTGCATCTATCTGCGGCTTAACGGGACGGATGGGACCGTATGGCGGGCTTAATACCGAAAACGAGTTCCAACTGAGCGGCCTTGAGGCACTGAGTGGCTTTTCAGGTAAATACACCGCGCGTTTTGGTTCAGGCTTCGTGGGTGAATTCATTTTGGGCGATGGGATGAAAACGTTTGAGCAATACTTTAATGATGCTGACGTAAGGCGTGCTCAAAATGGAATGGGGAAAGAGGAGTATATGAAGGTTGTTTCTATGCTCCTTGAAAAAGGTAAAGACGGCAAAGAAAAAGGAGTGAAGCCGCACTGGACACCCGAAGTGGCATTGGTTGTTGCCGATTCAAAATTCAGACGAAACAAAGGCAACGCTTACAAAGAGGCGTTCTTGAAAAAAACAAACTATTTTGCTTATGTGGATACGCGCATGAGTGAAGCGGCTGTGTATGCGGACTTATTGCTTCCTGCAAAAAGCCATTATGAAGTGTGGGATATTCGCTCAAGCCCGGGATACCATCGCTTCACAAACCTCGCACAACCTGCAAAAAATCTTCGACCCGTAGGTGAGTCGATGGATGAGTGGAGCATGTTTACCCTTATAGCTAAAAAGTTAGAAGAGATTGCTAATAAACCAGAAAACAAAGAAAAAGCGAAAGTTACAGACGATAAACGCTATGCCAAAGAGGGCTATCATGACCTCACTATCGTCCATCAAGAGTTTACGAATATGGACGAAGATAGTAGGTCTGAAATGGAGCCGATTTTGGGCACGGATAAACAAGCCGTAGAAGCGGCGCTGAAAAACTGCGTGCAGTACGAGCCGTGGACGATTGAGAAGATGTACAAAACGGGCGGATTTTTGCAGCTCAATGAAAAAGCGGCGAAAAGCTCTCCTTTGTATGCAGACCGTCCGTTTAATTCCAACGAAGACCATCTTTTTAAATTCCAACGCTTTGAAACACTTAGTGGTCGTCAAACATTTTACGTTGATCATGACATGTACATCAAGATGGGCGCTCAAACCAATACGGGCATGCAGGGCATTCGCCCTGATACCAAAGCGCATCCGTTTGTCTTAATGACACCGCATGCGAGATGGAGTATCCACTCCAATTATAAAACAAGCCGTACACTCTTGCGTTTACAACGAGGTGTTCCTGCCGCGCAAGTCAATCGCGAAGTTGCCAAACTAAAAGGGATTCTAGACGGCGATTCCATTCGCATTTTCAATACGCTTGGCGAGTTTTATGCGATGGCCAAACTTAGCTCCTCTTGTCCGCCCGATGGATTGGTGTTGGAGCACGGGTGGGAGCCTTACATGTATAAACACAAAAAAGGGCATAACGAAGTCGTTCCAACGGCACTCAACCTTTTGGAGATGGCAGACGGTTGGGGGCATCTCAAATTTGGCGGTCTTTGGGACGGCAATCAATATGCGTACGATGGTGCGGTGAATTTTGAAAAGGCAAGGGGGTAGGGCATGTCACAACGTCAATTAGCTATGGTTATGGATTTAAATAAATGTATTGGGTGTCAGACATGTACCGTTTCATGTAAAACACAATGGACGAACCGAAACGGCAGAGAGTACATGTACTGGAACAACGTTGAGACCTATCCGGGTGAGGGGTATCCCAAAAAATGGCAAGAACTGGGTGGTGGCTTTGATGAAGCCGGTGATTTAAAAGAAGGCGTTGTTCCAAGCATCCAAAGCGAGTACGGCGTTCCGTGGGATTATAACCACGACGAACTCGCACTCGGAAAGCCGTTTCATCCCAATACTGACCCCAAATGGGGACCTAACTGGGATGAGGATGAAGGCGCAGGGGATTTTCCAAACGATAACTATTTCTTCTACATTCCACGCATTTGTAACCACTGCTCGAATCCTGGATGTTTAAGTGCGTGTCCGAGAGACGCGATTTTCAAACGTGACCAAGACGGCGTGGTGTTGGTGGATTTGGACCGATGTCAGGGGTATCGTTACTGTATTGCGGGGTGTCCGTATAAAAAGATTTACTTTAATCCGCGTATTTCTAAAAGCGAAAAGTGTATCTTGTGCTTTCCAAGAATCGAAAAAGGTTTACCCCCTGCTTGTGCACAGCAGTGCGTCGGACGTATTCGTTTTGTGGGCTTTTTGGACGATGAAGAGGGGCAAGTTTACAAACTGGTGAAAAAGTACAAAGTGGCATTGCCTTTGCGTCCCGATTACGGTACTGAAGCGAACGTTTACTACGTACCGCCAACCGAAGCGCCGCCAAAGTTTGATGCCAATGGAAAAATCATTGAGGGAAGTACGCGTATCCCCCCTGAAGCTTTGGAAAAACTTTTTGGAAAAGAAGTGCATGCGGCAGCTAAAACGTTAAAAGCAGAGATGCAAAAGCGCAAAGAAACAGGTGTGAGTGAGCTCATGGATTTACTCATTGCATATAAACACGAAGATATGTTTAGACTCGATAGCAATTACTACGCCAAAGTGGCGCAAGAAAAAGGTCTACCAGCTATCAAGCCTGTCGATCATCGTTACAGCAGTGGTAAATATACCTCTAAAATGACATTTTTTACCAAGGAAGTGCACTCATGAAAAAAGGCTTTTTTCTACTCAACGTAGTGTTGTTTTTAGGTGCAACAGCCTTAATGGCGAACAGCTTAGATGTTTTACATGTAAAAGATGATTTTACAAAATTGGGCTTTTCTTCTGCTTTATGGAACAAAGCAAAAGCACAAGAGGTGATGGTGTATCCTCAAACGACACTCAGTATGAATGATGCCGATGCCCTTCATGCAAACGCAGAAAATAAGGCAAAAATTTTACATGTAAAAGTGCTGAAAAACGACACAAAAATTGCATTTTTACTTCAATGGAGGGATGCAACCAAAAGTATTCAAGAGGGATTGAGCTCGACAGCGTATGGAGATGGATTTGCTGTGCAGTTTCCTATGGTAGCTGACGTACTTCCTTATATCGGTATGGGAAGTGAGGGACGTCCTGTGATTGTACATTTGCAAAAAGCAACGGGCCCTGTCTTTGAAGCCAATAATTGTGGAGATATCTATCATCAAATGGTGGCTTCCAACCAAAATGTATTTGAAAAAGATGCAAAAGCTTATAAAGCAGATGTTGCTAAAGAGGCAAATCACGACTACCAACGCACCTTTATTTCGGAAGGTTTTCGCTCTATGACGGAGCTTAAAGACAACTCCGAGCCAAGCGTTATGGAAATGCGCTATGCCAAAGGTATATGGATAGCATTGTTCGTAAGACCGCTTAAAAGCGAGCATTTAAATCTTGAAAAAACGTTTCCAATGGCATTTGCTCTTTGGGACGGTGATGCCAAAAATCGTGATGGCGTGAAGCGTTTAAGTGCGTGGATTGGTGTCAATGTCGATGGTTCCCATAAAGCGTTAGCTCTTTTAGAGGAGATCAAAGGCGATGCAAAAAATGGTGAAAAGATTGTCATGGAAAATTGTGCAACGTGCCATCAATACAAAACAGTGAAAAACGCGCCTAATTTTATGGCGCCCAATCTCTCTAATATCGGTGGTTACGGCAATGCTAGTTATATCAAGGAATCCATCTTGTATCCAAGTGCGGTGGTTGTTCCGGGCTACAATGCCAATGCACATAAAAACTTTTTATGGTACACAAGCAACGATAAAGGAGTGCGTACTTCGACGATGCCGCCGTTTGAGCACTTAGATGAAAAGAGTGTTAATGACATTGTTGCGTATCTTGAAACCCTCAAAGTGGAGGTTGAAAAATGAAAAAGGTGATACTTCTATTATGCGTCGTGTTTTTAAGTGCCTATGCGGAAGAGAAAAAAGGCTTTTTGACCAGTAAATGGTGCGCCGAAAACGGTTATTTTTCCGATTGTAGGCTTGAGAGCTTGGTGTGCGGTAGTGGAGATTGCTATAAGAGTTGGAATTTTGGTGATAAAATGAATGATGAATTGGTTTTGTTTGTTCACAATGAACAAAAAATGTACCATATCGATTATCATGCGATTCCTCGCTATCAATTGGACGAGCCAATGAACCGCAATGATGTGACGATTATCGGTGATATCAAAGGCGATACCATCGTCGCTACAAGTTTTAAAGCGCCGCCGCCTGCGCAGAAGAGTTTCTTTAAAGGATGTTTGTAGTGGATAAAATGATGAGAGCTAAAATGTATGCTTTTTTATCAAGAATGTTTCGTAATATTTTAGATAAAAAGCTCATTTTAGAACTTCAGCGTGATGATGCGTTGCTCGAATTGGTCATGGAGGAGCAAAAGGGGTGGTTTCAAACCACTCCTTTAGAGGAATTGGATGAAGCGCTCAATGTGGATTTTAGTTCGCTGTTTCTCATGCGTGCTTTGCCGATAGAATCAACTGTATTGGATGATAGAGATGAGGTGTTGGTTGGGCTTCAAAACCCGGTTATGCAGTTTTATTTTGAGCATGGCTATGAACTAAACCTTACCAAGTCTGAATTACAAGCCCCTGATCATTTGAGTTTTGAATGCGCTTTTATGCAAAATTTGATTTTAAAAGATGAAACGGCATCAGAGCGTGCCTTTTTAGAAAAGCATCTTTTGCAGTGGGCTCCTAGCTATCTTTTAAGTATGGCGGAAATGGCGCAGACTCCCTTTTATAAAGGGTTGTGTCAGTTAGGTGCTCAATTTTTAGTGGCTGATTATGAGGAATTATGCTAGATAGAACATTGTATCTTGACCGTGTGGGTGCTTTTGTATTGGATAGATTAGCGTGCTTACGCAATGACTATGCTATGAACGAATGCACGTTGTGCCAAGATGTCTGTGCGCATCACGCATTTGTATTTGAACAAGGCAAATTACGACTGACATCGTTGTGTGTGGGATGTGGCGCATGTATGGGGAGTTGTCCTAGCAAGGCGCTTTTCTTGTATGGGTTCTCCGTGGAAACGACAAAGCATCTTTTATCAAAAGAGGGTGAGAGCGTTTTTACATGTAAAGAGCATTTGCCTTGCCTTGGAGCCTTGAGCGTGGACGAGTGGAGCGCTTTGCTGTTGGCTGCTTCCAACGGTTTTACATGTAATCTTTTTGAGTGTGCTACGTGTGCGCATAATCATGAAGATAGTGTACAACGTGCGATCACAAAACGACTGGATGAAGCCAATCGTTTTGTTCAAGCGCTCGGTTTACCACAGCGTATTCGTACTATCAAACAGGATCTAGCAATTCCCAATCGCCGCCTATTTTTTGAACGTCTCTTAAAACCTAAAGCCCAAGATTATACTGCGCCAATAACACCGCTTTTTTCTTTAAAACAAACCCTTAAACAAAAGCTAGATGCAACCAAAATCGTGCCGGAGGCCTTCTCATTTATTCACGTAAAACGTATTTCCAAGGCATGTGATAACTGTAAAGAGTGTGTCCAATTTTGTCCGACCAATGCGTTAAGTTATCATCAAGACCAGACAAAAATTCTCTTTCAAATGGGAAAATGCATTGGGTGCGGCATTTGTGAAGATATCTGTCACAAAGAGGCTATAAGCAGTGTTGAAAGGTCGTATGATATCGTTGATTTTGCTTATGATAAAGCAGAAGTGCTTATCGCGCATGATTTACGCGTATGTCAGACGTGTAAATGTGCGTTCTCTTACAAAGGCGGTGAGATGATATGTGAACGTTGTGGCTGTTTCGAAAAAGAGCATGCTGAGATGTTTTTATTGGCGTCACAAAGCCACTAAACAGTAAAAATATGCTACTCTATAAAAAATTCACTCAAGGAGTTTTCATGCGATGGATTATCATGGCATCACTCTTCTTTTTACTAACTGGGTGTTCAAATTTAAGCAAAGAAAAATATGACAAATTGCAGATAGGAATGTCGTATTCTGCTGTCGTAGATATCTTAGGTAAAGCAACGCAATGTGAGGCATTGGCGGGCATGAGCGATTGTACATGGGGCGATGAAAAACGCTACATTAAAATCAAATTTATTACCGATAAAGTGATGTTTATGCACTCTTCAGGGCTCGAATAATTCACAAATGATTAACAAAACTCCTTTATAATTCCATTACGAATTAAAGGAGTTTTATTAATGAATGTTATACCTCGCAATATTTTAAGTGCCTTATTGACAACGATATTTGCTGTTGTTGCTATTACGGGCATTATGATGTTTTTCAAAATCCGCATCCTCTCAACAGAAGCGTTACATATTTGGCTTGGACTTGTTTTTGTACTAATTTCTCTGCTTCATTTAATGAAAAATTGGAGTGGATTTCTCTCTTACTTTAAAAAATCTTCGACCATGCTATCCATCGGTGTTGGTATTTTGGTTGTAGCCCTTTTTGTGATTGTCCCAATGTTTAGCTCTCATGAAAAAGGAGTGAACCCCAAAGGACAAATTTTTGGTGCGATGATGAACAGTCCGATTGAAAAAGTGGCAACGTTTTTAGATATGGATAGCGAACTTATCCTAAAAAATTTGAGTGAAAAAAGTCATATTATCGCCTCTTCGAAACAATCTGTGAGTGAAATTGCTCAAGCCAACAATAAAAGTAATGACGAAATTTTAAATGTTATTTTTTCGACGCCTAAGCCTTGATTTTAATGGGAATACTGGCTTAAAAGTTATCTTTGAAATGCTCTCTGATTTCCAAAAATTGGTCGATATGATGAAGAAGAAGATCGACCAATGTGGGATCAAAAGAGACTTCACGCTCTGCTTTAAAATAATCCAAAATACGCTCTAACTCCCACCCTTTTTTATAACATCGATCCGAACCTAAAGCATCGAAAACATCGGCAATGGCAGTAATACGTCCGTAAATATGAATCTCTTGTTCTTTTAAGCCTCTTGGGTAACCTTTCCCATTCCATTTTTCATGATGTTCGTGCGCAACAATGGCCGCAGCTTTAAGAATAGAACGAGAAGAGTGTTTGAGCATTTCATAACCCAACTGGGCGTGCGTTTGCATAATTGTCCATTCATCAGGGTCAAGTTTACCCGGTTTATTTAAAATGGCATCTGGAATACCGACTTTTCCAATATCATGCATTGGAGAAGCTTGACGGATGAGCTCTGCTTCCTCTTTTTTCAACCCGACGAGCGTGGCGAGCAATTTAGAATATTCAGCGACCCTTTTGACATGATTTCCTGTCTCTTGGGAGCGAGATTCACCAATCGCACCCATCGTGAAGACAACCTCTTTTTGCGTATCTTCAATTTCTTGATAGAGTTTGTACAATGGCGTAACATCATGGCTAATACACATAATCTCTTTGAGTTCGCCTCTCTCAAAAATAGGCGAAAATGTGGCATCTAAAAAACAGGCAATGTGTGCATGGTGATGGCACTCGATGATGCCATTCCATGTTTCCCCTTTGGAAATAGCCGAAAAAATTTCTGAAAAAGTACGTGCAGACAGTAATCCTAATGCAATGACCGAATGCCCTAGCATATCATTGGCATCGAGTTTGGCAACCGAACACATGGTTTCATTGACATATAAAATGGTTCCTTTTGCATCAAATCTGCAAAAAGAAGAGGCATGTTCAATGGCATTTTGGTATTGACGAATCATATCAAGATGGACTTGCAGGTTGTAATCAGTATCGCTGAGTTTAGTCTCTAAAATTTCACGATACGCTTCTAATTCTGTAATGTCGTAGCGAATCGCGATGTATTCCAAAATTTCTCCACGTTCGTTGATGATGGGAATAATCGTCCCATTAACCGTATAGCGTTCACCATTTTTCTTTTTATTGGTAATTTTTCCCTTCCAAACATTACCGCTTTTGATGGTGCTCCACATCTCTTTAAAAACATGATGAGGCATTTCTGGTGCACGAATAATGCGATGATTATGCCCTAAAAGCTCTTGAGCAGAGTAGCCTGAAAGTTTGACAAAAGGCTCATTGACATAGGTGATACGACCTGCCGTATTGGTTTTTGAAACGAGAGCTGAGATATCAACCGCTTCTTTGTATTGCTCCAATAACGATTCTGTGCGCTGGTTATTACGGTAAAAATAATACAATAGTCCCAAAACAAACCATAAAACAGCGATTTTCAGTATTTGGAAGAATGTAATCAGAATATACTTAGAATCATTTTGGATAGAGACCAATAAGCCTACAACTTCTTGATTGTAGTTATACACAGGTAAAATAACAGCAATGTGTGCATCAAACGGTGTTGTGAAAAATGATAAAGCAATCCCTTCCGAAGTGATAACGCGATGCACCAATTGATGAGAAAGTATTTTTAACGCATTTGGAATCGCCGCATGTGAAAAGGTTTTTCTCAGATAGTACTCTCCTTGGGCATCTAGTGGCGTAAATTGCTTTGTCCACTCCTGATTTTGTTCACCACGTTCTAAAAACGCTTTTTGATATATAAAGTAAGAGGTACTGTGCATGCTTTCATCCAAATATGCAACAATATGCTCCATAGGAATTGAAATTTGGGCATATCCCACATGTTGATGATTGGGGTTTAAGACACCGACATAGCGAAAGCCTTGAAAAGTGGATGTAAATAAAAGACCAAAAGCTGCTTCTTTTGTTTGCATCGCATTTTGTAAGAGCGTGTTATAGCCCAATAAAGTATGGTCGCTCGTGGGTACAGCTTGTGAATTCAGTAGTAAGTCACCTTGTAGCGAATAGATTTGAATGTTGGTCATATCTTCTTTGCGTAAAAGCGTTTGAATCGCTAAGAAGTCCTGCGGTGGTTGCTTTGTGAGATGTTGTTGAAGTATAGCAGGCATATGCATCTCAATCATGTGTGATGAGATTTCCCCGAGCTTTGCATATGTATTTAATTTATCTTCGTAGCGAAATTGAAAATCTTCAATCGTATGAGCATGGTAGTCATGGATGCTTTTCTGCCATTCAAGATAGATAACGCCTGTGAAAAAAATACCGATAACTAAAAAAATAAAAGTACTATGGCGGTATTTTACACGCATGCCTTACCTTTGTATTGATAATGTACTATTGTAGCATAGAGTCATTTGAAAATTATTTTTTTAAAGTTTTATGTGAGAAAAAGAGTGAAGGTGTGGCTACATCGTATAGCCACACGTGTTTACATGTAAAAAGAAAGAGACTACTTATCGTCTTTTTTCATAGCTTCTTTTGCACCCTTAACCGCGCCATCAACCATGTTCTTAGCAACTTCCCATGCGCGAAATCCTAGTTTCTTAGCCTCTTTTGCCATCTGTTTTGCTTTTTCGTTTTCAAATTCAAATTGCTTCAGCGATTCTACTTTGGAAGAAGCTTTCTTCTCAAGTTCATTAACATCTTTTTTAAGAGATTCTAATTTCTTTTCTGCCTTATCTTTGAAATTCTTTTCTAGCACCAAAGCATCGGCTTTAAGTTGTTCAATACGTTCTCCAATAACCTCTTTTGCTTCGTTGGCGGCACGTTTGATTTTGGCTGTTGAACTGTTCATCTCTTTGGTCATCTCTTTAAGTAGACCACATGAGATGCCTTCGCTTTGTGTTGCTAATGCATCAAGGAGTTGAATGAATTGCTCGTCAATTTTGAGAAGTTCTTTACGCAATTGTGAAAGGTCTGTTTCTAAAAGCCCTTCTAATTCATCTGTTGGCGCGTATTTGAGATCGTTTTTAAATTTATCAATCGCTTTAGCAATACCTTCTCTAACACCGTTAATAGAGCCTTCCAAAATATCCTTTGCGTGCCCCAAATCTTCATCGGCAATATCAACGCTTGCGGCAATAATCGTATGCGAAATATCAATGATGCGCTGCTTGTTCAGTTCACCTTCTGCAATCGTATGAAAAGCAAGATTCTTCGTAATTTCGTGAATCGTATCGACGATATCACTTCCTTTTTCAAGTGTTGTAAGAAGCGCTTCGGTAGTGGTCTCTTTTAAAATGCCTAGCATCTCAATCCCACGTAGCTTTGCATCATGGAGTGCTGTGATTGCATTTTGTTTTGTCTCGTCTTGCATACGCTCAATATGATGTTCTAAAACATCATAGGCATGTGTGAGGGTACTTTTAATCTGCTGTTTTTGTGTGAAAATACTTTTTTCAAGTTGCTCTTTTTCATAAATCGTTTTGTACAAAAATGCTTCTTTGTCATGGCTGACTGCTTTTAGGAGCCCATCTATCACACAATTGATTGATTTGGAAGATTTTAATCCTTCATCATGCAATGCTTTACAATAAAGCTCGAACAGCTCTCCAATGCGATTATAGATGTTAGAACTGTCTTTAAGACGTTGTAACTTTTTACGTGAAAGTTCAAAACAAAGCTCGGAGATGAGTTTGTGCAGTTGAGGATTTTCTTTGTTCTCTTTTAGTGTGGCTAAAAAAATAGTATATGTTGATTCCATGCAAACCTCTCTTTTATAGTACAAATTTTATGTGTTTGTGGGCTTTAAGGGTGTGATAAAGCATCTTGCGGTCATCAGCATTATGCACAAGTACACTGAGCGTATAACTTGTATAATTCCCTTTTTTACTCTCCTGTGATTTACTGATAGTATGAATCCGTTCGCACAAAATCTCTTCTTTGAGAAAAGAGAGATCATGCTCACTGCTCATGACCAGTTTGTATTCCCAATGGCAGGGATAATCAAGCTCGAGTTCGGGTGTATTCTCCACTTTTACCTCCACTTTTAGATTCTAAACAAACATCGCTAATCACCATGGATTTATCAATAGCTTTGGACATATCATAAATGGTTAAAAGACCTATACTAACGCCCATCAATGCTTCCATCTCTACGCCTGTTTGCCCTCGAAGCTTTGCGGTGACTCTCAATCTAAAGCCTGGAAGTTCAGGAAGCTCTTCAACATCGCAATTAACAGATGTTAGCATCAAAGGATGACACATAGGGATAAGGTCGCTTGTCTTTTTTGTTCCCATAATCGCTGCAATAACAGCAGTTTGAAGTACAGGGCCTTTTTTGGTTTGTTGAGAGATAATCATATCAAAAGCTTGCTGACTCATGGTAATCGTTCCGCTAGCGACAGCTACACGGAATGTATCGCTTTTTTCACTGACATCGACCATCTTTGGACGATCTTTTTCATCTAAATGCGTTAGTTTCATCCGCACCTCTTCTTTTTTATTCTATTATAGCACCATTTCTCTTAAGCAAGCGCGTGATAAGAGTGTGTCATTTTTTCTCACTTTTGTTGAAAAAGCACTATTCTAAGGTATAGAAATGAGTTTTATATGCTACAATGAGTTCACAAAGTCATTCAGTGTTCTCTTGAATTAACGTAGTTACGGGCGAAAGATAATGTGAATGATTCAAACACGAGGAGTATTGTAAAGATGAACATTTACGTAGGTAATGTAAAGTATGAAATGACGGGAGATCAACTCAAAGAGATGTTCTCTGCGTATGGCGAAGTAACCAGTGCACGAATCATAAGTGATAGAGACACTGGCAGATCAAAAGGTTTCGGTTTTGTTGAGATGCCAAATGATGCAGAAGCAAAAGTAGCAATCGAATCGACGAATGAAAAAGAGATTGGCGGAAGAACACTGAAAGTGAATGAAGCTAGACCTCGTGAAGAACGCCCAAGAAGATCCCCAAGAGAGTTCAACTAAGACGTTTATCGGTAAAGAAGACCCACGGGCACAAAAGGGTCTTTTTTACTTAGCGTGAAAGCGCAAATCCTATACCGATTCTATCACTTCGTTTATCATAATCTATAAGACTTTCTGCATACCCACTGTAGAGTTGTATGTAGCCAAAGAGATTGTCTTCCCACAATGGAAATGTCCAGTCAAATTGTACTGCGCCGCGGTTATTATCCCGTTGAAGGTTGTTCTTGACTAAAAATTTAAAAGTTTGTTTTTTCCATGGATAAATGAGCTCCAAATCAGCTGAACCTAAATAGTCGTCAATATTTGGATTATCATCGGTTGCCGCATCTTCTGGAATACGATACCACACGCGTGGTGAAATCACCCATCCTCCCGCTTGAAAATAGGCTTTTGCATAGACTCGATTCCAAGAGCGTGATTTCTCACCGCCTTGACCATTAGACTCATGCAATACACCAAATTGATAGGCTTTAATAAAGCTGTCTTTTTCAAAGTGAGGCATAATCACAAAAAGTTCAGGCTGATAATTCGTTTCGCGAAACGGTGCTGAGTCAGCCGCTGTTTGCCACCATGATGTTTGCGTATAGGCGACGACAAAGGTTTCATGGAGTCCAAAAAAGTTATCGACCAATCCTTTTTGAATACTGAGTTGAAATTTGGTCTCTTGATGTTCCCTTCCCTCATGCGTGACGTTATCGTACGTATAAGGAAGAAGATAGTTCATTTTGTATGGCGCTAAATCAAATGTTTTTGTCAGCATCTGCTTTACAGAATTTTGCGTTTCAACATCATCATTGTACGAATCTAAAAAGGAGCTGTACACCGCTTCGGTGCGTTCAACTTTTTGTAACTGTTCGGCAATCGTTGATTCTAATGCTTGATGAGAAGGTTCTCCATCTAAACTAGAACTCGCTGCTTGTTTGTACCAAATAAAAGCCCGTTCTTTATCGCCTTTGGCTTCATAATGCTTTGCCAGCGCATACGCAGAAACCGCATCTCCTTGAGACGCTTTTTCTTCTAAGGTCGATATGTCTTGAGCCCACAAGCCCACTAGAGGGATTATAAGCGCCCATACTGTAAAAAATAATTTTTGCATTGTTGTTTACCTTGAAAGTTTAAAAATGAAATTATAACCAAATAGTCGCGAAAGCTTTACATGTAAAAATCATACCGTAGCGAAAACCAGCACCCAATGTGCTGGTTGGAAGAGAAAATAGTCTATTAGTAGATGTAATCAACGACCTTGCTGACAGCATTGAGCGATTTGATAAAATTAACAACTTCCACATGAATAGGATGCGTTGCATAGATTTGTAAGTCTTCTTTGGTCTCAAAATCACTGATAAGAGCCACATCAAAAGCTCTCTCTTCGGTTGAAAAATTAAGACCAACTTCTAAGTGTTTCACAAAATCAAGCTTTCCTTGCATACTCATGATACGCTCTTTTACGGCGTTTTTATTCGCTTCGGAATTGTCGGGCAATTTAAAAAATACAATGTGTCTAACCATAAATAACTCCTCTTTTTTTAATTTATTATAGCGCAATCGCCTCATAAATGAATGATAGTATTTAACACATATTTAACACTTGAAGATTAGACTTGTGCGGATTAAACAAAAGGAGTTAAGGATGGTAAAAAATCTAGTCGTACTTCTTGCAGCCCTTGTTTTAACACTTGGATTGCACGCAGAAGAGTTTTCTAAGGCAGCAAGTTCTAGCCCAGAATTGATTCAGAAAGAAGATGTCAAAGCCTATTGCCCCATATGTGGTATGAGTTTACAACAATTTTACAAAACGTCTCATGGGGTTTATCTTAAAGATGGTACCGCAAAACAGTACTGTTCTATGCGTTGTTTAGCAGCGGATTGGAATAGCATTGAAGCGAATGTGAAAAAAATCGTCGTAACAGATGCTAAAAGTGAAAAACTCATTGACGCCAAAGAGGCATTTTATGTGGTTGGTTCAAAAGTGCCGGGAACCATGAGTATGACAAGTAAAATTGCTTTTGCCAACCAAAAAGATGCAGAAGTATTCCAAAAAGAGTATGGCGGAGAGATGATGAACTTTAAAGATGCGTTTGCCAAAGCGCAAGCATCACTTAAAATGGATGTGGATGCTTTTATTGCGAAGAAACAAAAAGGCATGTATCCTATGGGTGAAAAGATTTACAATGCTCAATGCCAAAAAGAGAAGATTGATCTGCATGCTTTTAGCGCAATCAATGAACTTAAAGTGAGTTTGAAAAAAGAAAAAATGTGCGGTGAGTTGGATGAAAAACAGCTTCAAGCACTCTCGTTGTATTTATGGGAAATTTTACGTGTAGAAGCGCATGAACATGAACATAAAACCACTATTCACGTTGAAAAAGATGAAAAATGCCCCGTTTGTGGAATGTTCGTTTATAAATACCCTAAATGGGCGGCACGCATGAACTATATGGAAAATGGCAAAATGGTCAGCCATGTGTTTGACGGACCCAAAGATATGCTCAAATTTTATTTTAATCCAGCAAAATGGGGCAATTACACAAAACACAACGATGCAGATTTAACTATTTTAGTGACGGATTATTACACGCAAGAAGCGATTGATGGTAAAAAAGCATTTTATGTGGTGGGTAGCGATGTGTATGGTCCTATGGGACATGAATTTATCCCGTTCGCTACGCGTAAAAATGCGGAGACATTTTCTAAGGACCACAAAGGCACAGCGATTTTAGAGTTTACACACATCACTGAGCCTGTCGTGGATAGAGAAGATCACTAAGACGTTTTTATTATTCTAATGTATGGGGTTGCTCAATAATATAGCCTTGGAAAAGATCAAATCCAAGGTCATGCGCAACCTCAAGTGCTGCTTTTGAATTGAGCTGTGTGGCGATGGTTTGAATGTTTTGTCGTTGAGCAAGTGCTACGATAGCTTTACATGTAAGTTCTGCAACCATATCAATTTTAAAATTACGTATCAAATCACCGTGAACTTTCACATAGGTAATCACGTGGGTTGGCAAACTTGTCAGCAACTCAGTGTTGCGAATATTATCAAGCGCCAGCGTGATGCCTAAGGCTTTAAGTTCGGTTAATGCTTTCGTAAAAGCAGCCAGTGGCGTATGATTTTCGTATTGAATTTCCAGTATCATCCATTTTGGGTCAAGGTGTTTTTTCAAAAACGCTAAATAGTCCGCATTGAGCAAATCGTCTGAGGAGATATTTAGAGCTAAATGTTGTTGTTTACTCGTAGCAAGCTCTAAAGCTTTGAGTACAATTCCTTGAAACAGTTGGTCATAGAACTGGCGCTCTTTGGCGATTTTTAAAAACAGTCTAGGCGATTGAACGGTTTCATGGTATGCAAGGCGTAAAAGACCTTCAAAATATGCAGGTTTATTATCAGCATCAACTACCGCTTGAACATGAAGAACGATTTGTTCGTTTTCAATGGCACTTTTCATCATGCTCTCAATGGCTTCTTCATTTTCACCCATCAACATGTTCGCAAATTCAGAGTAAGTCACAAACGGTTGATCTTCCGCTTTTGCGACCAAAAGGGCTTGGCTCGCTTTTGCTAAAGGCTCAAAATGGTCAAAACTGATACCAATATAGGTTTCAATCGGAATAATTTGGTCATGATACGTATAGCTAAGCTTTTTCAAGACATCGCACAATGCAAAGATAAAACGTTCCATTTTTGCGAGCTCAAAAGGTGTGTCAAGTAAGAGAGCGAATTTATCATCTTGGATGCGATAAAGCTCCATTTCATTTTCATGCGCAAATGTTTCAAGTGTTTTAGCGAAGTTGCATAAAACAAAATCGCCTCCCTCATCACCAAAGGCAACATTGATCTGTTTAAACTGCTTGATGTCCACTAAAAAGAGTTTGGGACTTTTACATGTAAAAAGTTTTTGCTCAAATGCGTTGCGTGAATGAATGTGGGTTAAAGTGTCTTTCATAGGCGCTCCTTCGCGGATTCATATTCGTGGGGATGGTTGAGATTACTAAAGAGAGAGTCGTCTTCAAAAGCAATAAAACGTGTGCGGGCTTGTGCTAAAACAAGGCGAATTTTATGCTCGTTATTTTTGAGTAAAGAGGCGATAATCGGCTTGATAGCCGGTGTATAAATAGCACAAAGCTGATGGGAAGATGACGTTGAAGTGGCTACTAAAGCATCAACGTTGTCATTGAGGTGGCTATAGAGTGTCTCAAAAACGGTTGGTGTAACAAAGGGTGTATCGACGCTAAGAACACATACAGGCGTATTGAAATAGTCTAGTATAGAGAGCAATGCCACTAAAGGAGAGTGGTCATCGTATGCTGCAATGTCATTAATAAATGATGCTTCAAAATCAAATTTTTCTGCATTTTTGGCGCTGACATGAATGCTTTTAAAATAAGGGCTGAGACGGTGCAGTTGATACTGCGTTAATGTTGGTTGGTCGCCAAAAGGAAGCAATGCCTTATCGCTTCCCATGCGCGAACTTTTTCCACCCGCGACAATCACAAGAGGCAGTGGGACAAAAATCATTACAATGATCTTGGATCGGTGATTTTCCCCATAACCGCACTGGCTGCTGCTACGGCAGAATTCGCAAGATAAATCTCACTGGTGCGAGCGCCCATGCGTCCAACAAAGTTACGGTTGGTGGTCGAAACACAACGTTCACCCTCACCCAAAATGCCCATATAGCCACCTAAACATGCACCACAAGTTGGATTACTAAATACCGCACCTGCTTCAATGAAAATATCGACCAATCCTTCTTTTTGTGCTTGAAGTGAAATTTTTTGAGTCGCTGGTGTGATAATCAAACGCGTTTTACGTGCAACTTTTCTTCCTTTTAGAATTTTAGCGGCAATGCGTAAATCTTCCAAACGACCATTGGTACAACTGCCAATAAAGACTTGGTCAATGGATAAATCATCCGCAACCGCTTTTGAAATGGATTTGCCATTGGAGGGCAAAAAGGGGTATGCGATGACAGGTTCAAGGTTTGCGACGTCAATGTGCAAGACTTGAGCATACGTCGCATCTTCGTCAGAATAGAAGAATTTGGGTTCTCGTACTAATGGTTTGTCACTTAAAAAGGCTTTGGTTGTCTCATCAACCGCAACAATACCACTTTTCGCACCCGCTTCAATAGCCATGTTACAAAGAGAAAAACGGTCATCCATGCTCAAATACGAGATAGTGTCGCCTGTAAATTCGAGTGTACGGTACAATGCTCCATCCACCCCTAAAATACGAATAACTTCAAGGATGAGGTCTTTACCATACACGTATGCTTTAGGCTTTCCGCTAAAGACAACTTTGATAGACTCAGGCACCTTAAACCAGTTTTCACCTGTAATCATCGCAAATGCAAGGTCGGTTGAACCCATACCGGTTGAAAACGCACCTAAGGCTCCATGCGTACACGTGTGTGAGTCTGCGCCGATGATGACATCTCCAGGACCAACAAGTCCTTTTTCAGGGAGGAGGGCGTGTTCAATACCCATGTCTTTTTCGTCGAAATAGTATTTGAGGTCATGTTTGTAAGCAAATTCACGGCTGATTTTGGCTTGATTGGCACTGGCAATATCTTTGGCAGGAATGTAGTGATCCATGACGATGCTAAAGCCATCAGGATTGGCGAGCTTTGTTGCGCCACTCTCTTCAAAGGCACGGATAGAAATAGGGGTTGTAATATCGTTACCGATAACCATGTCGATTTTACATTTTATGATTTCACCTGCTTTAACAGGATGACCGACGTGTTCGCTAAAAATTTTTTCAGTGATTGTTTGACCCATAATAATACACCTTGTGTGGTAAATTAGGGTATTGTAACAAAAAAAGGTTTAAGAAAAAGCAAAATTAAGAGTTGCATTTGCGCAACTCTTAAAGGAAGGATTAATGGCCGCAGCCACATCCTCCTGAACCGCATCCGCCTGCACTATCATTTTTTGATGTGTCGATTTTAAACGGAATATACGCAGGGCAAAAGCGAAACAATGCTGTGCCTAGAACGATAACACCGATAATTCCAAACCAGCTTTGATACGCAACCCCTGCTAAAATAATAGCAATCCCTGCGATAAAACGAATCGCTTTATCGGTTTTTCCTACGTTACATTTCATTGTGTAAACTCCTCATTTTGATTTTGACTATTATAAAACAAAAAGCTTTAATTGTCAGTAACATACGTTACAAATCTATGACAAAATTTCAATCTCTTTGCGATGGAGTTTCAGTAAATTTTGTTTCTCTAAGTCTTTTAATACACGACTGATGACGACGCGAGATGTGCCCATTGCCTCTGCGATTTCTTCATGAGTTGCTTGAATATAAGGAGTGTTATGCGCTCTAAGCCAACTTAAAATACGACTATCGAGTTTTTTAAATTTGATATCTTGAATGAGGGTTGCAAGTGCATCAAGTTTAATCGTAAAGAGTGAGAAAACATAGTTAAGATACGCAGGAGAGCGGTGCATGAGCGTTTTAACGACATCTTGGGGAATGAGCCAGCCTTCAATGTCACTGAGTGCGTACGCTGTGCCAATAGCGGGTGTTTGTGAAATCGTGCTTGAAGTGTTAATCACACATTGTTCGCCCTCTTTTAAGGCATATAGCGGAATTTTTTTATCGTTTTCACCGTACATAAACAGTTCAACTTCCCCTTTGCCCAGTAACAAAATATCTTGGCAAATATCTTCTTGATAGAATAAAACAGTCTCTTTGGGAAGGGCAATTTTTCGTGCGTGTGAACGTAAATAGTCAAGCTCACTCAGTTCAAGCGATTTGGCAAAATCAAACGCTTCTAGTTGCAGCATAGAACTCCTTTAATCTTTAGAAGAGTTCTTTATTGTAGCGCAAAAGAGGTGAAAAAAAGCTCTTTACATAAAACCTTTATAGTTGGCTAAAAAGCGCGGGAGTCCTTGTGTTGCAAAAACGCCCTCACTCCACGGTTTAGGGTCTATAATATGAAAATAGTCGGTTTTTAGTACATACACACACGCTTGAATTATCGAGCCTTTTACCACCAGTTCTACTTCTTTACGCTCGTAATATTCGCCCTCAAATGCATCAAGCGTTTGCATGTCTTCATCACTGATATCGTAGTAAACTACCCCTTCCACGTGTTCATCTCCTTGGAAAATGACAGGGTATTCGTCCTCTTTGACTGAGCGTCTTGTATAACCATTGAGCGTGGCTTTTTGAGAGAGATAATTTCCTTTGACAAGTTTGTCCCAGACCTGTTCAAACATTAATGAACCATACGTAAAAAGATGTGCCATAAGTTACTCCTTGGTTAAAATCATACCATGCTTCCGTCCTTTTTGGGTGCTCAAAAACTGAGCAAATGGGGTATAATAAGAGCAAATCATTCTTTTAGAGGCGTTCTTATGGTTACATGTAAAACAGATAATGCTGACCCTTTTTTTTGTCAATTAACAGCACAGTTAGATAAAGAATTGCATGCGCGTTACGGTACTTTACAATCCACGTACGATAAGCACAACAAAATTGACCCTATTGCGACAGCACTTTTAGGGTATGAAGATGATAAAGCCGTTGCGTGTGGATGTTTTAAAAAAATTGACACGCAATGTGTTGAAATGAAGCGCATGTTTGTTGTCCCTGAATTTCGACGTCAAGGCTTTTCTTCACAACTTTTACGGGAACTAGAAGCGTGGGCACAAGCGCTTGGCTTTAGTGAAGCTCGCTTGGAAACAGGCAAAGCACAACCCGAAGCTATAGCCCTTTACACCAAGATGGGGTACCGCATTATCCCTAACTATCCGCCGTATGTGGGGATGGAAAACAGTGTATGCATGCACAAACTTTTAAGGAGTTGATATGGCACAATGTACGTTTGATTCTCCCATCGGGCGATTGATAGCCGTTGCAGATGAACAAGGGATTTGTTCTTTGGATTTTGAAAAAGATGGTGAGATTTTTGATGAAGAAAACAGACATTTAACACTGCTAAAGCAAGAGCTTGGGGCTTATTTTGAAGGAAAACTCAAGCAGTTCAGCGTTCCCTTAGCTCCTAAAGGGACTTCGTTTCAGCAAGGCGTTTGGAATGTTCTGAAAACGATTCCTTATGGTGAAACTATCTCGTATACGCAAGAAGCTATTTTGTTGAAACACCCTAAAGCCACACGTGCTGTTGCAAACGCAAATGGCAAAAATAAAATCGCTATTATTATTCCGTGTCACCGTGTGATTGCCAAAGATGGAAGTATTGGTGGATACAGCAGTGGTGTGTGGCGTAAAGAATATCTTTTAGCATTGGAGCAAAAATATAAATGAAAATAGTATTAGCGATAGACTCTTTTAAAGGGTGTGCAACCTCGAAAGAACTTTCGTTGTGGATGACAAAAGCTATCACATCTGTGTACCCAGAAGCGCACATTCATGCGTGTGAAATTTCAGACGGCGGAGAAGGTCTTACCGAAGCATTGGTCTCAAATACGCAAGGGCGTATGATTACATGTAATGTGCATGACCCTTTGATGAATCCTATTTGCGCAACCTATGGTTTATTAGGCGATGGTAAAACGTGTGTCATTGAAATGGCCCAAGCAGCAGGACTTCCTCTCGTTCCAAAAGAGAAACGAAATCCTCTTGTAACAACAACCTATGGGGTGGGTGAGTTGGTGAAAGATGCGCTTAACAGAGGCATCCGCTCTTTTATTATCGGCATCGGAGGAAGTGCCACCAATGACGCTGCTGTAGGAATGTTGCAAGCACTTGGCTTTCGCTTTTTAGACGCTTCCAACAAGGAATTAGGGTATGGAGGCGCTATTTTAGAACAGATTCATCACGTGGATACAACGCAGGTTCTACCTGAGCTTCGCGAATGCAGCTTTAAAGTTGCGTGTGATGTGGATAATGTCATGTATGGTACCCACGGCTCTGCGCATGTTTATGCGGCACAAAAAGGGGCAGATGAAGCGATGATTGAACGTTTGGATGCGGGTATGAAATCGTTTGCAACCGTGATTGAAGCTTTTTGCCATCACAACGTTGCCATTCTTGCTGGTTCAGGTGCCGCAGGGGGAATGGGCGGAGGGTTGATGGCGTTTTTGGGTGCGACACTGCATTCGGGGATTGATTTGGTTTTGGACCAACTAAACTTTAATCATCTTATAAAAGATGCCACGATGGTAATTACAGGCGAAGGGCGCATTGATAGGCAATCTTTAATGGGAAAAGTCATTTGCGGTATCGCTAAGCGCACGCAAAAAGCAGATGTGCCGTTGATTGCATTAGCCGGTGGCATTGCAGATGAGTTAGAAGAACATCCTGGCGTAGATGCGCTTTTTTCCATTGCCCAACATCCTTTATCCCTTGAAGAGGCGATGCAAAAAGAGCGTACCAAGCTTTGGGTTGAACGCAGTACTCAAGAGATTTTTAGATTGATGAAAACCATGCAAAAAAGGGCATTATGAAACACGCTGAGCTGATAGCTATCAATGATTATTTAAAACGCTATACAAAAATTTCATCTATTCACCGTGTTGATGATAGTGTGCTTCGCATTCTTTTTGAATCGGGCGAGCCTTTGTTTATTGATTTGGGGCGTAACGATTCGTATATGTTCTTGAAAGAAGATTTCAAACAGTCCAAACGGTATAACGCGCCTTTTGACGTTTTGTTAAACAAGCGCTTTGCAAATGCAAAAATTGAATCCATGGTGGTTGAAGAGAACAATCGTATCTGGCGCATTAGCGTGTTAGCCAGTTCAAGCTATAAAGCCCTTCGGACGACACTGCAGTTAGAATTTACAGGGCGCAATACCAATGCGATTATCGTGGATGAAAATGAGGTCGTCTTAGAAGCACTGCGCCACATTGACGCCAGTGTCTCCTTTCGCAGCGTGAAAGTAGGTGAGGTTCTTGAAAAATTACCGCCTAAAGAGCTCAAAGAGAAGCCTTTTGTTGCAGATTTAGGTATTGAGGCTTACTTAAAATCAGGCTATGAAAAACGTTTACATGTAAAACTTTTTGAGCTTAAAAGTCAAAAAAAAGCATTGTTAAATAAAAAGATTGCCAAGCTTGATGAGACGATGAATCTTCTTGAAAACGAAGAGGAGCTTTTAGCAAAAAGTGAGCAAACGCATAAAGAAGCAACTTTGGTGTTGGCTCATTTGCATACGATTAAAGGGTATCAAGACTGTGTGGATGTGTACGATTTTGAAGGCGTGCAGGTGCACATTGAGCTTCCTTTGGCAAGCACACCGCAACATGCGGCAAATTTAATGTTTAAGAAATCAAAAAAGCTTCGTCAAAAGGCATTTTCTGTCCACAGACAACGCGAAAATCTGGAAGAGAAAAAGTTCTTTTTAGAGCGTATGATAGCGGTGATTGAAGCGGCGCATGATTTAGAAGAGATTCATATTTTAACGCCTAAAACGAAAAAGCAAAAACAAAAAGGCGATGATACAAGTTATGAGACATTTTTGTTAGAGGGATACCGTATTTTGTTAGGAAAAAATGAAAAGGGGAACATTACACTACTGCAAGAGGCAAAAAAGAACGATATATGGTTACATGTAAAAGATTTACCTTCTTCGCATGTGATTATCTGTACAGAAAAGCAGAATGTGCCAGAGCCTATTTTGGTTTTTGCCGCAAAATTGTGTGTGGATTTTAGTATGACGCAAAAAGGCGGCTATTTGGTCGATTATACCAAACGCAAAAACGTCAAGCCTTTTGATGGAGCGAATGTTGCTTATGAAGAGTACCAAACATTAAAAATTTATAAAGAGTGAGCAAACCATTTTTTTCTGGCTCAAAGAGCCAAGCTTTTACGTATCAGACATTGAAACGAAACAAGGAGTAAAGGAGGAAAATCATGGCAGTAGGTCCTGTGGGTAATATAATTTATTCGAACCAAATGATGCATGTGCAAGCCTCGAAACAGAACGATTATCAAAACAGTATCCAGATGCAAAGTGTCTTAGCGACTGCTTTGCAAAATGAGAAAGATGAAGAAGTGCAAGAAGTGCGTCCCGCGGAAGAGAGTTACCGTATTGACCCTGAGAATGAACATGAACGTCAAAAACATGATGAAGAGAGTGGTACCACAAAAGAACAGATGAAACAAGCCAATGAAAACGACGAAAATGAGGCAAAAGAGGATGAGGAAAAACCTTTGCATCAAGGTCTTTTAGACATTAAAGCTTAGCTTCACCACTGCTTTGCTATTATTCTTTTAATTTAACTTAATCTTTATAAAAGAGTTTTCATGAACTTTAAAACACTGTATGAATCCAACAAAGAGCGCGTTGTCACGGGTCTATTGATGATCGCTTTTGCTGCCTTTATTGCCTTCCTTGATAATCCTTTCATTACATGGATTATTTTAGGCATTATGTATTTGTTCGCTTTTCACGAAGCAATGAATCTTTTTGAAGTCCGTGATACAAAATTTTATATTTATGCCATTGTCTTGTGGTTAGCGGCTTTTATTTATCCCAACCCCGATGATTTGGTCTATCTGGCGTTGATTCTCTCTTTAGCGATTATGGCGTATCGTAAAGCAGTCAATTACAAACTTTTAGCGCCTTTCTTATACCCCTCAATTTCCATGCTTTTTTTGTATGCGTTGTACCATGATTTTGGTATGAGTGTGTTGATTTGGCTCGTGATTGTTGTTGCATTGACCGATACGGGCGCTTATTTTGTTGGTAAAAGTATTGGCAAAACCTCTTTCACGCCCACTTCACCCAATAAAACGCTTGAAGGTGTCGTCGGAGGCATCTTAATTGCAACCGTTGTTGGCGCATTGTATGGCACTTTTTTAATTCCGATGTGGCTTTCAGCATTGATTGCGCTTTGTACCTCTATCGCATCGGTGTTTGGTGATTTGTTTGAGAGTTATCTGAAACGCGAAGCGGGGCTTAAAGACAGCGGAAATTTATTTCCAGGACATGGGGGAATGTTGGATCGCTTAGATGGTTATCTTTTTGGCGTGGTTGTCATGGTGATATTACTACGAGGATTAGCATAACATGGTACTCCTTGGCTCAACAGGCTCCATTGGCGTTAATGCGCTTATCATTGCTAAACGCTTTAACTTACAAATTGAAGCCTTAGTTGCCGGAAAAAATATAGCCCTTTTAAATGAACAAATAGCAGAGCATCATCCAAAATATGTGGCTATCAGTGACGCTAAAGATCGTCCTCTTGTGAAACATGAACATGTTTTTGTCGGTAAAGAGGGTATGTTAGAACTTCTTGGGCGTTGCCAAAGCCATTTGGTGATTAATGCGTTAGTCGGTTTTGCGGGACTTGCTCCTAGTATTGAAACGCTGCGTTTGGGAAAAAAACTAGCGTTAGCCAATAAAGAGTCTTTAGTCGTCGCAGGACATCTTTTAGAAACTGCAAAAATTACTCCCATTGACAGTGAACATTTTGGACTATGGTATCTTTTAAACAATCGCTCGGTTCATGGGATGAGTATCACCGCAAGCGGTGGGGCATTTCGCGATACTCCTCTTGAACTTTTACCTCAAATGAGCTTTAGTGATGCGCTGAAACATCCTAATTGGAGCATGGGTGCAAAAATTACGATTGATAGTGCAACCATGACCAATAAGCTCTTTGAATTATTGGAAGCAAAATGGCTTTTTAATTGTGATAATTTAGATGCCATTATTGAACCGAAATCGCTCATTCATGCGTTCGTTCATTTTACAGATGGCAGTACAACGGCACATTTAGCTGCTGCCGATATGAAGCTTCCTATCTCTTTCGCACTTTTGGGTAGTGTGGAAGAAGCCATTTTACCGCCCCTTGATTTAACAGCCATCGGTTCATTCTCTTTTCAACCTATCGATAAAAACCGTTATCCTATTTGGGAAATTAAAGATGAGGTTTTGGCAAATCCACGCAGAGGTGTTGTCATTAATGCGGCCAATGAAATAGGCATTACTAAATTTTATAACCATGAGATTAATATCATTGAATTAGCCAAGCTCACACAAAAAGCATTTTACTATTTTGAAGACGCTACGCCTTCTAATTTGGATGAAGTATTTGAAATTGATAAAGAAGTTAGAGCCTTTTGCTTAAAATAAACGCATCAAATCAATACCATCAACACGCAGTTTATCATACAATATACGATAGAAAATTACCAAAGAGAGGTGTAAATGCTAAGTCGTACGGACTATAACTTTAGACTTAAAGATAGCATTGTCGGGCTACAATTTTTATTTGTTGCTTTTGGAGCATTGGTTTTGGTGCCAATTCTCACAGGGCTCAATCCCAACGTAGCGCTGTTTACAGCGGGTCTTGGAACGTTAATTTTTCAGCTAGTGACTCGTAAATCGGTTCCTCCTGTTTTTTTAGCATCGTCATTTGCGTTTATTGCGCCGATTATTTATGGCGTTAAGACATGGGGTATTGCAGGAACGATGAGTGGCTTGGTTGCGGCAGGTTTATTTTATGCGTTTTTGAGTTTATTGATTCATTTGCGTGGAAGTAATTTTATTCATAAGCTGTTGCCACCTGTTGTGACAGGCCCTGTTATTATGACGATTGGTCTCATTCTCTCTCCTGTAGCGGTGAATATGGCGATGGGTAAAACGGGAGACGGCTCTTTAGTATTGGTTCCGTTTCATGAAGCCATTGTTGTCTCTTTAGCAGCACTGGTCGTGACGATGCTTGTGACACTCCTTGGAAAAGGCGTTTTGCGGCTCCTTCCGATTATGTGTGGTATTGCAGGTGGTTATACAGTAGCGTTGTTGCTCGGACTTGTTAATTTTGACGCCGTGAGTCAAGCTCCTTGGTTTGCAATTCCTGCTTTCATCACCCCGGAATTTAATATGGAAGCTATTTTTTATATATTACCCATTGCTATTGCTCCTGCAGTAGAGCATGTGGGGGATATTCTAGCAATTAGTAATGTCACTAAAAAAGATTATCTTAAAAACCCCGGACTTAAGTTTACGCTCTTGGGCGATGGTTTAGCCACCAGTGCGGCCTCATTGCTTGGCGGACCACCAAATACAACGTATTCTGAAGTGACAGGCGCTGTGACTATTACCAAAGCATTTAATCCCGCGATTATGACATGGGCGGCTATTTTTGCTATTGTTTTAGCCTTTGTAGGCAAATTGGGCGGACTACTTTCAACAATTCCTGTGCCTGTTATGGGTGGTATTTTATTGCTATTGTTTGGCATTATCGCATCCATTGGTATGGAGACAATTATTAAGGGTAATGTCGATATGGCAGACCCTCGCAATATGATCATTGTTTCGATTATTTTAGTATTTGCGATTGGCGGAATGACATTTGATTTTGGCGGTACCAAATTTAGCGGTATTGGTCTGGGTGCAATCGTTGGAATTTTTCTAAATTTAGTATTACCAAAAACGCGCCATTTTGATGGCTACTAAGGAGGATGGTTTAATGGAGTTTATCGAGAATATTATTTCTACACTTTCGGGTATCGTTTGGGGTGCACCAATGCTCATTTTATTGGTGGGTACGGGTATTTACTTGACGATTATTTTAAAAGGCATGCAGTTTTGGGCATTGCCTCATGCGCTCAAACTAATTTTTCATAAAGAGAGCGATGGCGAAGGTGAGATCAGTCACTTTGCTGCACTCATGACGGCGCTTGCCGCAACGGTGGGTATTGGTAACATCGTTGGCGTTGCAACTGCGATTACCCTTGGTGGTCCTGGTGCTGTTTTTTGGATGTGGGTTACAGGACTTGTCGGTATGGCCACAAAATATTCTGAAGCAGTTTTAGCCGTTAAATATCGCCAGCAAGGTCACCACCATGGCTTTAAAGGTGGACCAATGTACTACTTAACCTACGGTCTTAAAATGCCAAAACTTGGTATGGCTTTTGCTATTTTTACAGCACTTGCCGCATTTGGTATTGGGAATATGACGCAAGCCAATGCCGTTGCTAATATTTTGGACTCACAAATGGGTGTTCCAACATGGGTGACCGGTGTTGTTCTTTTGACAT
Source organism: Sulfurospirillum sp. E15m (assembly GCF_059415145.1). NCBI lineage: Bacteria > Pseudomonadati > Campylobacterota > Epsilonproteobacteria > Campylobacterales > Sulfurospirillaceae > Sulfurospirillum > Sulfurospirillum sp. E15m. Next base: position 31,935 of record NZ_JCAHZS010000008.1, read on the forward strand.
TAACGGCAGTGGTTATTTTAGGGGGTATTAAATCGATTGGTCGCTTTACCTCTTTCTTAGTTCCGTTTATGATTTTGGTTTATGTTGCGGTAGCACTGATTATCTTAGCGATGAATGTTGATAAAATTGGCGCTGCATTTGGACTTATTTTTTCTCATGCTTTTAATCCCATTGCTGCGGGCGGTGGATTTGCCGGTGCGACGATAGCAACGGCGATGCGTTATGGTATCGCGCGGGGTGTCTTTTCAAATGAATCTGGTTTGGGTTCTGCACCGATTGCTGCTGCGGCTGCAAAAACAAGTGACCCTGTCCGTCAAGCCTTGGTCAGTATGACACAAACGTTTATTGATACGTTAGTGGTGTGTACGATGACGGCACTCATTATTTTGATTGCTCCATTTTGGCAACAAGGCGTTAGTCCAGGTAGCCTTACCATGCAGAGTTTTGAGCTCTATCTTGGCTCTTTTGGTTCTGTTGTGGTTGTTCTTTCAACCGCGCTTTTTGCGTACTCAACCATTTTAGGGTGGAGTTATTATGGCGAAAAAGCATTTGAGTATATTTTTGGTGAGCGTTTCATCCGGTTGTACCGTGTTTTATTTATTGCCGTTGTGATGGTTGGCGCGATGATGAAACTAGAATTTGTATGGAACTTCTCTGACTTGATGAATGGTATGATGGCAATTCCAAACCTTATTGCTCTTTTAATGCTTTCTAAAGTCATTTCAAGTGAGAGCAAACGCTATTTTAATAGTCTGAAATAGGACATTTCATGTTTCGATTCTCTTTTGCAATTGCCGCAATCATCGTCTTATCGTTGATTAATTTTTACAGTTACAGGCGCTTTTTAAAGCGCTTGGACCTGCTTTTTAGGTTTGCAAAAGAGATCAAATGGGTGATGATTCTCATCACGTTATGCGAAGTTTTTTATTTTTTAGTGTTGCGATTAGACAATCTTGACCCCTTTTTGTACGCGCTTTTTTCGGCCATGATTGGTATCTCTTTTATGCTGTTTTGCGTGGCGATACTGTACGATTTGATGCACATTCCTTATTCAAAAATACCGCAAAATGCTTCCAGACGAATGTTTGTTAAAATGGTTTTGGATGTGACTATGTTGCTTTTAGCGCTTTCGTATATGGCCAAAGGGTTTTTCAATGGCATGAAACCGCCAAGGCTTAAAGAGCTGGATGTGGCGATTAAAGGTTTAAAAGAAGAGCTTTGCATTGTGCAAATCAGTGATTTACATATTGGAAAGACTCTGGGAAAATCTTTTGTCGATGCGATTGTCCAACAGGTCAATAAACTCGATGCCGATATTGTCGTTATTACAGGCGATTTGGTTGATATGCCTGTGGAGGCTATTGGCAATAAACTCGATGCACTTAGAGAGCTTCAAAGCAGATTCGGTGTCTATTTTGTCCCTGGAAATCATGAATATTTTTATGGGGTTCATAAGATTATGGAGTTCGTGGAATACTTAGGCATCAATATCCTCTCCAACCGCTCGATGATAATTAACGATACGATTAATCTTGCAGGCGTGATGGATATGATGGGCAAACGTTTTGATTTTGCGCCACCTGATTTACAGAGTGCCCTTTTACATGTAAAACCTGAATTACCTACGATTTTATTGGCACATCAGCCAAAAATGGTGCAGGAGATAAAGGGTGAAAAGATTGATTTGATTTTATCAGGGCATACGCATGGTGGGCAGATTTTCCCCTTTGGATTGCTTGTTCTTTTAGACCAACCCTATTTAAGTGGGCTGTACAAACATAATGACACCACGCAGATTTTTGTCACCAACGGTGCTGGATACTGGGGGCCTGCTGTTCGCGTTATGGCGCCGAGTGAAATTGTCAAACTTACTTTAAAAGCAACCGTATGAGACATATCTTTTTCGTTTTTTTTATAGCATTCTTCTTTTTAGGATGCAGTGTTAAACAAGAAAATCTGGCAATAGAGCCTACAAAACTTACACAATTAACGACAGATTTAGCAGCACTGTCTCCAAGCGTTGATTATCAAGAGGCGCGTCTTTTTGCGTATGAGGCATTATGGTATCCGCATGTGTTGGCAAAGCGATATGGTCTTGTCTATCCGCCTACATTTCACAATTTATTGATTAATACGGGACTTCGTGATAGAGGGCTGTGTTATCAATGGAGCGAAGATATGATTACTCATTTAAAAGCGCTGCATTATCAGAGTTTTGATTTGAGATGGGGGGTTGCCAATAAAGGTGAATTTGATGAGCATAACACCGTTGTCGTCGTTGCTAAAGGTGCGCCTTTTAGTACAGGGATTTTGATTGATCCGTGGCGCCATTCGGGGGAACTTTATTGGACGAAATTAAACGATGATCCTGAGTATCATTGGATGGAAAATCTTGATCGAAGTCACTATTATGGAACTATTAGCGCTAAATAGAAGCAAGTTTCTTTAAAATAATACGTATCACGCTACCTCTGCCTATATGTTTGTCACCCTCATTGAGCAAAACAACCTCTTGCGCAAGCTTGATGATTTTACAGGGAAGAAATTTCACACAGTCTAAAATATCATTGATGTCATACAATAAAGCGCTATTCCTAGGGCCTCCACTACTAAAATGAATCTGACTCTCACTAAAAAGCTCGGCGATAAAAATGCCATCGACATTCAGCGCTTCTATGGCTTTTTCAAATAAAAGATGTTGATCATGTTTGGGTAAATGTAAGTAAGTACATACCACGGCATCGTACAGTGGCTCTGGTTCCCAGTATTGAAGCAGTGTGTGTCGTACTTTGATAGACACATAATGTTCTTTCGCGCGTTTTCTCAGCTTAACAAGTGCTATATCGGAAGCATCAAGCGCTTCGACATTTAATCCATGGTCAGCAAGATAGATAGCATTGCGCCCTTCACCTTCGCCTAGACACATAATGTTGGTAGCATGCAGTAAAAAGTCGAGATTTTCCAGAATAAAGTTGTTGGGAGTCTCCCCATAAATCAAATGTGGCGTCTGAAATTTCTCATTCCAAAATGCTTGCATGCTTTTCCTTCAGTGACGTTAAATTTATTGTAACACAATTTAAATCAATGCAATTTTTTTTTAAATAGATTAGAATGCTTGCTTATTAAAAGGAGTAAAAATGAAATACCCTAATTTTTTCGATACGGTTGAGACGATGACATTGTATGATCCTCTTAGTGAAGCGTTAGGTGCCTTTGAAAATGGAATTGTCACCTACAGTTATGTGGATATTGTTAAAAACGCAGGGCACAGTTGTCCTACGGTTGCAGGCGCATATTTGATGGTACGTGAAGGTTTAAAAGCCTTGTATGGGGAAGATATTCCGCAAAGAGGATCTATTCAAGTCATGTTCAAAGAAGCTCAACATGAAGGTACAACAGGTGTCGTGGCTGCTGTTTTTTCATTGATTACCGGTGCGGCTAGCGTTGGCGGATTTAAAGGGTTGTCTGGAAATTTGGTTCGTTCGGGCTTACTCTTTTTTCAAGAAGAAATTCCTTTACATGTAAGAATGACACGCGTTGATACACAGCAGCATGTAGACATAGCTTATAATCCTAATAAAATTCCTTACGATACGTCCTTGCAACCACTGATGTCGAAGTTGTTTACAAAAGCGCTTGATGAGAAAGAAAAAGAGCTTTTTCGGGAATTATGGCAAGAAAAAGTGCGAAAAATTTTAGAAAATTTTGATAAAGTTATAGAGTTAATCTAAACCTTATACATTGCGGAGTAAAAGTATTGCTAAGCCTAAAAAAACAAAATATCACAAAATGGATTGTTTTTTTACCCGCATTTGCAATTTTACTCACCTTTGGAATTACACTCATTATTGTCATCTCCACCGAACAAGCCGAATATCAAAAAGCCGTTGAACATGCCCGCATCGAATATGTCAAACGTTCCAAAATACAAGCAAAAGAGCGTGTTGATAAGCTGATTGATTATATCAACGTGAATGAAAAATTTGTAATGAATGAGGCAAAAGACGAGATTAAAAATATCGTCAATCTCGCGTACAACGTGATTGTAGATACGGACATAGAAAATTCAAAATTACCTCGCGAGCAAATTCTAGAAAAAATTAAACTCAAGTTACGTAACACGCGGTTTTTTAATGATTTAAGTGGTTACTATATTATTTTTGGCTTGGATGGTACTTGTGTGATGCATGGTGAAAATCAAGCTCTTGAAGGTCAAAATGCACTTAATTTGCAAGATGCCAATGGACACTATCTCGTGCGAGATACACTTGAGCATTTAAAAAAGGAAGATGCCTTTTTCTTGGAATGGGACTGGAAAAATCCATCAGACAATCATTTCCGTACAAAAGTAGGGTATATCAAAAAGTATGCGCCATTAAATATCTATGTTGGAAGCGGGCGGTATGAGGAGGAGATACGAGAACGCATTAAAAAAGAGACGCAAAAACTGCTTTTAAACACTCGGTACGGTGAATATGGGTACATTTTTGCCTACGACTACAATGGGAACACCATTGCTCACGGTGATAGAAGCTTGGTGGGTAAAAATCGCCTAGGTGTTGTGACCAATAACCAGTACATTATTCGTGATATTGTTGAGGGCGGTAAACGCAATGAAGAAGGATTTTTCATGACCTATGAAGCCTCGTTTCATCCGCATGACGAAGACAGACGCAAAATCTCTTTCATTCGCTCCATCCCTCAATTTAAATGGGTCATAGGAACGGGTGCTTATTTGATGGAAGAGAATAATGCACTGATTGAACAAGAACGACTCCTTAAAAATAAAATGCAATCCACCATCATTAATATGCTTGCCGTTTCGCTCATCATCATGCTTTTGGTGATGGGCGTGATGTTTTTTATCTCTACAAAACTTCGCTCTGTTTTATCGCGTTATGAAAACCATCTTTTGCTGAGTAATAAACAAATACGTGAGCAAAAGTTGGTGTTTGAAACGCTGTATCAAAAGTCTGCCGATGGTATTTGGTTGTTAAAAGAGGGTGTTTTTGTCGATTGTAACGAGGCAATTATGAAAATGTTTAAAGCCAAAGACAAACAAAAACTTATTAACGTCTCTTTGGCGGACCTTTCTCCTGAGTTTCAACCCGATGAACAAAGTTCTTATGAAAAAGCACTGTGGATGAATGCTCTTGCTTCGCAAAACAGTGTCCATAAATTTGAATGGCAAGCGCGTGATTGCGAGGGTAAACTCTTTTGGATTAGTATTGTTATGACAACAATTCATATGAACAAAGGTATTATTCAACACTGTTCTGTGCGGGATATTACCATTCGTAAAGAGTTAGAAGAAGAGAATAAAAAACAGAAAAAACTTTTAATGCACCAGGTAGAACATGATATTTTAACAGGTCTTCCTAATCGCAATTTATTGCAAGACCGCCTGACACAAGCTATTAAAAAAGCCAGTCGTGATAACAAGGTGCTGGGCATCATGTTTATCGATGTCGATAAATTTAAAAGTGTTAATGACTCCTTGGGACATGATGCAGGCGATATGCTTTTAAAAACGATTGCATTGCGTATGAAAAACAGTATTCGTGAAACCGATACCGTGGCGCGCTTAAGCGGTGATGAGTTCATTGTCCTTTTAGATGGTTGCAAAGATGTCAGTGATATTTTTGTTGCGATTAAGAAGCTGGTCAATGCTTTTCAAGAGCCGTTTCTCATGGGCAATGAGAGCTTTAAAATCACGATGAGCATCGGTGTAAGTGTCTATCCACACGATGGAGAAACCGCAAGTAAACTTCTTAAAAACGCAGATATCGCAATGTACAAAGCCAAGTCCAAAGGGCGCAATCGTTATGTCTTTTTTGACCAAGAGATGAACCAAGAAACGAATGAACATTTGGAAATTGAGAAAAGCTTACAAAAAGCACTGATTCACAATGAATTTATGATTTACTACCAACCTCAAATTAACCTTCAAACCGAACATATTGTTGGCTTTGAAGCTTTGATTCGCTGGAATCATCCGACCAGAGGCTTAACCGTTCCTGGGTATTTTATTCATATTGCCGAAGAGAGCGAGCTCATTGTTGAAATTGGAAATTGGGTTATTGCTGAGGTCATGCGACAAATTAAAGTCTGGTATGACATGGGGCTTAATCCTGGGAAAGTGGCTATTAATATCGCAGGAAAACAGTTAGAATCAGCAGGCCTAATTGCTTTTATGATTCAAAATCTTAAAGAGAGCGGTTGCCGACCAGAGTGGATTGAAATGGAGATTGTCGAGCGCTTTATTATGAAAGATACCACCAAATCCATTGCTCTTTTGAAGCGTTTTCGTGAGTTGGGCGTGGATATTTCTATTGATGATTTTGGAACGGGACACTCTTCTTTGGCGTATCTTAAACAACTACCGATTACAAAACTCAAGATTGACCAGAGCTTTGTGCAAAATTTAGAAGAAAGCAAAGAAGACAGAGCTATTGCGCGAACGATTATAGAACTAGGGCGCGGACTGGGACTTAAAGTATTAGCAGAAGGCGTTGAAACCAAAGAGCAAAAAGAGTTTATTTATAGCAGTGGTTGCGAGTTGATGCAAGGGTATCTCTTTAGTAAGCCAATTAGTGCTGCAGAGACTGAAATATTGCTCAAAAATCAAAAGCACATGCTATAATCATAATGAAAATGACCACTTAGGGCGAAAATGGTACGTAGAGAATTTTTAGGATTACTGGGAGCTGGATTACTGGGTAGCACTGCTTTTGCAGATGAATTAAAGCACAGCGATGTATGGTTAAGAGAAGATCAAAAAGAGGTTTTTGCTTCCGTTTTAAAAAAACTCGATCAAGTTGAACATACCGTTGGTTACGCAAATTTTAATCTTATTTCCTTTGATGATACCCTCAAAATCGCAAAAAATTACTCTAAAATAGGTGCTTTTACACCCGCAGAACTTGCGTTTATTGAAGAAGTGTTTTATACCGATCCTGTTATTTATGGATTTTATGGCAAAAAAACAGTCGATAAACTCACTACCACGATTAATGAAAAAGAAGTGATTAAAATCTCTGGTACAGGGCATTTTCTCTATAAAGGGCATTCGCAAGAATCCTTTAATCGCATCATAAAAGATGTTGGGAAAACGGTTATTTTAACATCAGGAATCAGAAGTGTTGTCAAACAACTAGGCCTTCATCTGGAAAAAATTCAGAGTGAAAAAGGCAACATTACTATCGCGACACGCTCTTTGGTACCCCCTGCGTATTCGTACCATACGATTGGGGATTTTGATGTCGGCAAAAAAGGGTGGGGTTATCAGAATTTTACAGCGAATTTTGCGCGTACTGAGGAGTTTTGGAGTTTACAAAAACTCTCCTACATCTCTATGCGTTATACCCTTGGTAATGGAGATGGTGTCAGGTACGAGCCATGGCACGTAAAGATTGTTTAAATGATTTTAAGTATTGAGAGTAGCTGTGATGATAGCTCGATAGCTATTACTCGCATAAACGATAAAAAACTTCTGTTTCATAAAAAAATATCACAAGATAGTGAGCACGCCCAATATGGCGGTGTCGTTCCTGAATTAGCCGCTCGCCTTCACGCCATAACCTTGCCTAAAATTCTTGAAGAGACCAAGCCTTATTTCCATGAGCTTAAAGCTATTGCTGTAACGAATGAACCAGGACTTTCCGTGAGTTTGGTTGAAGGCGTGAGCATGGCAAAAGCACTCAGTGTGGCACTCTCTCTTCCGCTTATCGGTGTCAATCATCTTAAAGGACATATTTATTCACTCTTTATTGAAGGTGAAACAACGTTTCCTATGGATGTTTTGTTGGTATCTGGCGGTCACACACAGCTTTTACATGTAAAAAATTTAGATGAAATTCAACTACTTGCAACGACGATGGATGACAGTTTTGGAGAGAGTTTTGATAAAGTAGGCAAGATGTTAGGACTTCCTTATCCGGCAGGGCCCATTATTGAAGCCTACGCTAAAAAAGGGGATGAAAAACGATTTGACTTTACAATTCCTCTGCAAGGCACCTCTTCTTCTAAACTTGCCTTTAGCTATTCTGGTTTGAAAAATCAAGTCAGGCTTTGCATTGAAGCCCATGAAAATTTGGATGAGCAGACCCTTTGCGATGTCTGTGCTTCCTTTCAGCGTGTAGCAGTGGCGCATTTGATGCAAAAAGTTAAAAAAGCGTATAAAGAGCGAAACGTAGAGCACTTTGGCGTGGTTGGAGGTGCAAGTGCCAACCAATACCTCCGTAAACATCTAGAAGCTTTTTGCGCCACAAAAAAAGCAAAATTACACACCGCAAAAATGGAATTTTGTTCCGATAATGCGGCAATGATAGGTAGATGCAGTGTTGAAATGTATGAAAAAGGAAAGTTTACAGCGCTGGAAGCTCTGAAAGTACGTAGTTCTTCAAAAAATATTTTTTACTAGTTTTCAAAATAAACTTTAATTTTGTTTTCCAACTCTCTGCTTGAATCGTGTAAGGATTTATGGGCGGTGTCAATGATAATATGCTCTTGTTCCCAAGGGTGATATTCTCGTTTGAGTACATCTTGCCATGTTGGTAGGCGAAGATTTTCTATATCTGTTTTTCTTGTATCAATACGAAAACGATGTTCTTCTTGATCTGAACACATTATTTCGATATTGACAAATAAAGTGTTATGCGATAAGGCAACGGATTCCCATTCCTCTCTAGTCATTTTCCATGGATTGCAACTATCTGCGATGACGCTTTGCCCAAGCGCAAGATTATCTCCTGCAATACGATAGGCTAGTCGATAACCTTCCCCTTGAACTCTATAATGGCATAAATCTTGTATGCCTTGCTCTATTGTATCAATTCTAAGATAAGTGGCTTGTGTGATGCGAGCAAATTCTTTTGCGATAGTGGTTTTACCCACACCTGGAAGTCCTGAAAAAATATACAATATAGGTTGTTGCATTAGTAATCTCTTGTAGGTAAAACTTATAAGATAATAATCTCTTCTTCAAGCCTTATATCACAATGCTTGAATACGGCTTCTTTAACCGAAGAAATAAGCTCTATGGCTTCCTCATACGTTCCTCCTCCAAGATTGACCAAAAAGTTGGCGTGAACATTGCTGAACATCATATTGCCGACGCGTTTACCTTTAAAGCCTACCTCTTCGATGAGCTTGCCGGCATAGTTTCCCGATGGGTTTTTAAAACAACTTCCCGCACTGGGTTCTTTGGGTTGATTGTCTCTCATTTTTTTAAACATGACCAGTAGATTTTCATCGAAACCACTTTTACATGTAAAGGTTGCTTCATAAACGATACCATCGATATGCGCAAAACGATAACCGTGCGCTATCGCCTCTTTGGGTATCCATCCTTTTTCGGTGCGAATTGCAAGGAGATGATTGAAAATTTCCCACTCTTTGAGTCCCGCATTCATCGCTACCATTCCACCAAGGGTTCCTGGGAGTTTTTGCATCAGCTCAAAGCCTGAGAGGTTGTTTTTTTTAGCAAAGGAGAGTATTTTGCCACTGGGCGTTGCACCTCCAATATGCAAAATATCATCGTGTATCGCTATAAAATCAAAACGTTTATCGAGCATAGCAAGAGGGGGTGGCGTAGGACTCACTAAAAGATTATTCGCCCCTCCAATGAGCTGATACTCTTTGGGCAAGGAGGTGAGATTATCCAGCAATAAAACATCAACTTTGGGTCCTATTTTAATGCTTGAGTAGGTCGAAAAGTTGATGGATTTTGTCATTAAAATACAAATGTGGGAATAAGATCGATCATACGTGTTGTAAATTCAATCATCATATTCATCATCCATGGCATCGTGAAAATAGCCACGACAATGACGATTAAAATCTTAGGAACAAAACTGAGCGTCATTTCATTGATTTGCGTTGTTGCTTGAAAGATGCTAATCGCAAGACCCGCAATCATTCCAGCAAGGAGCATAGGCATAGAAAGATAAAGCGCAATTTTAAATGTTTCAACACCAAGACCGATGAGTTTTGCTTCCATAAAATACCTTTCTTAGCTATTTCGTAATTCTTTGTATTCTTTGGGAATTAAGAACTCTTTTGCGCGAATTTGTTGATCGTAAAATCCATGTTTAAATCCGAGCTCAAAGAGCTTATCTATCGCTTCATATTGTAGGTCACTCATCTCAATAGAGTTTTCATTGGCATACAATCCAAGGTACGTTTTAAGTGTGGTTTGGTCTACGCGAACTAAGTTTCTCTCCAAAAGCATTTTAGAGAGGATATTTTGATGCGTATGCGCAACATCCACAGCTTTTATCAATGCATCTTCGCATTCAATCGCTCGTAAAATCGGCATAGAACGACGTAATGCCATCCCTCCAAGCGGTAAAGGAAGGTCTTTGGGAGATAAACTTTTCCAGATATCCCAGACTTCCCTCTCGACAACCAGTTCATCACTAAAATTTAAAATACTCTCATGAATCAAAACCCCTGCATCAACTTCACCGCTCAAAACAGCCGATTCGATTTCTAAAAAATTCTTATAGATGATACGAGCCTCAGGATAGGCAATCTTAAATAACAGTGCATTGGTCGTGTAGGTACCGCTGAGTGCCACTTTGAAATTGCGCTTGAGCTTGGTCTCTTTTTTCTTGACAAGTTTGGGACCATACCCTTCGCCAAAGCTGACAGCCGTACGTAAAAGCGCATAGTCATTGCGGATTTTTGGATACAGTGCAAAGCTAATAGCGGTAATATCATAGGTGTTTTTAAGCGCTTCTTGGTTGAGTGTTTCGATATCAAGAGCAATATTGTCAAAGCTTAAATCTTCTAAACTAACCCAGCCAAATTTAACGGCATAGTACATAAAAATATCATCGGCATCGGGTGAATGCGCTACGGTAATTGTCTTCAAAAATATCCTTAAAAAAGTGTTAGGTTTATTTTAACATATTCCATATTGAAATATTTTGAGAGTACGAAAACAAAATTTTATACAATCACTCCAAAGGGCTTTTTCAAGCTCGAAATGATACAATAATAACATTACGCAAAAGGGTAATTCATGCAAATCGATGAAAATAAGAAAAAAGCATTAGAACTGGCGATTAAACAGATCGATAAAGCGTTCGGAAAAGGTGCACTTGTAAGACTGGGTGATAAGGTCGTTGAACCTATCGCTTCGATTAGCACAGGTTCTATTGGGCTAGATTTAGCACTTGGAATCGGTGGTATTCCTCAGGGTCGTATTATCGAAGTTTATGGACCAGAAAGTTCGGGTAAAACGACACTTTCTCTTCAAATTATTGCTGAAGCACAAGCCAAAGGTAGCGTATGTGCATTTGTGGATGCCGAGCATGCCTTGGATGTTAAATATGCAGGCAACTTAGGTGTTGATATTGAAAACTTACTGGTTTCGCAACCTGATTTTGGTGAGCAAGCTTTGGATATCGTTGAAACACTTGCACGCAGCGGAGCGGTAGATGTTATCGTTATTGACTCGGTTGCAGCACTCACGCCTAAAAGTGAAATTGAAGGGGATATGGGCGATTCGCACGTAGGACTTCAAGCAAGACTGATGAGTCAAGCACTTCGTAAACTAACAGCGGTTGTTCATAAAATGAATACAACAGTCATTTTTATCAATCAAATCCGTATGAAAATTGGTACGATGGGGTATGGCTCACCTGAAACAACAACCGGTGGAAATGCTCTAAAGTTTTATGCTTCTGTGCGTATTGATGTTCGTAAAATTGCAACACTTAAGCAAGGTGAAGAGCAGATTGGTAACAGAGTAAAAGCAAAAGTCATTAAAAATAAAGTGGCGCCTCCATTTCGTCAAGCCGAGTTCGATATTATGTTCGGCGAGGGTATCTCTAAAGAGGGAGAAATGGTCGATTATGGCGTTAAACTCGATATTATTGATAAAAGCGGTGCATGGTTTAGTTATAACGAAACCAAACTCGGGCAGGGTCGAGAGAACGTTAAAGCATTTTTAAAAGAGAACAAAGAATTGGCTTTGGAAATTGAAGACAAAATAAAACAAGCCATTGGCGGCAATGTGATGGTAATGGCATGCGGCGCCGATGATGTAAAGGACGATGAATGATTTATATTGAAGACATTGCAGCAGATGAAGTTTTAGACAGCAGAGGAAATCCTACTGTTAGAGCTAAAGTAACACTCAGTGATGGAACCGTTGCAAGTGCTATTGTACCAAGTGGCGCAAGTACCGGTAAACGTGAAGCATTAGAGTTAAGAGATGCCGATAAACGCTATATGGGCAAAGGCGTTTTAAAAGCATGTGAAAATGTCAATACTGAAATTTCAGATGAACTCATTGGTTTAAGTCCGTTTAATCAAGCGGCAATTGACCAAGCGATGAAAACACTCGATGGCACGGATAATTATGGAAGACTAGGCGCAAATGCCGTTCTTGGCGTTTCTATGGCTGTTGCACGAGCATCTGCTTTAAGCCTTGGCGTTCCATTGTATCGTTACCTTGGTGGCAGCAATGCGATGACCCTTCCAACCCCAATGTTCAATATTATCAATGGCGGAAGTCATGCAAATAATAGTGTGGATTTTCAAGAGTATATGATTATGCCACTTAATTTTGAAGATTTTCCAGAAGCATTGCGTGCAGCGACAGAAGTGTATCATCATCTTAAAAAATTGATTGCTTCTATGGGTGAAAGCACGGCTTTGGGTGATGAAGGCGGTTTTGCTCCAAATCTTAAAGACAATGAAGAACCGATTAAAGTTGTAATGCAAGCTATTGAAAATGCAGGCTACAAACCAGGAATTGATATCGCCATCGCTCTTGATATTGCAAGCAGTGAACTTGTATGCGAAGGTGGATACAAACTCGAATCTGAAGACAGAGTCCTTAGTAGTGCCGAGATGGTTGCTTATTATGAAAATCTTTGTAATAAATACCCTATCGTTTCTATTGAAGATGGACTTAGTGAAGATGATTGGGATGGTTGGAAACTTCTGACTGAGAAACTCGGTTCAAAAATTCAGTTGGTTGGTGATGATTTATTTGTAACCAACACTAAAATTCTTAGCGAAGGTATTGCTAAAGGCATTGGTAATGCTATTTTGATTAAGCCAAATCAAATTGGTACGGTCACTGAAACAATGCAAACCGTTCGTTTGGCACAACGCAATAACTATAAATGTGTTATGAGTCATAGAAGTGGTGAGAGCGAAGATGCTTTTATCGCTGATTTTGCCGTTGCCCTTAACACTGGCGAAATCAAAACAGGTGCAACTGCACGTGGCGAGAGAACCGCAAAATACAATCGCTTACTTGAAATTGACAATGAACTCGTTATTGGCGAATATATAGGGAAACAACTCTTTTCTAAATGAGTGATGTTTTAGACGAATTTGAAGAAGAAGGAGAAGAGGGCGGAAGTTCTGCTCTCTTTTACCTTAAAATCATAGGATTAGTTATTGTTGTGATTGGCTTTGGATTGTACATCGGTGATGTTTTATTTGGTAAAAGCTCACTTGATGTCTTGTTAAATCTTCAAGCCGACAAAGATACTTTAACCGGAAAAATTAAAAACCTTAAAGATGAGAATGCGGTGCTGCAAAAAGAGTATTTTGAATTGCGGCAATTAGATCCTGACAAACGGTAATAAAGGGGAGCAAATGCAAAAGGTTCTTTGGCTTATACTATCTTTCATGATGATTGCAGAAGCGAGAGAAAATCCTTTTGAAACAACGATGTCTCCTACCGTTGTAGGTAAAACAACTCAAATACCTGAAACACGCGAAAATTTTGTCAATACAACCCTAAAGCTTCCTAGCAGTGCACGTATCTTAAAAAGTGCTACAGTAACCTTTCAAAATCTTGATGGCTCCATTAGTGAAGAGATTGTTGCTATTGATCAAAATGTGGATTGGCATTATCCTTTATTGCTTTCCAATCAAACATTAGAAAACAACGTGATATCAAAACCAGTAGCAGTCTCTCCGAGCCCTGTCTCTGAGATGAAAAAAAATATAGAAGTTAAGAAAGAACAACCTGCTATCAATCTGAAGCAAACAGAAAATACTCATTCGTATCAATTTACGGATACTATCTCTTTGCTTCCCAATGGAAACGAAATTTCAATTTTTACAAAAGAGAGTAAAATTCGCGATTTTTTAATTGCCGATCCTTACAAAGTTGTTGTTGATTTTAAAAAAGAGAGCTCTTTTGGAACGAAAACGCTTAACCTTTCAACACCTCCTTTTGTTTCTGCAACACTTGGCAATCACGAAGGATTCTATCGTATAGCTATTTTACTGGATGGGCATTATCGTTACGATATCTTGCCATTTAACGGTGGGTATATTATTAAATTGAAGTAGCAGAGAGATTACATGTAAAAATACTTTTACATGTAATCTTAGAGTTTATGCTTTTGGAGTTCGCTCTAATGGTCCGAGGTAGTGTTGTCTTGGACGTGCGATTTTCATATCGGGTTGCTCTTTGAGTTCAAGCCATTGTGCAATCCAGCCTGGTGTTCTACCAATCACAAAGATAACTGCAAACATCTCTTTTGGAATTTTAAGTGCTTGCAAGATAAGGCCTGAATAAAAGTCAATGTTTGGATAGAGTTTACGTTTGATAAAGTACTCATCGTTAAGGGCAATTTCTTCAATACGATGTGCAACTGCCATCAGTTCAGTATCTAATGAAAGTTCAGTGACGAGTTGCTTTTGAAGATTTTTCAAAATGGTTGCTCTTGGGTCAAAGTTTTTATACACCCTATGACCAAAGCCCATTAATCTAAATGGATCATTTGGATCTTTTGCCTTCGCAATAAATTTATCAACATTCTCAACCTTACCGATAAGTTCAAGTTGGCGAATAACCGATTCATTAGCACCACCATGTGCACGACCCCACAAGGCACCAATGCCTGCTGAAATAGCAGCATAAGGATGGGCATGGGTTGAAGCAACAACACGAACAGCTGTTGTCGAAGCATTTTGTTCATGGTCAGCATGCAATGTAAAAATAGTATCTAATGCTTTAACTTCAATCGGTTTAAGGTCAATATGATGGTGAGGATAACCCCGAATCATATACAGAAAGTTTTCTGTAAATCCCTTGTCCAAATCAGGATAAATAATTGGAAGACCCTGAGAATAACGATATGAAAATGCCGCAATTGTAGGAATTTTAGCAATAATTCGGTGTGCCATCTCTTTGGCTTCTTCTGGTGAATCCATATCTAAATGATCAAAATAAAACGTTGAAAGTGCAGAAACTGCGGCTGAGAGAATCGCCATCGGATGTGCATTATCGGGGAATGCATCAAAAAGTTTACGCATACTTTCATGAATAAAAGAGCGTTTTTTTAATTCAAACAAAAAGTTTTTGTATTCATCTTTATTGGGTAACTCTTTATGTAACAGTAAGAACGCTGTATCTAAGAAAGATTTCTTTGTTGCTAAGTACGCAATATCATATCCTCTGTACATGAGTTTACCAATGTCACCATCAATATACGTGATACGAGAACGACAACTGGCCGTAGATGTAAATCCTCTATCGAGTGTAAACATACCTGTTTCAGGATAAAAGGTAGAAATATCTACAACATCAGGACCTAAAGTAGATTTTAAAATAGGAAATTCATACTCTTTGCCCGTACGATTGTCCACAAGGCTAACAGAATCTTTACTCATACGCATCCTTTGTCAAATAATAAAATATTATATCAAATTTTATTTTGCTCGCTTAATAAATTGTAAGTCTTATTATATTAGAGAGAGGAATAATATAAAAGTTAGTTAAAAAGTTTTAGGAATTGCGTAGTACAAAGAGTACTACGCATGACATAATGTTGCTATTTCATAGCCAAGGCGTGTTATCATAGAGCGATCTCGCTCAGGGAGTTCACCTTTTGTTGTTAAGTAATCACCAATGACGATAGCGTCAGCACCCGCTTCAAAAATATCACAATCAGCACTTGTAAACGTAATTTCACGTCCGCCTGCAACCATTAATCGTGTGTTTGGAAGGGCCGCTCTTACTTCTTTAATAATATCAAGTGCTTCTTTTTCACTCAGAGGTTCTGCTTTAAGCGGAAGGGCAGGATTTTGAATAAAAAAGTTTAAAGGCATCGTATCGGGAGTCAGAGATTTGACACTTTGTATAAAAGCAGTTCGCTCATCCTTGCTCTCGCCTAAGCCAAAAATACCACCACTGCAAAGTGACAATCCTACCGTATGTACATTGAGACAGGTTTGGTAACGTTCTTGCCATGAATGGGTCGTACAAATCGTGTTATAAAAACTTTCTGAGCTTTCTAAATTATGGTTATAGGAATTAATGCCCGCATCTTTAAGTACGCGTAATTGCTCTATCGTTGCTAAACCATTGCATGCAATCAGATGAATATCCGGTAATTCAGCTTTTACCGCACGAGCAGCTTCACAGACAAATGCGAGTTTTTTATCATCCAGCCCAAGTCCTGATGTGACTAAGCAAAAGCCAATGGCTCCATTTTTAGTGGCGTTGTGTGCTTCAAAAACAATTTGCTCAATCGGTTTGTATTTGTAACGCTCAATGTTTGCATGGTGATGAGCACTTTGTGTACAAAAGCCACAATCTTCTGCACAGCTTCCACTTGATATATTGCTAATAGCACATAAAAAGATTGATTTTTTCATTAATAAAGATTCCTTACATGTAAAGTTATGGCTTCTTGCGAACTGAAATTCGCAAGAAGAAAAGCGCCAAATGTGCGGCGGTTGTTTAGGTAAGTGTGTTTATGCATCCTCTTTGTGTTTACACTTGATGCATTCAAAAATTTCTTTTTTACGCAGTTCACGCTTTGACATAATATAACCACATTCAGGGCATTTTTTATCCGTTGGTTCATAATTGGAGATAAATTTGCATTTTGGGTAGTTGCCACAACCGTAAAATTTACCTCTGCGTGAACTTCGCTCAATAATAGCTCCGCCACATTCAGGGCACGGAATTGCTAGTGTTACTTTTTCTTTGGGAGCTGTTTCGCTGACTTTTTTGAGATTTTGTGTGTATTTACATGTAGGATAAGTACTGCATGCGATAAACTCACCAAAACGACCTTTACGTCTCACGAGCTCTTTGCCACAATCTGGGCACATTTCACCTGTGAAAACGACAACTTTTTGGCTCTCAATATTGGTTTTACCCTCACTGACTTGTTTCTCAAATGGTTCGTAAAAATTCCATAATGTTGTTTGCCAATTTTCTTTATCTTCAGCAATCAAATCCAGTGTTTCTTCCATCGTGGAGGTAAATGATGAATCGACTATTTGAGGAAAATGTTTTTCTAATAGCTCGGTTACACTAAACGCTATTTCACTAGGAATCAGCTGTTTCTTTTCAATCGTAATATAATCTCGTGCTGTTAAGACGGAAATCGTTGGCGCATATGTTGATGGACGACCAATGCCAAGGCTCTCTAGTTTTTTAATAAGACTTGCTTCTGAGTAACGAGAAGGTGGCTCGGTAAAATGCTGATTGGCATCTAGTTTACTTAAGGTCACTTCTTGTTTAAGCGCAAGGTCTGGAAGCAATTTGTCTTTATCGTTATCGCCGTAAACTTTGTAAAATCCATCAAATAATAGTTTTCGACCACTGGCTTTAAATTTGCCGCTTTGACTTTCAAAAAGAAGCGTTTGTGACTCAAAACGTGCATTATTCATTTGAGACGCTAAGAAGCGATTGTAGATTAATGCATAGAGTTTGAGTTCATCCGCTTTGAGATACTCTTTGGCAATCTGCGGTGTAAACGCTAATATCGTTGGGCGAATCGCTTCATGCGCTTCTTGTGCCCCTTTACTTTTATTGGCGTAATAGCGAGGTTTTTCAGGGAGATACGCTTTGCCATAGTGTGTGCTAATTTGTTCTCGTGCCGCCTCAATAGCCTCTTTTGAAACATTTAACGAGTCAGTTCTCATATAGGTAATGACACCTTGCACACCTTGATGTGTTTGCACGCCTTCGTAGAGTGTTTGCGCAAGCATCATCGTTTTTTTAGGGGAAAAACCAAGTGCACTAGAAGCGCTTTGTTGCAACGTTGATGTCATAAAAGCGGGGCTTGGGGAACTTTCACGCTCTTTTTTCTCTAAAAGAGCGACGTGAAATGTTTCGTTAAGCAACCGTTCTTTGATTGCATTGGCAAGAGTAGCATTGGTAATGCTCATCTTTTCAATTTTTTCGCCATCAAATTCCACTAGGAGTGCTTCGATATTTTGATTGAATAAAGCGTCAATACTCCAAAATTCTTCTTCTTTAAATGCTCTTATCTCTTTCTCCCTGTCTACCACGATTTTCAGTGTAGATGATTGAACACGCCCTGCGCTGAGTCCTTTTTGAATCTTCGACGAGAGCAGTGGCGAAAGTTTATAACCTACGATGCGGTCTAACAAACGTCTGGTTTGTTGCGCGTTGATACTACTTTCATCTAAAATTCTCGGATTTTCGAGTGCATGGGTAATCGCATTTTTCGTAATTTCATGAAAAACAATACGCGGAAGCGATTTTGGGTCTTTGCCGATAGCTGTGGCAATGTGAAAACCTATGGCTTCACCTTCGCGATCCTCATCGGTTGCGATATAGACTTGATCAGCACTCTTGGCTAAGTCTTTAATTTCTTTGACCACGCTAGCATGATCTTTTGGTATCCGATATTCTGGAATGAACGCTTGATTTTCAATCTTGATGCCAAAACTACTTTTAGGAAGATCGCGGATATGACCCTTTGATGCAATAACAGTGTAGTTTTTACCTAGAAAATTTTTAATCGTTTTCGCTTTGGTTGGTGATTCGACAATAATGAGGTTTTTCACAATTTTTTCCATTTTACATGTAAACATTTTTGTGTATTCTATCTAAAAAAAAATCTTTTTAAAAATAACGTATAAAACTAAAGTTTTTTTTTGAGTGTCCGATTTTGTTTTCATCAAAGGCAAGGAAGCCTGAGAAATACAAAAAGATAAAAGGATTTATCATGAGTTTCCGTATTAACACTAACGTTGCAGCGTTATCTGCACAAACAAGTCTTACTAAGACTAACAACGCTTTGAGTAGCTCACTTTCTAAGCTCTCTTCTGGTTTGAGAATCAACTCTGCGGCTGATGATGCATCAGGTATGTCAATTGCTGACTCTCTTCGTTCACAAGCTAACTCTCTTTCACAAGCTATCTCAAATGCGAACGATGGTGTTTCCATCTCTCAAATTGCAGATGGTGCGATGGATGAACAGATTAAAATTCTTGACACTATCAAAACGAAAGCGACACAAGCTGCACAAGATGGACAAAGTACAAGTTCACGTAAAGCGCTTCAATCAGACATTTCTAAATTGATGGATGAGCTTGACAACATCGCTAGTACAACATCTTACAACGGTAAAAGCCTTCTTTCTGGTACATTTACCAACTCTCAATTCCAAATTGGTGCGTATTCAAACCAAACTGTAACCATGAGTATCGGTGCTACAAGTTCTGATAAAATTGGTCAAACACGTTTTGAGACAGGTGAAATGGGAACTTCAACAGGCACTGTGACCATGACATTCTCAGCAGCAACAGGTGCTGATGTTACGATTGCTTCTGTTATCATTAGTACCAGTGCTGGTACAGGTGTAGGCGCATTAGCAGCTGAAATCAACAAAAATACTGATGCTACAGGTGTTAGTGCGAGCTGGAGCTTAACTCAAACGGGTACAGCGGCTGTTGCTTCTGGTACAATCAGTAACTTAACGATCAATGGTGTTACCATTGCATCTTCTCTTGATGTTAAGAAAAATGATAGCAATGGTGTTTTGGTTAATGCGATCAATCAATACTCCTCTACAACAGGTGTTACGGCAAGTATTGACTCTAAAGGTCAATTAGAGCTTACATCAAGTGATGGACGTGGTATTGAAGTTTCTGGTTTATCTGGTCAAGGTAATATTGCCGATAATACTTATACTGGTCGTTTAACATTGACAAAATCGGGCGCTGCTGATATTAGTTACACTGTCGGGACTGGTGAGACGGATATCTTTAATACATCTGCAAATGAAAAAAGCGTTGGTCTTAGAGATATGATGGGTACTATTAGTTCTTCTATCGCTGAAGCAATGGGTGCATTTAAAAATGATAATGTTGTTGGCGCTGGAGAAGATATCGGTGCGGGTGTTACAACGTATGCAGGTGCTCAAGCAATGATTAAAATTGCTCAAAGTGCACAAGAGACATTGGATAGTATTCGTGCGAACATTGGTTCTGTGCAAAACCAATTGACATCAACAATCAACAATATCTCTGTAACACAAGTAAACGTCACTTCTGCGGAATCTCAAATCCGTGACGTTGATTTTGCTCAAGAGTCAGCGACTTTCTCTAAAAACAACATCCTTGCGCAATCAGGAAGTTATGCATTAAGTCAAGCAAACTCAGTACAACAAAACGTTCTCAAATTATTACAATAATTTGAGGTTGTTTCCTAGAAAACGTTCTTAAACTACTTCAATAGTTTAATCAAGTAGCGTACGCTACGAGAATGTTTTTGTGAGGGCTGATGAGGAGACTCATCAGCCCTTTTTTTATCTACGTATCAAAATCAATAAGGTATAAAAATTGCTTTAAAGCATGGAAGAAAACGCATAAAGGGTTTGTATGGATTTATATGAAAAAAATATCACTGTTTTAGAAAATATCAATCCCTCACTCGCTTCTTTGGTCGCAAAAGGACATACTGAACTGTGCTATGCAGTGTTTATGGATGAAGGTAATCTAGCTAGTTTAAATCTGATTCATAATCAAACGTTCCAACCTCTTTATGATTCTAGACCCCAAGAATTCATCGCAGAACAAAAAGCCTCGTTTGTAAAATTTCAAGAGTATCCTTACCTCTATTTTTTCGGTCTTGGTAATGGGATATTGTTGAAAGATTTATTGAGTAATCCTCATCATCAAAGAATCGTTGTTATTGAGCCTGACCCACTTATCCTTTACGTTGTTTTTCACCTGATAGATTTTACAGAAGAGCTTGTCCAGAAGCGTTTAATTCTATTGGGAGATGGACAAGTAAACTTCCCAACAATTGCGGCACTTTTTAGAGAAACAACGACTCAACGTTACGTAAGGTTGTATGATTTGCATGTTATGAGTCCCTATTATGAGACTTTTTTAGCAAGTATTGATCATACCAATCATTGTTTTATTGAAGCAATTCATCATACGATTGTGTTAGCAGGCAATGACACAAAAGATGCCTTAATCGGTTTAAAACATCATGTGACCAACACAACGTTTATTCCTACAACACCACCTTTGTATGATTTGTTTGCCAAAGCTAAAACAACGGATGTTGCGGTACTAGTATCAACGGGACCTTCTCTAGGAAAACAATTAGAATTATTAAAAAAAGTGGCTCCTTATGTCACTGTTTTTGCGGTTGATGCTAGTTTACCAATATTGATTAAAAATGGAATTAAACCTGATGTCGTGACTTCTATTGAGCGTGTATCGCTTACAGCTCGTTTTTTTCAAGCTGTCCCTCAAGAGAAGATGCAGGACATTATTACGGTTTTAAGTTCTTTGCAGCATGTGGATGTCATTAACAGCGTTCAAGGCGGACAAAAGGTTATGAGTATCCGACCTTTAGGGTATATGCGACTTACAGGACCCAAAGAGTGGGGGTATATTGGCATTGGCATGAGTGCTGCTAATATGGCGTATGAACTTATTTATCATAGCCAATTTAAAATATGTATTTTAATCGGGCAAGATTTAGCCTATGGCAATGATGGAAAAAGCCATGCCTCAGGACATGTCTTTGGGGAAGACGATGTCAAGCAAAGTGATCTTGATGGTTGGACAACGGCATACGGTGGTCAAGGTCGAGTCAAAACAACCGCTGTTTGGAATATGTTTCGAGGATTTTTTGAAAAAGATATCGAAGAGGCAAAAGACAGAATGCTTACCATCAATGCAACAGAAGGAGGAGCGCAAATCTTTGGCGCACAAGAGCTTCCTTTTGCAAAAGCGATCTCTTTACATGTAAAAAAAGTGAAGTCTAAAAAACCTATTAGACTGCATGCGTTAGATGCTTCCCAACAAAAATATATCTTGCAACAGAGTATGGGCAAAATTGAAGAGATTGAACAGTACATTAACGTGCAACAACAAAAGACAGAAGCACTATTCTTAGAAGTGGCAACACTGTGTGATGTTCCTGATTTTGAGCAAAATAAATCCACCAAGGATTTTGAAGCGCTTTTTCAAAAAATTGCTCTCTTTAGAGAAAGCTTTAAAGATGAAATATTTGATAAAGTTATATGGCATATTGCGCAAACAATGGTACTAGCACAAGAAATAACCATCGCACCGATGGAAGTTATGTATGCACCTGATGATATTTCTAAAAAAACGAAATATAAAAATCTTCTACTCGCTTATAAAGGATGGCTTTTTTCTTTGGCTGGCTGCATGGATGCCATCAATAAAACAATTTCTTATGCCAAAGCAAGATCGCTCATTTATACGATAGACACCATTGACGTCATGCTAGGCGATCAAAAGATTGATACCATTACATGTAAAACAATGAAAGCGCAAAATGGGCGTGTTTTTGATGTAGATATGAGGGGAATACTGTATGATGCCCCTGATGCATATTTAGGTAAAGCATTGGTGTTTAAAGATGCTCTAATTGGAAATGTACTACCAGAAATGTTTGTTTGTGTCATTGGTCGAGACGATAAACAATACAATGAATTACGATTTGTGGCAAGTTTGGAAGAGCCAATCGATGAAGAAAAAATACGTGATTTATATTGTCCGAATACAATTGGTTTCTTGGCAACGGAAGAGAATTTAGAAGATAAAGATTTCGTAGAATATATTAGAGAGTTGATGAAAAGATTTCCTAATGTAGAGTTTAAAGCTTTCTACTTTAATACTAAACCAAAAGAAGAGATAAAACAAATATGTAAAAATTCAATCAAGAATATTGAAGTATATTTAATCAAAGATATTAAGGAGATAGCTTGTTATATAGAAATATTTATCTGGAACAAGCCATCTCTAGAGCTAACCATTGCTTCATATTTGCAAAAATATTATCCTTATATCTTTACCACATATTCTTATTTAGACATACAAAAAGGTATGACATTGAGTGAATTTGATGATCAGGAAGCATATAAAACAAATAGACTATTTATGCTAATTGATAAAAAAATAATTCAGCAATATAATCATAGTTTTATATTACTCAACTATCAAAGCCTTTTTGATGAATTGGAAGAGTGTAATTATAAGATTGAACTTTCTGGCAATGCATATAATTTTTTTGCATTCGATAATATTAAAGTGGCTTTAGATTGTAAGGAATATAAAAGATTGCGATTTTATAGAAATAAACTACTTACGAAAAGATGATAGAAATTTATATACAAGATTCTAAAAATTTGAATATAAACCGAATAATGATGATTGAAAATATCTTTTGGGAATAATGAGGCATATTTTGTACCTTCAGATAAAAAAAGGAGGGAGTTGAAATGAAATCTAGTTTAGATGTACAGCAGTTTTACGATGCTAATTACTTTGAAGACGGAATATGCAGTGGAAAATCTTGCTACATAAATTATCGTTGGATGCCGGAAATGACGATTAAACTGGCTTATAATATTCTAAAGTATTTAAAGTTAAAAGATGGAGAGCGTGTCTTAGATTACGGATGTGCCAAAGGTTATATTGTAAAAGCTTTAAGGATTCTTGATATAGATGCATTTGGATGTGATATCTCTGAGTATGCTATTAGCCATGTAGATGCTGATGTCAGAGAGTATTGTCATTTAATTAAACAGAATAATATATTTAATAATAAAAAGTACAATTGGCTGATGACTAAGGATGTTTTAGAACATATGGAAGAGGATAACATAGAATCGCTTCTCATTGAGTCTCATGATCGTATTGAAAAAATGTTTCATATTATTCCGTTAGCAATAGAACCAGGTATATTTGTGGTTCCAGAGTATCACAGCGACCCGTCTCATATACAAATCCAAACCAAACAATGGTGGTATGAAAAATTTGAAAAACATGGATGGAACGTGATTGATTTTCAGTACCAAGTAAATGGAATTAAAGACAACTGGACAGGAAAATACAAATATGGGAATGGTTTTTTCATATTGGATCGAATGAGAAACCCTAAATGATAAAAAATCATATTACTGTAGCCCTTTTAACATACAATAGGTCAAAAACGGTGGTTCAATCCATCAAAAGTATTTTAAATGACAAAAACCATATTCAATTAGCTATTTTTGATGATGGTAGTGATCCTGAACAATTTATTTTCATTGAACAATATTGTGCAAAATATCCCCAAATAAAAATTTTTAAAAATGAAAAGAATATGGGATATCAAAATAATTTAATCAACGCATTGAATTATTTGTCAAATTGTGATACTCAAATAGTATTTTTATGTGAATCAGATATGCTACTTACAAAAAATTGGAGTGATTACGTATTTGAAGCATTTAATGCGTCAAAAGATTCTGTCGCATTAAGTGCAATGTTGCATGAAGGGCAGTTTGGTGAGCAAAGGTCGGCAATTTTTAGAGAAAGATGTATAACGGGGTGTGATCCGCGATTTCCTCATACTCGTGGTCGTGCGCCTTTTGGTAAAGAATGTTATGTGGAAATGCCAGATGCAGAAAAAAGTATAAAAATATCTGGAACAAATATCCGCTTTATAGCAAACAGTGTTGGCTCTATAATTTTTAAAAAAGAATATTTGAAGAAAATCATATTTTATTTGGATGAGTTAAAAAAATTCCCTGTGCAAGAAGATGCTTGGCTTAGCTATATGTGTTTTAAAGTAAATCAGTATCACCCAAGAAGCTTTATGGTTTTGGATCCTGGTATTGCATTTACGTTTGGAGAAAAAGGATTACATGGCGATATGATATTATGTAATGTAAGGTGGTTAGGTAGTATATTTTGGAAAAGTAGGCTTATGGCACAATATTCAAAAGTTTTTTTAAAAAAATATATACAATACAAAAATAGATATTGGAATAAAAATGTCAAAAAAAATTATTAAATCTGCACAAAATGATAGATATGTAATTACATTAATAGAAGAAAAAGAAGAGAATAGTAGCGTATATGTTATTTATATAAAAAGTCTTCTTGGCTCTGGACATAATGCAAGGCATACTACATATAATAAAATTAGTGATTTTGGAGCAGAGGTAAAGTCAGAAAGAATATCATTAAATATAGCGGATTTACTTATAGATAATATCATGAAAAAAGGTGAGACCGAAGGGTTTAATCTTTTAGATGGTGAGCTTCAGATATTGGATGTTAGTGATATAAGGCATAAATTGACATTAAAAGAAAAGTCATTTACTTCTCGAGGAGAAAAACTATTCTATCATTGGCCAATTTTTAAAAAATATAAAGAAACAGGTTTTGGTTCGATTATTCGTGCGACATTGACATTGCATCAGGTTTGTTCTTCTCATTGTCCTTATTGTTCTACAATCGCTAGAAATAATAAAGATTCAATATCTTTGCAAGAAGCAAAAGATTTTGTTGAAAAATTATATTTTGGCCAGGCTCAATATAATAGAGAGTATTTTGGTAAGTATAATGAACTTTATAAGCAGAGTACAGGTACAGACATACGTTTAAGAGGATTGATTTTGTCTGGAGGAGGACAACCGAATTTGTGGCCACATTTCGCAGAATTTGTGGAATGGCTAGCTACATTAGATATTGAATTAGGACTAATAACCAATGGATTTCCTAGGAACATTGATCCCAAGGTGTATAAAAATTTTACGTGGATTCGATTATCTATCACTCCAGAAGATGCTTCTCCTCACTATATAAATAATCAGTTTAATCAGCAATATATTCCAGAAGATATTGTTGATGATAGCAAAATAACTTTTGGTTTATCGTATGTATATGGATCTTGGACAACGGATGATATACTCAGTAGAATAGAAAAAGCTATAAATGTTTGGAATGCTGATTACTGTAGAATCTTGACAGATTGTAATCTTACGAGAAATAGTCAATTGATAGCGCATCAAGAGCTTTCAAATAGACTATTCAAATTGGGGCTAATTGATGAAGAGGGCAACCCTAGGAGCAAGATATTTCATCAATTGAAATATCACGGCACAAAAGAAGAAGCTTATTCACTTTGGGAAGAGGGGCAATGTTTTTTACAAATATATAATGTATTTTGGGATACAACTGGACATGATGACAAAAAAGTGTCTTATTGTTATACCTGTGACTCTATAACAGTTTTAGCTGAAGAAAATAATGCAGAGATTAATGTGTCAGAAAGACGTTTTAATGCTGAAAAATGGGGGACTGTAACAAATAATAATGTTTCTGATTTATTTACAAAACCAGTTAAAGCCTATTTTGACCCTAGACAAGTGTGTAAGTCTTGTCTATTCATGAATAACAATAAGGTAGCTAAAGAACTAATAGCGTATGAAAATTATAATGAATTGAAAAAGCAATTTGATATTCAACATATTAATTTTCCTTAGGAGGTAAAGTGATTGTGAGAAATGAAAACTATAATATTATTATTGATAATGCAACAAAGCCAATAACCTTTGAAGAAATAGACTGTACGCAAAAAAAAATTGTTGATGTTGCTCAGTCAGAAGTTGTGCAATGGCTTATTAAAGCAGATTTAAAAGAGTTTCTTGTTGGTGAATTTATTCATAAAAAAGGGTTAGAGTTCTTTTTTTCAGCATATCTTCTTGATATACAAGCTAGTGATATTGTCTTAGATGCTGCTGGAGGAAAATCGAAATATTTAGAGGCTGTAAAACTTACAAGAAATGTTAAAAATTTATTTTTGACAGACCATATTTATCAAGGTATTGTTAAGCTAGATTCAACAATTTATATTGTAGGAGGGGATATTTCAGCCATTCACCTTGGGAATGAATCTGTTAGTAAAATAGCTTGCCATCATGCTTTTGAACATTTTCAAGATAATAAAGATATAGATTTTGTTAAAGAGTGCTATAGAATTTTGAAAGCAAATGGCGTGGTAGTGATTATTCCTCTATTTTTAATGGATGATTATATTGAATGTTGGAATATAAAAAATGATAGTTTATTTGATCAATCTGCAAAGTATGTTTTTGATCAATCTGCCTCGATCCCTGGAGCTGATGATGATGGGCATTTTGCACGATTTTATAGTAATGAATCTTTAATGTCTAGAATCTTAAAACCAGCGCAACAAATGGGATTTGAATGTTCCATTATAGAGTGTACAATAGATGGACAAAGTATACCAGATATGAGTAAAAATTTTGGATCTACTTTGAACAATCCAACACGAGCATTACAACTCAAGAAAAGGATAAGTTGTGGGTGAAAAAATAAAAATTTTAGCCAAAGGATATATACACAATAGTGAGTTTGAAATAGAGCTTAACCACCCAGTTGTGAGTACACAGGATGAGCAGATTCATATTCAAACTAATGGATTGAGATTTGAAATAGATAAAAAAGATTATATTCAATACGCTTTGACTATTTTGCTAGCCGAGAAAAACCTGAAAAACCTGAAAGATATCCACTCATGAGTTTTGTAGAAGCAAAAGAACTAATAGATATATTTTCATTATTAAATGAGAGTAATATTGAATATATCCTTTTGCGAAACATCAATCAGGAAGTCCCATATCGACTTCAAGTTGGGAAAGATATTGATATATTAACACATAAACAAGAAGAGAGCAAGTTGATAAATTTTTTTTCACAGCATGGATATGAAAAAATTGTTCATCCGTTAGAACATAATGTTTTTTTATATGGAGTTGATAAATTTGTATTTTTGCATAATGTGAAGAATGACATCATATTTGATCTAAATTATCAAATAGCAGTTAGAAGCTGTGATGCTGGGCAATGGATTCCTTTGGATCAAGAGATTCAAGAGTCAGCTTGGAAAAATAAAAGATTTGAGCAGTATGATAACAGTTTTGGATATTGGACTTTAAGTTATGAAGATGAATTTATATGCTTGATTGCAAGATCAATATTTGACAAAAAAGAGTTTCAAAGAGGCTATATTAAACGTATTGAGGAGCTGCAACAATATATTAATATGGATTATATGATAAAAAAACTTTCAATGATTTTTTTCAAATTTGCTCCATATCTGTTAGCATATATTTTGGAAAAAAAATATGCTGATATCTTAGAAAATTATTTTAAGTTTAAGGAATACTAACTATGAGTAATCCAGGCATTAAAATACTTGCAGAAAATCATCAAGGACAAAAAATTAAAAGATTTGTCATTGAAGATAATATTGGAGAATCAATTCATCTACATGTTGATAATATTAGATTAGATTTTTCTATTAGATCTTTTTTAAGTTTTTCACAAACTATAAGAGAGTCTTTACACGCTTTAAATATTTTAAAAGGATACCCACTAGAGATGTTTGATGAACATTTTTTAAGTGAGTGCTCATCATTTTTACTTAATTTACGCAGGATAGAAGTGGATGAAGTCTCTTTAAAAGAACTCCAAGCAATTAAGTACGTGGGAGATAGTACTGAGTTTAAAATATCAGAGTTAATATCAGTGAATGAAACAAATGCATTTAAGTATTTGAATAATGAGACAAGTGACTTTTTAGACTATAGCCAATTTAACTATTATAATATGGATAATAAAATAAGGCTAAAAAATCTATTAGAATCTATTAAAATAAATGGGTATCCCTATTTGGATCAATATATAATTTTATTTGATGATGCCAATATCATTCGAGATGGACAGCATAGAGCTTCAATTTTAGCTTATTTATATGGGATGGAATACAAAATAAAAATTTTAAGATTTTATTTTACTGGAGATGCGCATATTTATAAAATCAATAAGCATTCTTATTATACTGAATTATGTAAAAAAGTAGAGAATCTGCCAAAAGCCCGATTAGTATTGTATGGATACGGGCAGCTAGGTAAGGCTTTACATGCAAAGTATACTGAGAGGATAGATTATATAATTGATAATCATAAATATGACGATAATTCTATTTTATCATTTAATACATTTTGTGAGCGTTCATATCCATGTGTAAACTATTGTTTTTTAGTGAGTGTTCTTAATGCGAATGCTCTAGTTTCAATTAGAAATGAGCTTTTGGAAAAGTATGTAGACTGCCTTGTGATATCTATTTTGGATATTTCTTAAAATACTATGAAAAAGAAATTATTAATTGTTAAAGTTGATGGGATTGGCGATTACATACTTTTTAGAAACTTTATCAAGCCTATTGCAGAAAGTACTTTGTATCATAGCTTTGAAATCTATATGCTATGTCATTTTTCATGGATAGAACTTGCCAGACATTTAGATAGCAAGTATATTCAAGAGTTCATTTCGTTTGATACTGAGAAGTATAGAAAGGATTTATGGTATAAATATTCCTTAGAAGTTAATTTGAATAGATATAGCTTTGATACCATCATTCAGCCTACATATTCAAGAAATTTTCTTGTTGATTGTTTGATTAATTGTATTAGTGCAGAAAATAAAATTGCGTATGATGGTGATCTAAATAATATTTCGCTAGAACAAAAGTCTATATCTGATAAGTTTTACACGAAGCTAATTGCATTAAATGACATATATCTTTTTGAATTTTATAGAAATAAACTTTTTTGTGAACAATTGCTTGGAAAAATTCTTGACAGTGGCAGAACCGAAATTATTTTGAAAGAGTTTATTGAACCGCCTTTCGATAATTATGTAGTTTTTGTTATTGGGGCAGGTCATAAAAAAAGAAAATGGAGTTTAGACAACTACATAGAAACGGCGAAACATCTTCACTCGCTTGGCTATAGCGTGGTTCTTTGCGGGCATAATAATGAGCTTGCCGATACAGTTTATTTTGAAAATTTTTTTGGTAAGCAGTATATCAATTTAGTGGGCAAAACTTCTCTTATCGATATGTTAAGTATCTTGAAAAAATCAAAATTTATAGTATCAAATGATACCGGATTAGCTCATATGTCCATTGCATTAAAAAAACAGACTTTCATTCTTTCTAATGGCAATCACTTTGGAAGATTTGTACCTTATCCTAAAGAATATGAACAGTATGTTCAATGTATATTCCCTTTTGAATATCAAGCAAGTTTTGGTAATTTTTGTGCACAGTATTACAAAAATTCTGATTTAGATATCAATTTGATTAATACTAGTGAGCTACTAAATCTTGTCCCAAAAAATATAATAGTAAATCATAATGAAAATGTGTATGATAATTTTAATTCAGAATTAATTACAGAGAATTTATCTTTACGCTTTTCACAACAATTGAATCTTTTATATGGACAAATTATTAATTTAAATGTTGATATTCTTATTTATGGATATGGTGTAACAGGTAAAATTATACAAGCTTTAATACCAGAAAAAATAATTGGATTTGTTGATAGAAAAAGTAATTTAATATCTAAAAAAATTATTAAAGGCAAAGTTTATAGCCCTAAGAACCTACCAAATATGCAATATTCTAAAATTATTATTAGTGTTTTGGGTCGTGAAACGGAAATTATCAAGTATTTAGTAGAAGATTTACATGTAAATAAAGAAAAAATTGTAAGAATATCTTTATAATATTATCTAACAAAATATTAAAAAGTTTTTGTGTTACTTATGTTTATTCTTTGGAAAAATAGAATATAAATTAAGTAAATGAATTTGAAGTACAGTAGTTGATACAAAAGCTAAGTGTATATATATGATGCAATGATATAAACAACATAATATGATAAATCTTCGGAAGACAAATAGTGATTGAGTAGTAATTTTAATGCTAAAGGTACAACATGAAAAGAGTAGCACTAATCACAGGAATAACAGGCCAAGATGGCTCTTATTTGGCTGAATTACTGTTGAAAAAGGGATATGAAGTTCATGGATTTGTGAGGCAAAAAACGCTTGAAGATAAAGCACATAAGCTAGTCAATATTTCACATATTTTAAATCAAATCAACCTTCATACAGGAACGATTGATAATCATTTATCCGTTTATAAAATCATTTCTAAAATTATGCCTGATGAGTGTTATCATTTAGCGGCGGCAAGCTTTGTGAGTTACTCTTTTGATGATGAATCCTCTGTATTAACCAGCAATTTTAATTCGACGCATTATTTGTTGTCTAGTATTAAAGAACTTTGTCCTATGTGTAAATTTTATTTTGCGGGGTCGAGTGAGATGTTTGGCGATGTAAGTGTCTCGCCTCAAAGTGAAACAACACTTTTTAATCCACGATCAATTTATGGTATCGCAAAACTTGCAAGTTATCATTTGGTGAAAAATTATCGCAAGCAGCATGGTATTTTTGCGGCATCAGGAATCTTATATAACCATGAATCCTCACGAAGAGGGTATGAGTTTGTGACAAGAAAAATTATTTCTATGGTTGTCAGGATTCATTTAGGATTGCAAGATTGCATTGAGCTTGGGAATATAGAAGCTAAACGTGACTGGGGTTACGCACCTGATTATGTGAACGGTATGTGGAAAATCTTGAATTATGAAGAAGCCGATGATTTTGTGTTGGCAACAGGAACGTTGCATAGCGTTAAAGAGTTTTTAGAGATTGCTTTTGGATATTTTAATTTAGATTATCGTCAATATTTAAAAATTAATCCAGAATATTTTAGACCACTTGAAGAAGTACATTTAGTGGGAGATCCATCCAAAGCCAAACTCAAATTGGCATGGGAATCGACAAAGAACTTGCAAGAGATTATTGAAGAGATGATCGAGAGTGAGTTGAAATTATTGCAAAAAGGACTGTTGCCATGATGTATGAAGATGAAATTAAAGCATTACGAGAGCTTGTGCTAAAACAAGGTGAAAAAATTGAAGCTTTAGAAAAAGTAATAGAAGAGCATTGTAGTCAAAATGAAGCATTGATTCAAAAAGAGGTGGCTTCTGCAACTTTCCATCAAGTGAAAGCTTTGCAACATAGAATCGACCAATTCCTTTTTGATGCAAAGATTACTTTAAAAAATTTCGGGCTAGATTTACAGTAAGCATGAAACACCATTTTGCAGTACATCAATACATCAGAACATGTGTATATGGTGATGGAATTACAAAAGGCGTTTTATTAACGCAAAAAATATTATCTGAATTGGGGTTTGAATCAAAGATATACACTCTTGTAAATTATGTGGATATAAAATTAAAAACAGATATTTACCACATCGATGAATATATCGAAAATTCAGATAATGTCCTCTTATTTCATGCTTCTATTGGGGATGATGAGCAAGAAAAAATATTTCATTTTTTAGATAGAAAAATCTTAGTCTATCACAACATCACGCCGTCGCATTTTTTTGATGGGGAAGCTTATCAAAAGAGGTGTGCTTTAGGGCGTCTACAGTTTGAAAAACATAAAGATTGTTTTTTGGGATCTTATGCCGATTCTGCCTATAATGCGCGTGAGCTAAAAAGCTTTGGCTATCAATCTGTAGAAGTTTTACCTCTTTTGGTCGATTTAAAGCCTACCATAAATAATACGCATTCGAAGAGTATTTTAAAAACCTATCGCGACTCTTTTAATATTCTTTTTGTAGGCCGGGTCATTCAAAATAAATGCCAGCATGAGTTGATTAATGTTATGTATGAGTTGAAAATCCGCCAGATCAAAAACATAAAATTGTTTATCGTAGGTGGCAACCACTATACAGAATATTTTCAATTTTTATTTAAATACAAAAAAGCATTGGGGTTGGATGACGATATTATCATCACCGATAAAGTGTCGGAAGATGATTTATCGGCGTATTATAAGGTGGCAAATATCTATGTGTCTCTTAGTGAGCATGAAGGCTTTGGTATGCCTTTGCTAGAGGCTATTTTAAATGACGTCCCTGTCTTAGCCTATGATACGAGTGCAATTTCAACAACGATAGGCAATTATGGATTGTTACATTATAAATCGGTTGATTATGTGGTTGAAAAGATTTTAAAGATAAAAGATAACCTAGAGTATAGAGAAGAAGTCTTGAATAATCAAAAAAACCATTTAAAAGAGTTTGAGTATGATAGGCTCAAAGGGAAATTTTACAATTATTTGAAAAATGTCTGCACACTATAGTAATGCAAAAGGAATATAGAAATATGACGCCTAAAATAAGTGTAATCACGGTTGTCTTCAACAGTGAAGCATTAATCGAAAGAACAATTCAAAGTGTATGCAATCAAACTTATTCCAATATTGAATATATTATTATTGACGGAAAAAGTGTTGATCGAACAATCAATATAATTAATCGCTACAAAGACTCTATTGATATCGTGGTGAGTGAAGAAGACAGCGGTATTTATGATGCGATGAATAAAGGTATTCATCGCTCCTCTGGAGAATGGCTCTTTTTTCTCAATGCCGGTGATATTTTCTTTGATGCCCATACGTTAGCGCTATTGACAGAGGCCCTGGATGAAGATACAGATATTTTGTATGGCGACATTGTAATCGTCGATGAAGATTTATCCAATAAAGAGTATGCTAGTGCGGGTGGCTTACCCAATATTTGGAGAACCCCTCCTTGTTGGCATCAAGCGATGTTGATTAAGGCTACATGGCAAAAACAACATCTGTATAATTTGCGATACACATTAGGCGCAGATTATGATTTTATGTTAAAAAGCTTTGTAAACAACGCGAAATTTAAATATCTTGCCCATCCTTTTTCTTATTTTCTCAGAGGTGGACTCAGCACCGGGAGAATTTTTTTAAATAGGCTCGAATGTACTATAAGTTTATCGACATATATACCTCATCTTGAAAATATACGCGAGAATTTCTTCTTTAGGGATATGCTCAATATCTATAATGAAGATTTCCTTCAGGGTACAGCTCTTTCAAAAAAAATGGGTCATATAACGCAAAAATTGGCTACTTTAAAAGCAAAATATCAAAAAATTGCACTGTATGGGTTTGGGAATACAGGACAGTTAATAGCCCCCTATTTGGGTGATAATCTTACCCTTATTGTGGATAAAAAGATAGAAAATATTACAACGGGTAAAACACTTTGTACCTTAGAAGCGCTGCATCAGCATGACTTTGATTGTATCCTGATCTCATTGATAGGTAGAGAATATGCGGTAGCGTGCGATTTAATGCATAATTTCAATGTGCCATATCATAAAATATGTACGCTAACCGGTGATATACCTCGCACTGAAGATCTTTTTCAAGATATCAAGAGAGAAGTGGTTCTCGAATCTCGAATATGTACGCAGGAGCAACTTGAATCCAAAGAGTATCAAAAATGGGTGAAATACTTTAAATTAGTGCCAAATCAACTCCATCGAAAAATATGGGAATATTGCTTTATTGCGGAGATTTTAAAAAAATACGATCTTCTTCGAGAGGGTGCGCACGGTTTAGGATTTGCCGTCGGTACAGAACCTTTGCCCGCTGCCTTTTGCTCTTTTGGCACTAGCATTACTGCAACCGATTTAAATTTTGAAGAAGCCAATAAAAAAGGATGGGTAGATACAAACCAACATGCGAAGAATCTTGAAAATCTCAATCAGCAGATGATTTGTCCGCAAGATAAATTTTTAAAATTATGCCGTTTTCAAAATGTCAATATGAACAATATTCCTGAAGATTTAAAAGAGTTTGATTTTATATGGTCGGCGTGTGCATTGGAGCATTTAGGATCACTCAAGCATGGAGAAGAGTTTATTTATAATTCTCTTAAGTGCCTAAAACCGGGTGGCATTGCTGTGCATACTACCGAGTATAACTTCTCATCCAATGATAGAACGATTGAATTTGGGTCGACTGTTTTATACAGACGACAAGATATAGAAAAAATTGTAGCCAACCTCCGTTTAGATGGCCATATCGTCTCTGAAATTAATTTTTCGGGCGGTATCTTAGAAGGTGATCAATATATTGATATACCGCCGTATAATCTTAATAACAAACATTTAAAACTAGTTATGGATGAGTTTGTTATCACCTCTATAGGCTTGGTGATTCAAAAAAAGAGTCAATAGTTTAGGAGAAAAGGTGTTAAAACAAAAAGTTGCTTATGTTGGACTTGGGGTTCATCGAAAAACAAAATCAACACAATTTTTTATTGATATTTTAAAACAGTATTTTGAAGTTGATCTGTTCTGGGATTTTGGTGATACTCCCGAAGATGAAACAAATAAAAATGCTTTTAGAGATGAGTATTATGCTGTATTGTATTTTCAAGTAATGCCTAATCCTAAAAAATTGCGTGAAAGCTTGTGCCAGAATATTATCTTAATTCCGATGTATGAACATATTCAGGCCTATACTTCAGAGCAATGGCACCCTTACTTATCGTATAAAATTTTATCGTTTTCAAAAACGTTACATGTAAAGCTTATAGGTTTAGGGGCTGAGTCACTGTACGTACAGTTTTTCCCTTCCCCTCTTCAAAAATCTCCACGACAAAAGGGTGGATTGAGGTTCTTTTTTTGGCAACGTAGTGCAGAGCTTAATTTTTCACTCATAAAACAATTGATTCCTTCTAGCAAAGTTGAACAATTTCAATTTCATCGTACGCGCAGTGATTCAGCTCAGGATGTATGGTTTAAGACTCCTAGTAAAGAAGATATTGAGGCGTACCATATGACATTCTCATCATGGTTTGATACGAAAGAAGAGATGATGCAAGCGCTTGATGCTTGTGATATTTATATCGCGCCTCGTATGTACGAAGGTATAGGTATGGCGTTTTTAGAGGCCATGGCTATGGGAAAATGTGTTATTGCTCCTAATTTACCGACAATGAATGAATATATTATAAATGGTGAAAACGGTTTATTGTTTGATCCTCAAAATCCTTCTGAACTAGATATCTCTCAATGCTTTACACAAGGAGAAAATGCATTGAAGACAATCAAAGCAGGGTATAACCGTTGGCAATTGAATGAAAAGAAAATGATTGAGTTTTTCCATAAATCTTGCGAAAAAGTCGCACAGAATAAGGTTTTGCATGCACATAATGCCAATATGGTGTTTTCACGTAATCTCAATTTTATCCATGCGTATTTGCATGCAAAAGCATTTCCAAAAGCTTCCATTGTTCTTTATGGGGCAGGTACGGGTGCCGAATTACTTGTTTCTATTTTAAAAGATAAAATTGCTTATATCGTTGATATTGATCCATTGAAAGAGGGGCATGACTTAAATGGGTATTTAATCCATTCTCCGCACAAGCTTTTACATGATGAAACGACAATTATTATTACTGTCTTTGGGCGTGAAGAGAAGATTTTCGATTATTTATGTAAAGTGCTTTGTATCCCTTCAAAACGTATTATCATTCTCGATTTATTCAATTAATTTGCGTAGTAAGTCATTTGTAGGTGAAGATTTCAAGAAAAGTGCAGCGATGCGTTTACGCTCTTGCACAAAAGAATCTTCTGTGAGTGAAATAGCGTGAATCAGTTCTTCTTCTGTAGATACTTTTTTCCCAGGAGAATATGTATCATAATCAAACAAAAATCCACCCATATTTTCTTCATAACGTTTTCGATCATAATCAAAAAAAATGATTGGACGATCCAATAATAGAAAGTCGTAGACGATGGATGAGTAATCGCTTACCAATATATCCGTATATTTTAAGATTGGATAAACATCGCCATCTGGAGAGTGAAAAGCGATATGGCTCAAATTGTTGGAAGCACGGTTCTTTTGAAAAAATTCAATAATGAACGGATGAAGTTTGATGATCAGCAACGTATTGATGATAGCAAGTTGCATGTTGAGTTCATCTAAGCGAAGCGGTAAGAGGTTTTCAAGCGTCGCTTCCGTACCAAAAAGGTATTCACGCGTTGTTGGCATATAGAGTACAATTTTATCATATTGTTTACTTTTAACAGTTTCCAAAAGAGTTTTATCACAGAATAAAAGGTCATAAGGGTCTTCATCTTCTTTGACTAAAAATTCATTCCTTGGATAACCATAATCTACAAAGTGCTTTGCTTTGAAAATATGTTTAAAATTGGTATCATTGGTCCATTTTGAAGTTGAAACAAAATAATCATAAGTAATATGAGTATGGGGTGACATTTTTTTAAGACCAACTCCATGCCACAATTGAATCGTTATTTGATGTGGACTAATATAAAAATAGGTGTAATTACCTTGATCAAATATAAGGTATTTAGCTTTCGCAATTGCTTTGTCTCCCTCATTAGTATCAAGCTTTACACAGGGTAAATCGTACTGATTTAATGCTTGAAGTTGCTCTTGATTATCTGTTATCATGATACATGATAGGTTGTGGTGAATACAATATAGATAAAAAAATTTGTTATTGCTACCAATAAATCCTTTGCTGATAAATGCTATACCTTGACGTTCATCTTTAGCATTATCCCGTTCTTTAGAATAATATTCAATTAAGCTAGTTGCTTTTTTTTCGATGTGTTGTGTGAGATGATAGCTTTGATTTTGTATGTGCACTAGATACAATTTTGACATATCAATGAAATTCAAGCAGTCTTGATAGATGGCATGGAAATGATTAGGGCTCACGATAATAATAGCATCTACTTCATTGGGATTAAGAGATTCAAGATGAATCACATCAGAATCATTTTTGGACTTGTCTATAAAGCCAAGAAAGTTACATGTAATCTGCTTTAAGAGGTAATCTCGAAATGCTATACTCATAGCTGTTTTTGGGGCAATCCTTATTCGTTTTGTTTCAAAATTATGCATCAATTCCCTTTTTAATATCGATCACAAGGCCAGAATATGGAGAAAGAATTGTTTGTAGCGTTTTTTGGGCAACGATTTCTGCTGGAAGAAGTGTTTCCTCTTGTTCTTTTCCAAAATTGGCAAGGCGTAATGGCGTTTTTGTACGTGCAGGATTGATAACATTAATGCGGACTTCGTCTGTTTGCCACTCTTCTGAAAGGGCTTGTGTTAAATTAACGATAGCGGCTTTTGTTGCACTGTATAGACTATACGTGGAACGTCCTCTTGTATAAGAACTTGATGTAAAAAGTGTTAAAGAACCTTTTGATGCTTTAAGATAAGAAAAAGCATATTTTGCAAGTATAATTGAGCCTGTTAAATTTGTCTGGATGGACTCTACTATCTCATCATCGTGTTGTTCACATAGCATTTTTTTGCTCAATACAGCAGCGCAATTGATGATGTGATTGATTTTCCCATAAGTGTTATAGACTTCTTCTAAACTTTTTTTGATATCGTTTGCATTTTGGATATCAACACCATTATGCCTGCTCAATGTAATACATTGCACTTCATGTTGGTGACATTGTTTAGCAATTTCTAAACCAATACCACTGTTTCCTCCATATACAACAATGACTTGCCCTTTTAAGAGCTCTAGGCTCTTGTCTGAACTAAGGGAATGGCTATTTAGTTGAATAAGCTTTTCAGCAAATAAAAGATCTTCTGGATACGTGATTTTGATATTTTTCTCTTCTCCTTCTACGACAATAATAGGTGTAGTAGGAAGATAATGTTTGATAAGACCACAATCGTCAGTTACGACAAGTGTTTGAGCATCATTTTGTGCCAAAATATGAGCTTCTTTAATCGTTTTCAGTGCAAAAGCTTGTGGTGTTTGACCTCTTTGTAATAAATTTCTTTGCGGTATATTTTGAATAATATGTTGTGTAGGATCGACTTGGATGATGGTATCCGCCGAAACAATAGCAACATCAACAGCATCATACGTTTTCAAAGCTTCAATGGTACGGGAAATAATGAGATGTGATACAAATGGACGCACTGCATCATGAAAGATAAGGTTAATGGGTTCTTTGTCATTGTCGTAAGCTTTAATAGCTTCAAAACTTGAATCCCGCCTTTCTTTTCCACCACTAATAATTTTTTTGACTTTTGTAAATTTGAGTTGTTTACAAAGATCAAAAAGTTTTTGATGATATTCTTGGTTGGCAACGATACAGATTTCATGAATATTCTGGTGTGTTTGAAATTGCTCAAGTGTGTATTCAATGATGTTTTTTCCTGCAAGATTAATGAACTGTTTCGGAATTTCTGAACCAAAGCGAGAGCCATTTCCTGCTGAAAGAATAATAGCAACGTTTTTTTTCACTATTTGAGCCTCATTTTTTTAAATCGGCCACTGAAATTTGTATGATCGCACACGGTGACTTTTGTAGGTATTTTATATGGATCAAGACGAGCTTTGCAAAAAAGACGAATACTTTTTTTAATCTCTTTTGAATCAGCACTATCGTTTAAAACAACATCAACGACAACACTTTGCCCTGTGATGCTATTGGTTTCACCTCTGACGAGACAGTCTGCAATTTCTGGCATGGACAAGATAATCGATTCTACTTCCATCGGTAAGACTTTTTGACCACCGACATTGATCACTTCTTTACAACGCCCAATAATGCGCATATATCCATCTTCCAAGCTTTCTACAAGGTCTCCAGTGTTAAACCAGCCATTTTCAAAACTTTCCATTGGGGCATTCAGATAGCCTAGAATTTGAGTATCACTTTTAAGCCATAAGACGTTATCAACGATTTTATACTGTACACTTGGATCATCAATACGCATCAGGGTTGAATCTGATGATTTGGATGAAGTCGTGGCAATTCCTGTTTCACTCGTGCCAAAGGTTTGAAGAAATTTAACTTTTGGGAAAAATGATTTGAGTTTGGCAAGGAGTGATTCTGGCATAGGTTCTGTTCCATAGGTCACCATACGCAAGGAAGATAAATCGAAATTCTCCCATTCTCCACTTATTACGATAAGGTTTAAAAATGTTGGAGATGATGGCATAATGGCTACACGATACTTTTCTATAAGTTGGCAAACATGCTGTGGTGTCCTTTGATTTGGAACTACCATTGTTGTTCCCATGGAAAGGATGTTGAGCATAGTGTTAAGTCCGCCAATGTGGTCAAACATCAAAAAGAGTAACATGATTAAGTTTTTAGGTTTTTTTGTGTTATAGTGTGCCATAAGATGTGTAAGATCATGCACCATAGCTTTGGGTTTTCCAGTACTTCCACTACTAAAGAGAATTAATCCTGCGTGATGAATGGTTTTTAATTGTTCTAGCATAGGATGTGACACAGTACGTGTAAGCGCAGCTAACTCAGGTGTATCATGTGTCAATGTAATGCAATGCGTGCAGCAAGCAGTTATGATTTTTTCTTCAATTTCACTAGGTGCTTGACTGGTTATAGGAACAATGATAGTTTGCTTTTCAGCAAGAGCTATAAAAAGCGCGATTGAGTTTAGACTATAATCAGAAATAATAGCGATACAATCGCCTTCTTTTAGAGGTGCTAAGATCGTTTTTTGATACTCATGGGCACGAGCGATAAGGTCAGCATATGTATAAGAGATGTCATGATGTATGATAGCGATTTGTTGGTCAAAGCGCATCAATTGATCAAGCACTGACTCCTCCTAGATAGATAATTTGACCGGTAA
The DNA here is from genome assembly GCF_059415145.1 of Sulfurospirillum sp. E15m. Lineage (NCBI taxonomy): Bacteria > Pseudomonadati > Campylobacterota > Epsilonproteobacteria > Campylobacterales > Sulfurospirillaceae > Sulfurospirillum > Sulfurospirillum sp. E15m. The sequence goes on from NZ_JCAHZS010000008.1 coordinate 72,468, forward strand.
TAAAATCACTTTTTGGGTCGGTAAAAAAGTCAATTACGTGTTTAATATCGTCAAAATGACCCAACCGTTTAATGGTTTGTTTCTCAATGAGTGCCGCCATTTTCTCTTTAGGAACAGCTTTGATAAGGTCTGTTTCGATAGGCGTTGGTGCGATGGCATTGACTGTAATGCCAAAGGCTGAGAGCTCTTTGGCGGTGGTTTGTGTGAAATTTTCAATGGCTGCTTTGGTGGCGGCATAGATAGCTTCACCCTCCAGCCGAAGCGCAACGGCAACGGTCGAATAATTTACAATGCGCCCCTGCTTTTGTTTGAGCATGGCTTTGGCAACTTCGCGCGAAAATAAAAAGGTACCGATAAAGTTGGTTTGTAACATCTGTTGTACGGTGCTGAGTGAGGTTGTCAAAAAATGGTTCATGCTAGCTATGCCTGCGTTATTTAAAAGTACATCGATACGTCCAAACTCTTTTTTAACACTACGCACCATGGCGATAACTGCCATTTCATCCGAGACATCAAGGATAAAATGTCGGTAGTTTGGGTGCGATAGTGTTGTTTCCTTGCGACTGCATCCTACAACAATGTGACCCTCTTCAAGGTATGCTTGGCTTAAAGCAGCACCTATGCCTTTGCTTGTGCCTGTGATGATGAAAACTTTAGGCATCGAGGAGCTTTTGGATATAATTTGCAAGTGACTCCACTGTTCTAAAAGGAGAAACTTTTTGGCTCATCGCTTTTTCATCTGCTAAGACAATATCTCTTCCATAATTTATTGAAATTTTTTCTTCTACATCTGCGATTAAAGAAACAAGCGCAAGACTATCAAGTGCACCATCTCCTCCAAAGAGTTTGGTTGTTAAGGTAGGCTGTGCTAACGTTGGCTCTTGTAACTCTTCGTTAAACTCTTGAAGTGACGTGATAATAATGTCTGTAACAGTACTCATATTATTCCTCTCTGGCAATTTGAGAAGCTATTTTCAGAATAGGTTGAAATAGCTTAGAGTGTTTTTTTATCTGCCATTGTTCTTGGCTTAATGACATCAAGCAAAAATTAGACCTTTGTACATCGGTAATACTAAATCCTAAGCGTTCATTGAATTTTTTTGCCACACTATTTTCGTGATGTACAAGTGATTCAATATAGTTTGCATGATAATGATTAAAAAGTGTATCCAAAAAAAAGAGTGCAACCGCTGATGTGACACTGGGTAACGTTGTTGGTGAAAAAAAGAGCCCCCATGTTGGGTGCTGACTCAAAAGAGCATTGGCATGGACCGCTCCTTTAAGAGCCTGATCTTCTTTTACAGCTAGATAAAGAGAATTCTTATTGGTTTTAAGTGTTTCAACCCATGCGAGATGCTCTGTCAAACAAATTGGCTGTTGGGTTGGCGTATAACGAAGGATTGCTTCGTGGTTACGTAACATCAGAAGTGAATGGTGTTCTTCTAGTGTGAGTGTGAAATAAGGAGTTAAAAAGAGCATATGAGTGCTTTATCCATGATTATAAATCTACATCTTCTAAACGCAAGGGTGTTCCAAAAGCGAGGTCGCGCAATGCAGGCTTTCCTAAAATCTCTTCTAGATAACGTGGATGTAAACCATTGAATGGTCTAATGCTCTTGATATTTTGTTGCGTTAAAAGCTCTCCTTTTTGGATAGGCTTACTCACATACAAACTACGACAAAAACGACGATTTTTAGCTTTGAAATCATCCAATTCATAATGAATATCACCCAAGAGTTGTTCTGCTTCTCTTACGGCTTTGACCATAGTAGAAAAAGCTTCCATATCAAGTGAAAAGGCAGAGTCTGCACCGCCGATAGAGCGATCCAAGATAAAATGTTTTTCAATGACTCGCGCACCAAGACTGACAGCAACAACAGGTGCATTGACACCTAGTGTATGGTCTGAAAGTCCTGAAAGTACATTAAATCGAGAGGCAAGATTAGGTATGGTCTTAAGATGGGCCTGATTCAGAGGCGCAGGATAGGAACTTGTACATTGTAATAAAATGATTTCATTGTTTCCTTCTTTTTGGCAAAGAGTGACAGCATCATGGATCTCTTCTAATGTTGCTGTTCCTATAGAAATGATCATCGGTTTATGCTCTTTTGCACAGCGGCGAATTAATGCATGATCAGTAATTTCAAAAGAAGCAATTTTATATGCAGGTGGATTGAATTGTTTAAGGAAAGTAACAGCGCTCTCATCAAAAGGGCTTGAAAAACAGATAAGTCCAAGTTCTGAAGCAGTTTTAAAAAGTGTTTCATGCCATTCCCAAGGAGTGTACGCTTGTTGGTAGAGCTTATATAAAGTTGTATTGTCCCACAGTGTTCCACCTTGGATGATAAACTCTTCTCGGTCACAATCAAGTGTGATAGTATCTGCAGTGTAGGTTTGAAGTTTGATGGCATCTGCACCCGCTTTGTGAGCAGCTTTGATTGTTTCAATGGCGGTTTGTAAAGAGCCATTATGGTTGGCGGAGAGTTCAGCGATAATGAATGTACGATTTTTTTCAAAATCAAAATGACCAATTTTCATAGTGAACCTTTCTTTATCTGTGCCTGAACCATTGCTTTGAGTATGTGAGACTCAAAAGATTTCATCACGGGATGCTTATGCATCTCTAAGTAATGAAGCATATCGTCTTGATTTTGCGCAACTTTAATGGCCAGAAGCGGAATATTCATAAATAAAACTTCGTGGGCAATGACACTGGGTGTGATAATCGCCAAACGACTTTGATGCATGATTTTTGCCACCTCATTGGAATTGACATGTAAAGCGATAGTAGGTTTATCTATGATGTAATTTTTGAGTGTTTCAAGATGCGTATTGGCTGTGGTTGTTAAAACAGCGACACGAAGGTATTGAGGGATGGCGTTTAAAATATGGAGTGTTATATTACTTGCATCCGTCCCGCCCATGGCAACGAAAACATCGTAGATTTTTGCGCGTTTGTGCCCCTTTTCCTCTTTAAATTCATCGCGTATGAGAGTGTACGCACTGCCGCAACGAAGCTCGCAACCTTTAGGGACTAACGAAGCGTAACGCGAGGCATCGGCACAGATGTTATGGTTGAGTAAAATATCGCAATAATGCGGTTGATAGGTGTCGTCAAAAGCGAGAATCGTCACGCCGGTTGCTTCTTTAACAGCTTTTTCAAATGTGACGTCAATACCGTAGTGGTCAATAACCAAAAGATTTACATGTAAATCTTTGATAAGCGCTATAAGTTCGTTTGCGTCGTTACTCTGAAGGATTTTTACTTCGTAGGGAATTCGTTTAATAGCATTGCCTTCTAAGTCTTGGCATGCGAAAATAATTTCGCCTTCTATCTCCATTTGTTTGGCAAGAACAAGGTCTCGCATAATATGCCCATGCCCTATGGCAGAAGAACTATCACTTCTAAAGAGTAGTTTCATGAAGGACTTTATACATCAATTCAGCTCTCATCCAATCTTCTTGCGTATCAATATCTTGGACGAGATGGCGCGGTAAAAGAATGGGAATGCTCTCACTACCGAACATTACATCGTGGGCCGTTTTATGAAGGTTGTGCCAGTAAAATTGCCCGGCATCGTGATACGCTTCTTCTAAATCTTGGCTTCGTTTGGCAAAGTTTTCTTTCCAGAACATCTCACAACGTTTTGTATCGGTGATTTTAAAACTGCGCCAGATAGGATAGGGCATGGACGTGGCCGAAAAAGCATTGACCGCGTCGCTTGTGCGTAAAGCCTCAAATCCTTGGATGAGGTACTGAGCCTGTAAAAGAGGCGCCGTAGCATAAATCGTGCATGCAAAATCGAATGATTCACCGTGTGCAGACAAGGTCTTAAGCGTGTGTTCGACCACCGCCCCTGTTCCTGTGAAATCATCGCTAAGTTCAGGAGGTCGCATAAAGGGAATATCTGCACCATAGGTCCTTGCAACGGTTGCAATGGCTTCATCATCGGTACTGACGACAATTTTTTCAAAAAGCTCGCTTTTTTTTGCCACTTCGATGCTGTATGCGATAAGCGGCTTACCGCAAAACGCTTTGATATTTTTATGAGGAATGCGTTTGCTCCCACCTCGTGCTGGAATAATGGCAACGTTCATGCTCTACAGCCTTTGATAGAAGCGCAGATTTCTAAAAGCGTTTCAGCCACATACTTCGCATCTTCCATTTGCATCTCTTGATGGCACGGAATTGAGAGTTCGGCTTTGTAAAAATCTTCGGTAGTGTCTAGATGCTGTTCGCCAAAACGCTCTTTATAATAGCTAAATTGATAAATAGGTTTGTAGTGAACTTGCACCCAAATCCCTTTTGAGTGCAAGGCTTCAAAAATCTCTTCTTTGGAACACCATAAAGAGCGGTCGAGTAAAATAGGGTAGAGATGGTAACTGGTTTTTTTTGTCGCATCAATGGTAATGGTCGTGAAAAAAGGATTGTTTTTAAACGTTTTATCGTAGTAGTGCGCAATCTGGGTACGCTTAGCAATAAAATCATCCAACCGTTTTAGTTGTGAAAGCCCTAACGCACAAGCAACATCGCTAAGACGATAGTTTTCACCCAGCATAATCATGTCGGAATTCCAGAGGTGCTTTTTGACGATGCCGTGGCTTCGAAGCAGTTTGGCTTTTTCATAAAAAGCGGTTTCATTGGTGGCTATTGCACCGCCTTCAAAGGTGGTAATGGGCTTGATGGCGTGAAAACTAAAGATGGTCATATTGGCATTTTGCCCTACGTTTTGGCCATGGATGTGACTGCCTAATGCATGGCTCGCATCTTCGATTAAAAAAAGTTTGTGTTGATTGCATAGTGTTTTAATCGTTTCAATAGGCAGTGGATTTCCGCCAAAATCCACAGGCACTATTGCTTTGGTTCGAGGAGTGATTAACGCCTCTAGTTTGCGCTCGTCGATATTTCCATCGTACTTAATATCGCAAAATACAGGGGTTGCACCACATTGAATCGCCGTATTGGAGGTTGCGGCAAAGCTAAGAGGGGTTGTGATGATTTCATCGTCTTTTTCAAGTCCAATGATTTGATACGCTACATGTAAAGCAGATGTTGCTGAGTTCATTACACACACATGTTTCACACCAAGATAAGCAGCAAGCGCTTCTTCAAACGCATTTACCGTTTTGCCCCCCGTTAAAAAATCACCTTGAAGGGCTTGAGTCACAGCGTCTATGTCGCTTTGATCGATGCTTTGTCTGCTGTAAGGAATCATGCCTCTAAAAGCTCCTTTAACCCGTGTGCGTCAAGCCAATCGGTATTGGTTTCCGAACTGTACTCAAAGCCGATAGCGACAGGCTTTCCTCTCTCTTTTAAAGCATTACATGTAAAATCAACTTTTTGCGCAAATTGGATGGTTGGCTGAATCACAAAATGGTCATGAAATTCGAGCGTTAAGTGGCTGTCGTCTTTAGGAACCATGACTTCATGCATTTTTTCTCCCGGTCTGATACCGATGACTTTAATGCCTAAATGCGGCGCCAAACCATGCGCGAGATCGACCATTTTCATGGAAGGGATTTTAGGAATGAAAATTTCACCGCCTTGCATGCGCTCAAAGTTTTTCAACACGAAATTGACGCCTTGCTCTAAGGTAATCCAAAAGCGCGTCATCTCAAGCTCCGTGATAGGTAACTCTTTGGCACCTTCACTGATGAGTTTTTTAAACAGTGGAACGACAGAGCCGCGTGAGCCTAAAACATTGCCATAGCGAACGACAGAAAAAGAAGTTTTTTGAGAGCCTCGGATATTGTTAGCGGCAATGAAAAGTTTATCGCTTGCGAGTTTGGTTGCCCCATAAAGGTTGATAGGATTGGCCGCTTTATCGGTGGAGAGGGCGATAACTTTGGTGACCTTACATTCCAACGCCGCGTCAATAACATTTTGAGCGCCGTTGATATTGGTTTTGATGCACTCCATCGGGTTGTATTCTGCGATGGGAACATGCTTAAGTGCCGCGGCATGAATCACAAAATCAACACCGTCCATTGCCCGTTTTAAACGTTCAGCGTCTCTGACATCGCCAATAAAAAAGCGCATGCAAGGGTGTCGAAATTGCTGTGCCATTTCGTATTGCTTCAGCTCATCGCGCGAGAAAATAATGATTTTGTTGGGTTTGTAATTTTTTAAAAGAATTTCAGTATATTTTTTCCCAAAACTGCCCGTTCCGCCCGTAATCAAAATGTTTTTACCGTTAAACACGTACTACCCTTTGTATCGAGTTTAGAATCAATAGCTTTCTCAATAAACGTTATGATGTAAAAAGCAATTTTAATTCCCTTTGCTATTTGACATCAAGGTCTTATGAATAGTATAATAAAAGTATCTTAAATTAGGGGGCATGTGATGAAAATTTCCAGTAGTTCAAACACACAAGTGCTCAATTCTATTACACAAAATAAGTCCAATACTGATTCTGTTTTAGAAAAAATTGGCGCAACGAAAGAATTAAGTGGTAAAGACAGTGCAAGCCTTATTATCTCCGATGCGTTGGCTTCGCAGATTTCAACACTCTCACAAAGCGTTCAAAATGCCAATGAAACCATTAGCATGAACCAAATTGCCGATTCATCCTTGCAAGCACTTCAAGCCGGAACCGATAAACTCAACCAACTCTCCGTACGTTATAACAGTGCTTCAATGAACAGTGACCAAAAAGCGATGTTGCAACAAGAGTTCACAGCTGTGAGCAAATCCATGCAAGATATTACCGACCAGACAACCTATAACGGTCAAAACTTGCTTTCAAGCAATTATGGTCTGGATGTCTCAGGTTTGGGAAGTCTTTCTATCAGTGACCAACAAGGTATTTCGAACTTTAGCGATACGATTAGTTCACTCTCTTCTGTCGTTGGAGGACGTATTAACAGTGCAAGCAGCGATATCACCAACTCATTAACGGCGGTGACCAATCTTAGCAGTGCAAATTCTCAAATTTCCGAAACGCCGATGGATCAAAAAATAGCATCGCTCAATAGCGACCAGATTAAACTTACCAGCTCTGTTTTGGCACAAATTCATCAAAACAGTGTCATGCAACAAAATATTTCGGCACTTTTAAACTAAACGTGCCAATGCGTTTTTAAGTCTTCATGCCACGAATCAACAACCAAACGTTTTATGAAAATGCCATCAAACGCTTTGGTTGTACGGCTCGTGGGCTGAATTGGAACTCCAAACAATCCCAACACCTTCGCTTTGAAATTATCCATGAGCTTTTAGCCCATCATCTGCCCTCTTCTAAAATCATTGATGCGGGATGTGGTTTTGGCGATTTGTATCTTTTTTTTCAACAAAAAGGCTCATTACCTCGTAAATATATCGGGTACGACATGCTCGATGAAGCTATTTTTGTGGCGCACAAACGAACGAAACAGCCTATTATGAAATGCGATATTTTAAACGATGAACTGGAAATGGCAGATTTTTACATCGCCAGCGGGTCGATGAATATTTTAAACCGTTTTGAGACATTTTTGTTTATTCGCCGCTGTTTTGACGCATGTACGAAAGGTTTTATCTTCAACCTTCTTAAAGGAGAAGAACAAGAGGGGCATTTTAACTATTTTTTACCCGAAGAGATTGAAGCGTATGTCAATGAATTTGCGTACGATGTGATTATCGAAGAAGGGTATATGGAAGGTGATTTTACGGTGCTACTACTAAAGGAGAGTGCGTGAAAAGGTTGATATGGGGAGTTGTCGGGCTTTATTTTTTAGCCATGGGGTATCTGTATTTTACGCAAGATGAGCAGATTTTTCCTGCGCGCTTAATCGAAAAAGAAGAGCCTGTGCGGGGTGAAAATATTACGCCTTTGACATTAAACGTAGGCGATAATGCGGTTTTAGATGGCGTGTTGCGCAAAGATGAAGAAAACAATGCAGGGCTCATTCTTTATTTTGGCGGCAATGCCGATGATGCAACCCGTTTTGTTTTACATGTAAAAGCGCTTCAAGGCTATGACATTGTGACTTTTAACTACCGTGGGTATGTGAATAGCACGGGAAAACCTTCGGAAGAAGCATTGTTTCATGATGCCTTAAAAATCTATGACACGTATGCCAAAGGGCGTAAAGTCTTTGTGGTAGGAAGAAGCCTTGGAACGGGTGTGGCAACGTACCTTGCGACAAAGCGCGTTGTGGATGGATTGGTGCTCATTACGCCGTATGATTCTATTATTTCGTTAGGACAGCGCAAATACCCTTTCTTCCCGATAGCACTTCTCATCAACCATCCGTTTGAAAGTGCCCAATATATTCCCTTTGTGACAGCGCCTATTGCGATTATTGAAGTGGAAAATGACCAAACCATTCCGCAGTACCATCTCGAAAAGCTGATGGCAGCGATACCCAAAGAGTTTTTACATGTAAAACTCTCCAACACCACACACGGCACGGTGCTAGAGCATCCGAATTTTACCCAAGAATTACAAACACTATTAGGAAAAATGAGTGAATAAAGTTTATGTCAAACACTCCATCGTCGCAAAAATAAGGCGCTTTACCCCATGGGTTTATGCCAATGAAATCGACTCCAGTTTTGAGGAGTACCAAAGTGGTGAAATCGTCGCCCTTTTTTCCAAAAAAGACGGCTTTTTAGGAACCGCGTATGTCAATCCACGCTGTGCTATTTTTGCTCGAATTTTGAGTTTTGGCAAAGAAGAAATTGGCAAAAAGTTTTTTCATAATCGTATTAAAAATGCTATTGCGAAACGAAAAAAACTGCTTACGCAAACCAACGCTGTTCGACTGATTCACTCCGAAGCGGACTTCTTGCCCGGTCTTATTGTCGATCAATACGGCGACGCACTTTCCATTCAAATCAACACCGCAGGTATGGAAGCGTTTCGAGAGCTTATCTTAAGCACGCTCAAACACCTTTTAAACCCTTCATGGATTGTCGAAAAATCAGACGAATATTCCCGTGAAGTTGAAGGGCTTGAAACGCATAATGGCACGCTGTTTGGCGAACCGCACATGAACTTTGAACTTCACGAAAACGGGCTCAATTTTTTAGTGGACATTGAAGATGCCCAAAAGACAGGTTTTTACCTTGACCAGCGCAAAAATAGAGCCATTTGCGCCAGTTATATCCATGAAAATGATAGCGTGCTCGATTTGTGCTGTAACGCGGGCGGTTTTGGTATTTACGCACTCAAAGCGGGCGCAAAAGCGTGTACCTTTGTCGATATTTCAGAATCTGCCATAGCGCAAACCACTGCCAATATTGAGCATAACGCATTAAGTGGCGCAACCTTACATGTAAAAGATGTTTTTACGTTTATGAAAGAGCAAAAATATAAAAATAGCTTCGATATGGTCATCATCGACCCGCCATCCTTCGCCAAAACTAAAGAGCAAGCCGTAGGCGCAAAACGAGGCTTCAAACACCTCTTAATGGAAAGCGCAAAAGCCGTCAAAGACGGTGGACTCATCGGCTTTTTTTCCTGCTCGCATCATGTCGGAAGACGTGAACTTTTAGACATCGCTATGGATGTTTCCCATGACCTCAAAGTGCAGTTTGTGTTGTTGGAGCAAATGCAACAAGACTCTGACCATCCGTGCTTGATTAACGCAAGTGCATCGTTTTATTTGAATGGGTTGTTGTTGAGGGTGGAGAAGTAAGATAATTGAAAAATGAAATTCTAAAAAGAATTGAACAAATCAAAGCTTCTGAAACATCTGTTCGAGATTTTATTAATACAACAAGATACCAAGATGACTTGCTAAAAAACCTTGATACTTGGAATCAAATTTGTAGTTCTTTGGACACGATAGGCGATACGTTATGCTCATTTGAAGATTATCTTAGCGGAGAATATCCTAAAAGTGATGGGCTAAGATACATCTATACTTATGGCATCTTACAAGCACTTTTTATTCAACAAGATGCTATGAAAAATTTATCAGAATCTTTTGATATCAAATTTGATTTATCAGAACAACTATCATCAATCCGAAATATAAGAAATGCCTCGATTGGACATCCCACAAAAAATAGTGTTAAAGGTTCGGTATATTTTAATTATATTTCTCGGATGACCATGTCGAAAGAAGGTTTTACGTTGATGCGAAGTTATCAACAAGGAAAAACAGAATTTAAAGATGTTGATTTAATATCTATTTTGAAGGAACAACTTTCTGATATACACAAGAGCTATGATTTATTAGTACAAAAATTAATAAAAGAAGATAAAGAACATCGAGGAAATTTTATGAATAATTTATTGGTTGATATTTTTCATTCAGGAATGAACTATTCGTTTGAAAAGGTATCAGAAGGAATTTATACTCATAATTCAACACAAAATTCATTTTTTATTAGTATGCTTCAATCCATACAAAAGACTTATCAAAAATTTGAAGAAGCTCTTCGTGAGAGAAAAGAATTAAATGATTCTATTTTATATGACATCAATGAATATAAACACGCTATTTCAAAAATAGAGGCTTATCTATCGAATAATGATGCAGAAATTAAAGAGGTAGATGCGAGAATTTATCTTTTTTACATTCAAGAACAACACAAATATTTCATTCAAATTGCAAAAGAAATTGATGAAGAATACAATAGAACAAATTAGAATGTTAAGTAAGACATGTAAATTTCTTAAAGTATTTATGCTACTTCAAACTTGCCTTCATCAATAAAACGTAAAAATTCCGCTTTAAATTTTGTGCGATTGTCGGCTTGCTGTATCCATGTTAGATGAATTTTACGTTCCGCTTCAATGATAGGAAACCATGTATTTTGGAGTGCGGCGTCTAACATGCAACGGTCATAAATGGACTCTAAAAAGTTCCAAACGATAAACGCGTAGATGCCATATTCGACCTCTTGTTCAGTGCTTCTTTCAATACTTTGTTGTACCAAATGTGGTTTGGCTAAAGCTTCTTTGAGAATTTCAAAGTACATTTTATCTAGCTCTCCATAATGCATCACTTGCATCGTTTTGCGATACGTTCGCATTGAGTAGAGCAGGGCGAAAATAGCCAAGGTTGTCGCGATAACACCCATAATGGAGCTAATCGCTGTCCAAAGCGTTTGGTATTCGTCACTTAAAAAAAATTCCATCTCTATTCCTTTTTAGATAAGGTTTAAAATTGGTGGTACTGACTGAAGCATTTGAGTAATTCTGGCGTCATCACGTGAACATCCATAGACATTCGTATAAAGTTTTTCAAGCCATATTTGGAGAGTTTTTTTGGAAACTTCTTGCATGCTAGGATGTATAACAAGCAGTTCCATAGGCGGTGTTTCTTCACTGCTTAGTGAAGGCAAAATATAATCAAACGGGTCAATTTTACGGGCTCCTAAACGGCGGTAAAATAGCTCTCTTTTTTCGCGTATTTCTTGCTCATTAGAAGTCTTCTCCGGTGAGTCGATTTCAATCAGAAGTGCTTTTTCACCATACTGGTGGTACAGTATTTTTAGACTCTCTTTCAAGACAAAAGAACCAAGTCCCATGCCTCTTTGCACCGTACTAACTGCCATGTATTCAAGGAGAAAAAAATCTTCAGCTAGCGGATGATACATAATGGTAAAACCAACAATTTTTTCGTCATTTAATACTAAAAATATCGTATAGGAAGGATTGCTCAGCATGGCTAAAAGGGCTTCGATGCTCTTTTGTTCGCTGGCAGGAAATGCGGTAGAGTAGATGGCATAAAAGCCATCAAAACTCTGTGTATCCTTAGGTGCTAAAGGTTTTACATGTAAAGACATTGTACGTTATTTTAAAATGCGTGGTAAGGTAATACCTGTTTGTCCTTGGTACTTACCGTGTTTGTCTTTGTAAGTCGTCTCACACGGTGTGTCACCCTCTAAAAAGAGCACTTGTGCAATGCCTTCGTTGGCATAAATTTTTGCTGGAAGCGGTGTGGTGTTCGATATTTCAATCGTGATGTGACCTTCAAATTCTGGCTCAAATGGGGTGACGTTCACGATGATGCCGCAACGAGCATAGGTACTTTTGCCTAAACAAATCGCCAATACGTTTTTGGGGATGCGAAAGTATTCAACCGTGCGCGCTAACGCAAACGAATTTGGAGGAACGATACAGATGTCGCCTTCAAAATCTATGACATTTTTATCGTCAAATTCCTTAGGATCCACGACGGTAGAATTGACATTGGTAAAAATCTTAAATTCACGTCCTACGCGGATGTCATACCCATAACTGCTTACACCATAACTGACGACATCTTTACCGACTTGACCGTCGCAAAAAGGCTCTATCATACGCTCTTTGAGCGATTTTTCTCGTATCCAACTGTCTGCTTTTAAACCCATAATTTCCCTTAAGTGATCGTATATATTAAGTGTGGTATTATAACACATTTTATGTCATGCCAAAAAATGGCAAATATTTAGGAGAAACCGAATGGACAAAAATGAAATTAGAGAGTTAATGCGTTTTTTTGATAAAAGTGATATTACTAAATTGAAAATCAAAGAGGGTGAGTTTAGCATTGAATTACAAAAGGGTTTTGACTGCGGTGTCTCTTATGCTCCTGCTGCCGTATCTACACCGGTTGCGCAAATAGCAACGCCCGTATCTTCAGCGCCAACAGCCGCGATTAGCGCTCCAACAGAAACGGCTATTACCGTCGCTGCAGGTTTGACAGTGAAATCACCGATGGTAGGAACTTTCTATAAATCGCCTGCCCCTGGGGCTGCTCCGTTTGCCAAAATTGGTGATGTTATTCGAAAAGGTCAGCCAATTGGTATTATTGAAGCAATGAAAATTATGAATGAAATTGAAGCAGAATTTGACTGTAAAGTGTTGGATATTCTTGTTGAAGATGGTCAGCCCGTTGAGTTTGATATGCCAATCTTCTCGGTGGAGAAGGTGTAATGAAGATTGAGAAAATTCTTGTTGCCAATCGTGGTGAAATCGCCCTTCGTGCAATAAGAACCATCAAAGAGATGGGGAAACAGGCGATTGCAGTTTATTCCACTGCGGATAAAGATGCACTCTATCTTCAGCATGCGGATGCAAGTATCTGCATTGGTGGGCCAAAATCATCTGAGAGCTATTTAAGCATTCCTGCAATTATTAGTGCCGCTGAAATCAGCGGTTGTGATGCAATTTTCCCAGGGTATGGTTTTTTGAGTGAAAACCAAACGTTTGTTGAAGTGTGTCAGCATCACAATATTAAATTTATCGGACCTTCTGTGGATTCTATGGTGTTGATGAGTGATAAATCTAAAGCCAAGGAAGTCATGAAAAAAGCGGGTGTTCCTGTTATTTTAGGAAGTGATGGCGCATTAGAGAGTGTAGAAGACGCGAAAAAACTTGCCGAACAAATCGGACTTCCAGTGATCGTTAAAGCCAGTGCCGGCGGTGGTGGACGCGGTATGCGTGTCGTTGAGAAGATGGAAGATTTGGAAAAATCGTTTCTTGCGGCGGAAAGTGAAGCGCTCAGTGCCTTTGGTGATGGTACACTCTATATGGAGAAGTACATTAAAAATCCACGACACATTGAAGTACAAGTCATTGGCGATTCTTTCGGCAATGTTGTACATATCGGTGAGCGTGACTGTTCGATGCAACGACGTCACCAAAAACTCATTGAAGAATCGCCTGCGATTGCATTAGATGATAAAACACGTGCACGCCTTCATGCTGTGGCAGTCAAAGCAACGAAATATATCGGTTACGAAAACGCTGGTACGTTTGAGTTTCTTTTAGATGCCGATAAAAACTTCTACTTTATGGAAATGAATACCAGACTTCAAGTCGAGCACTGTGTCAGCGAAATGGTCAGTGGTATTGATATTATTGAGTGGATGATTCGTGTGGCAGAAGGTGAGAAGCTTTTTGATCAAAGCGCACTTACGTTTCGTGGACATTCAATAGAGTGTCGTATTACAGCGGAAGACCCTGTTAAATTCATTCCAAGTCCGGGTAAAATTACAAAGTACATCATTCCTGGTGGTCGCAATGTTCGTATGGATTCTCATGCGTATCAAGGCTACTCTGTACCACCACATTATGACTCTATGATTGGAAAGCTTGTTGTTTGGGGAGAAAACCGCACACGTGCGATTGCCAAAATGAAACAAGCGCTTAGCGAGTTACAAATTGAGGGTATTAAAACGGTTCGTGATTTTCATTTAAATATGATGGATAATAAAGACTTTATTGAGAACAAATTCGATACGAACTATCTTTCACGCTATTAACAAGCATTAAAAAAGGGGCTGCTCCCATTTGGGAAGCAGCCCCTTTTTTTATATATTACGCTTCGAAAAATCTACGGCGCTCTTACGACTTGAATGTTTGCTGAAGATTTTAATTTTTCAAAATACTCTTCAATAGATTTTTGCTCTTTTCCTTCAGCGAGTTTAGAATAGATATAATTTTTTGCATCTGCAAACGAAACGGTTTTAATGTCATGTTTGTCTTTTACAAAAAACATAACGTAATTTGAGTCAGATTTTACAATAGTAGAAAATTTACCAACCGCAGTTTTGTTTAAAAGCGCTGCTAGGTTTTGATCCATTTTTGTTGCCTCAAACGAAACATCTTTGAGTTCAACATCACTCATGGCACTCATTGGATTATTTTGAATGGTCGCTAAACTTTGTTGGTTAGTGCTCGTATAGATTGTAACGTCAAAAGAACCTGCTTGAGAGAATTCGTTTTGATTTTCATTGAAGTATGCGAGTAGCTCACCATCACTGGCTTGTTGCATTTTTGTATTGACAATTTTTTTGTAAAGTTTGTCACGTTGAAGTTTCTTTTTGATATCTTCTTTGTAATCTGCAATATCAATATTTTTAGAGCGAATCATATTTAAGAAGTCATACTGATTCATTTTATTGCTGATAGCTAGATTTTCAATGTATTGGTCTACTTCAAAATTGGTAACATCAATGCCTTGTTTTTTGATTTCAGAGTCTTCTAATTTTTGGCGTACCAAAATATCCAAAGCCTCTTTTTTAGAGAGCTTGAAGCGTTGGGAATATTTGTAAACATCGTAGAGTGTAATAGGTTCTTTATTAATAATAAGAGAGACACCATCAAGTGTGCTTGCGTTTGCAATAGTGGTTGCGAAAAGTAGGGGCATACACAAAGTTACCAAACTAAACAATTTCAGTTTAACTGTCATTCATAATCCTTTGTTTTAAGAAAAATCGCTATATAATCGTGCTGTATTAAAAATAAGAGGCTACGAATGATAGCATTTTTTTTGGCAAAAAAAATTAAAAAAATGGTTTTATCGCTCCTCGCGTAGATTTTTTGTTCTCCTCGTAACAAAATGATACATAATTTTTACATAACTTTGAAAAAATACAGTAAAAGGTGAGTCATGATTGTGACACGTTTTGCCCCCAGTCCGACAGGATATTTACATATTGGAGGGCTCAGAACGGCGCTTTATAGTTATCTATGGGCAAAAAGAAATAATGGAAAGTTTTTACTTAGAATTGAAGATACCGATCTTGCGCGTAACTCCAAAGAGGCTGCAGATGCGATTGTAGAAGCATTTAAGTGGGTTGGACTTGAGCATGAAGGTGAGATTGTCTATCAATCCGAGCGTTTTGATTTGTATAAAAGCTACGTGCAAAAGCTTCTAGATGCAGGCAAAGCGTATAAATGTTATATGAGCAAGGAAGAGCTTGATGCCCTTCGCGAAGAGCAAATGGCACGCAAAGAACGCCCTAGATACGATGGCAGATACCGTGATTTTACGGGGACTCCACCTGCGGGTGTTGAACCGGTTATTCGTATTAAAGCGCCCACCAGTGGTGTTATTTCCTTTGTCGATGGTGTCAAAGGTGAAGTGAGCTTTAATGCAAGCGATATGCTCGATGATTTTATCATTGCGCGTAGTGATGGCACGCCAACGTATAATTTTGTTGTCGTAATCGATGATGCTTTAATGGGTGTGAACGAAGTCATCCGTGGGGACGATCACCTTTCAAATACACCAAAACAGATTATTTTATACCAAGCATTTGGGTTTGATATTCCCAAATTTTACCATGTACCGATGATTCTCAATCCTGAGGGTAAAAAACTCTCTAAACGTGATGGTGCAATGGACGTGATGGAATACAAAAAAGCAGGCTACTTACCTGAAACATTGCTCAATTTTTTAATTCGTCTCGGTTGGAGTCATGGCGATCAAGAGATCTTTTCAATGGATGAGATGAAAGTTCTATTTGATCCATCCAACATCAATAAATCAGCTTCTGCGTACAATCAAGAGAAATTGGTTTGGCTCAATACGCATTATATCAAACAGGCTTCTTATGAGCGTTTGGTAGATGAACTTCGTTATTTTGACGTCGATATTTCATTACATGTAAAAAAAGAGTTGCTTCTTGATGCCCTTCGTGATCGAGCGAAAACATTGGTCGAATTTGCCGCGATGATTAAACAGATCATTGAAGCGCCACAAACATACGATGCAAAAGCTGTTGAGAAATTTCTGGACACAAAAAGTGTTGAAATTTTAACCCAGTACGTAAATGAGCTCAAAAAGATAAATCCACTCCAAAATGCGGGTGAATTTGAAACATTCACCAAAACATTTTTGGAAAATAATGGCCTTAAACTTAAAGATTTAGCGCAAGCCATTCGTATTGCAATGGTCGGAAATTCCGTTAGTCCTTCTATTTTTGAAGTTCTCGAAGTGATTGGATACGAAGACGTCATTAAACGAATTGAAACATTAATATTATTTAAAAGGAGTTCTGGTGAGTAATAAAGGAAAAGTAACAAAAGAAGAGTCATTAGCCTATCATGTCGGTGGCAAAATTGCAATCAATGTTAAAACACGTTGCGATACGGCTAGGGACCTTTCTATGGCCTACACTCCAGGTGTTGCCCATCCATGTTTAGAAATTGAAAAAGATAACGAATTAGCCTACACGTATACGAACAAAGGCAATTTGGTTGCTGTTATTACCGATGGTACAGCCGTTCTTGGTCTTGGCGATATTGGTGCGGTTGCGGGAAAACCTGTTATGGAAGGAAAATCCGTTCTTTTCAAAAAATTTGCTGATGTCGATGCTTTCGATATTGAACTTGATGAAAAAGACCCAGAAAAAATTGTAGAGATTTGTAAAGCTCTTTCTCCTACATTCGGTGGTATCAATTTAGAAGATATCAAAGCGCCAAAATGCTTTGAGATTGAAGAGAAACTTCAAGCGGCTGTGAATATCCCTGTTATGCACGACGACCAACACGGTACAGCGATGATTACTTCAGCAGGTCTTATCAATGCCCTTGAAATCAGCGGTAAAAAAATTGAAGATATGAAAATTGTTGTTTCAGGTGCGGGTGCAGCAGGTATTGCGTGCGCTAAAATGTATAAACTTCTAGGGGCTAAAAACATTGTGATGATTGATACCAAAGGTGTCATTCATAAAGGACGAACGGATTTGAATAAATACAAAGCAGAATTTGCCCTTGAAACGAGTGATAGAACTTTAGAAGATGCGATGAAAGGTTCTGATATGTTCTTAGGACTTTCAGCACCAGGTGTTGTCACACAAGAGATGGTTAAGTCTATGAATCCATACCCAATTATTTTTGCATTGGCAAACCCAACGCCTGAGATTTTACCAGAAGAAGTTCATGCGGTAAGAGATGACGTTATGATGGGAACAGGTAGAAGTGACTACCCGAACCAAGTGAATAACGTTTTAGGTTTTCCATTCATCTTTAGAGGTGCTTTAGATGTGAAAGCAACCAAAGTGACTGAAGGTATGAAAATGGCAGCAGCGGTTGCGATGGCAAAACTTGCTAAAGAAGAAGTGCCTGATTATGTCAAAGCGGCTTACAATGGTGAAGACCTTAAATTTGGTATCAACTACATTATTCCAAAACCGTTTGATCGAAGAGTTTTTGTGTGGATTTCTGCGGCAGTTGCCGAAGCTGCGATTAAAGATGGCGTTGCTCGTGTTACAGACTTTGATATTGGCTTATACAAAAGAGACCTTCAAGCGATTATTGATGCGGAGCAAAAATAAGTGAAAAATGTTCATGTTATCAAACATCCTTTGATCGAGCATAAACTCTCGATTCTCAGAGATGAAAAAACGGATCCTTTTCAGTTTCGTCTTTTGGTCGATGAAATATCCCACTTGATGTTATTTGAAGCAACGCGTGATTTACCGCTTCGTGACATTCAAGTTCAAACGCCTGTTGCATTGGCCAATACGAAAAAATTAGACGCTAAAATTATGATCTGCCCGATTCTAAGAGCCGCCCTTGGCATGTTGGATGGTATCTTTAAATTGATTCCTGATGCAAGTGTCGGTTTTTTAGGATTTCAGCGCAATGAAAAAACACTCGAAGCAGAGTTTTATTATGCGAAGCTTCCAGCGGATCACAAAGAGCGTATCGCAATTATTATTGATCCGATGTTTGCCACAGGTGGAACAGCGATTGATGCGGTGAATTTTTTGAAGTCTAAAGGGGTGAAAGATATTCGCTTCTTGGCGTTGGTTTCAGCACCTGAAGGACTGAAACGTTTTTGTGAAATACACCCTGATGTACCTGTTTTTACCACATGCATTGATGATGGTTTGAATGAAAACGGCTACATTGTTCCCGGTCTTGGTGACGCAGGTGATCGTGTATTTAATACCCTGAATTAAGTATGACAATACGTTACATGTAAAACGGGCAAAGCCCGTTTTACTACACTGCTCCTTGGTCGATCATGGAGTCCGCTACTTTTCTAAACCCTGCAATATTCGCACCCAGCATTAAATTTCCTTCATCGCCAAACTCTTTTGATGTGGCATAAGAGAGGTCAAAAATAGATTTCATGATGTGACGCAATTTATTGTCCACATCTGCAAAACTCCATTTTTGCATACTGGCATTTTGGCTCATCTCCAGTTGGCTTGTTGCAACGCCACCTGCATTAGCCGCCTTTGCAGGACCATAAAACATTTTTTTAGCAATAATAAAATCCACAGCACCTGCGGTACTTGGCATATTTGCCCCTTCATTGATGAGCTTACAGCCATTTTTATAAAGGATTTGAATGTCGGTGAGATTCAGTTCATTTTGCGTCGCACTTGGAAAGGCTGCAAAGCAAGGGATACTCCAAACGGCATTGGTTCCATCTGGGTATTGTTTGACGGGGATATAAATCGCCTCAGGGTGTACTTTGAGGTACTCACTTAAATCTTTTCTGGCAATCTCCTTGACGGCTTTAAGGGTATTAAAATCAATGCCATTTTTATCGTAAATCATACCGCGTGAATCACTGCATGTTACAGGCGTTGCGCCAAGGTCGTAGAGTTTTTGAATTGTATAAAGAGCGACATTCCCTGCTCCTGAGACCGTGCATATTTTACCTTTGAGTGAGTCGCCATTGCGGTTGAGAATATTTTCTGCAAAATAAACAGACCCATATCCTGTTGCTTCCGTACGTGCGAGTGAACCACCCCAGTTAAGTCCTTTGCCTGTGAGTACGCCCTCAAATCGTGATGTGAGGCGCTTGTACTCTCCAAACATGTAGCCAATTTCACGTCCTCCCACACCGATGTCGCCTGCTGGAATGTCTTTAGTCTCACCAATGTGTTTGGAAAGCTCGACCATAAACGATTGGCAAAAGCGCATAATTTCGCCTTCACTTTTTCCTTTAGGGTCAAAATTGCTACCGCCTTTTGCGCCACCGATGGCAAGTCCCGTGAGGGAGTTTTTAAAGATTTGCTCAAAGCCTAGAAACTTGATGATACCAAGATTAACGCTAGGATGAAAACGAAGTCCGCCTTTGTACGGTCCGATGGCAGAATTAAACTGGACACGATAGCCTATGTTAGTTTGGATTTTTCCTTGGTCATCCATCCAGACCACGCGAAACAGAATTTGGCGTTCAGGAATAACGATACGCTCTAGAATATTGTACTGATCGTATTTGGGTTCAGCTTGAATTAAAGGTTCCAAAGAGGTTAGAACCTCTTCGACAGCTTGGTAAAACTCGGTTTGACCGGGGGTACTTTGGATAGTAGATTGCAATACACGTTCGAGATACTTTTTCACTGACATGCGAATCCTTTTAGATAAGAGTATTAGTCGCTACGTTTTTTAATCCTCTGTGCTTTTTTCAAAAAGAGCGAAAGGGCTTTTTGCTCTTTCTTCTGTATAGTATAGCTAATAAATTTCAGATAATCGCGGATATCTTCTGGTTGAATGTCCCTCTCTTTGGCATAGGTATCTAAAATGTAACGGGGAATTTTAATAGGGGCTTTGATAAAACGTTTTGCGAGTTTCGCGTAAAACGTTTGATTGCGATTGACACAAAAGCGAGCAAAGACAAATGGAAGATGAAAGCGCTTGTTCCAAATTTCTCCCAAGTCGAGGTATTGCTCGGGCTCTTTTAAATAGAGTCTCAGTGCACGATCACCAATGAATACTTCGCCTTGCAGTTTTAAAACACGACTGAGCATATTTGACGTTGCAGAAGCAGGGTCACTTTTAGCAACACCCTCTTTAATAATAACGCTTTTAACATTTTTTTGTGCCACGATGCCAATATTTAAAGGTGTGATACCTTTTCGTTTACTCTCAATGCTTGAAATAAATGCCGCATCCACTCTACGCGTTTTAAATTTACGATTGATAGAGGATGGAACCGCTTTTTGATGTTCGCACGAGCGTTTGAAAGCATTTTGAAGTGAAGACTTTTTCAAAAAAACATGAAACGGAAGAAGATTGATATAATCTATCTTTCCAAAGACCATGAAGACTCCTTTGGAATATAAAATAAAAATAAGATTATACCCAAGCTTCGTTAATAAAGCATTGCACTAAGAGGGTTTATATTTGTATCTTGGTACAATAAAAGAGAAAAAATTTGAGGATTACAAAGAGATGGTAGATTCGTTTTTTAGTTTGGAAGCATTGATGGCGCTTGCAACTTTGACGGCATTAGAAATTGTACTGGGAATTGACAATATTATTTTTATCGCGATTTTAGTAGGTCGCTTGCCAGCGCATCAGCGAGACAAAGGCAGAATCTTTGGTTTGGGTCTTGCGATGCTGACACGTATTATGCTTCTTTTATCGCTTTTTTGGATTATGCGTCTGACACAGCCTCTTTTTACCATTTTTGCGCAAGAGATTTCAGGGCGTGATTTGATTTTAATCGTGGGAGGACTTTTCTTATTGGCAAAGTCCACGACAGAGATTCATCATGATATTGAAGAAGACGATGAAGAAGAAGAAAAAGAGCTCAAAAAAAGTGCACGAGGCTTTTTCAATACCCTCATTCAAATAGCCATCTTAGATATTGTTTTTTCACTGGATTCTGTCATTACTGCGGTGGGTATGGCCAATAATATTCTCATTATGATTTTAGCCGTTGTGATAGCTGTTGGCGTCATGATGTTTGCGTCCAAAGCAATTTCCGATTTTATTGATGCGAATCCAACGATTAAAATGTTAGCCCTCTCGTTCTTGATTTTAGTCGGTGTGACCCTCATTGCTGAAGGCCTTGATTTTCATATTTCTAAGGCATATGTCTATTTTGCGATGGCATTTTCGCTGGCTGTAGAATCCATCAACATTTATAGCCGTAAGAAAAAAACCAAAAAAAGAGCGCTTAAAGCAACCAAAAAAGAAGAAGTATCATGATTTCCTTATTTAATAATTCTAATGCATTTGCCATTGACCTTGGCACCAATAATACACTGGTATATCAGCCTCGCAAAGGCATCATCCTTGATGAACCAACTTCGATTGCGTTTGATTTGAAACGAAGAGCATTTTTTAATTGCGGCGTCATGTCAAAGGCGATGACCGGTAAGAGTCCTCAAAATGTTGAGGTGATGCAACCCCTTTCTAAAGGCGCAATTGCCAATTTAACGGTAGCGAAAGCCTACATCAAAGAGGTCATTCGTCGTATTGCTTCCAATCGTTTTTTTAAGCCGATGATTGTGGTAAGTGTTCCAAGCGACTTAAATGCGATGGAGCGAAGCGCGGTCATTGAAGCAGGGCGTGAAGGGGGTGCTAAAAATGTGATGCTTTTAAAAGACCCTTTTGCAGCAGCCCTTGGTTCTCAACATGAGATTGAATATCCTGAGGGTGTTTTAGTGCTTGATATTGGTGCTGGCGTGAGTGAAATTTCACTGATTTCATGCAATGGTATCGTTATGAGTAAATCGCTTCGTGTTGCAGGAAATGACATTGATGAAATGATTCATGACTATTTTAAAGAGCATAAACGCGTATTGATTTCACAAGCCGATGCTGAAACCCTTAAAAAAGAGCTTGGCGATTTGTTTGTACATGAAGAAAAAACCATGAACATTAGTGTTAAAAGCATGGTGACAAGACTTCCTGAAACATTTTGTGCTAGCTCGATAGATGTCCGTAACGCGATGATACCTATTGCGGATAAAATCGTAACGCTTGTTCATAGTATGCTCGCCCAGTTGCCACCCATGTTTGCACAAGATATTTATGACCAAGGTATCGTTCTTACCGGTGGTTCTTCCATGTTGCAAGGATTGGATCGTTATATCAGTGAACGACTTGATATTCGTGTCAATGCTGTCCATAATCCGCTTCAAAATATTATTTTAGGTGCAGGAAGAACGTTAGAAGATAACCGCTACGCCGATCTTTTAGGCGCTTAAAAAGTCGTATTTCTCATTCTTAGGTACAGGCGCTAGTGCGCGCCTTCGCCTAATCTTTCAACACTTTTTTTCTTCTTGTAACCATTTTGTAGATTATTTCAAGTAAAGTTTTTGTGCAATTTACGTAGTTGTTACATTGAAATGAAGGGAACAAGAATGATTAAGGTATTGTTCGTGTGTATTCAAAACAGCGCACGCAGTCAAATGGCAGAAGCATTACTCAAAAAATACGGTGGAGAGACTTTTTTAGTCGAGAGTGCAGGCTTAGAACCAGGTGAACTCAATCCTCTAGCGGTGGATGCTTTAAAAGAAGAGGGCATTGATATAAGCGGTAAAAAAACACATTCGGTCTTTGATTTTTACAAAGAGGGAAAGTTGTTTCACTATGTCATTACCGTGTGCGATGAAGAGAGTGCTCAAAAATGTCCTATTTTTGCAGGACAAACCAACCGTTTACACTGGAGTTTTAAAGACCCTAGTTGCTTTTCGGGAAGTTACAAAGAGAAATTAGCACAAACAAAAAAAGTTAAAGAAGAGATCAAACAAGCGGTTCTTAGTTTTATTGAATCACTTGAATCAGCAGAGTGAAGCGTTTATATTAAACGCTTCATTGGTAAGTACATGTCTATAATATATCAATATATCTTGATATAAAGATAAATTTATGCTACGATTTCATGGATAATGATATATGAAGGTTATCTATGAAAAAAGTTCTTATTCTCTGCACTGGCAATAGTTGTCGAAGCATCATCGCTGAAGCGCTTGTGAATGCTCATTTAGAAGGTATTGAAGCCTACAGTGCGGGCGTGCGTGCCAGTGGAAAAATCAATGCATATGCCAAAAGAGTCCTTGAAGAAGAGGGCATATGGGATGAGCGTTATCATTCTAAAACCGTGGATGAGGTTCTGGACATCGACTTTGATTTAGTTGTGACCGTATGTGACCATGCCAATGAAACGTGCCCGATGTTCCCACGCCCTATCAAAAAAATTCATGTCGGATTTTCTGACCCTGATGGTAAAGATTATGGTGCATTTATTTTTACATGTAAAGCGATTGAAGCAGAACTTTTACCGATTATTCAAAAGGAACTAAGCGATGTTTAGTCTTTGGGAAAAAATGGTCGATGCGCTTGTTTATGGAATTATGGGTATGGATGCTGCTACCAAAAGTGCGCAAGCCGTTCATTTTTTTATCTTCGATACGATTAAAATCTATCTGCTTCTTATCAGTATTATTTTTATCATCTCCTTTTTACGCACCTTTTTCAATACCGAAAAAATTCGTGTTTATTTACAAAAACGAAGTAGCTTTATGGGCAATATCTTAGCAGCGCTTTTTGGCATCATTACACCCTTTTGTTCGTGTTCTGCCATCCCTCTGTTCTTAGGGTTTATGCAAGCTCGTATTCCGATGGGCATTACGTTTAGTTTTCTTATCTCTTCTCCTATGAACAATGAAGTCGCTATTGCGCTTTTATTTGGTCTTTTTGGTTGGAAAGTCACCGCTTTGTATATAGGATTTGGGTTACTTGTAGCCATTGTGGGCGGTTTTGTTGTTGGAAAGCTTGGACTTGAACGCTATGTGCTCATTCCTGTAACGCCGATGCAAGGAGAATTAGAAACGGTAACAATTAGGATGAGCGCTTCTAAGCGCTTGAGGGAAGCTTGGCAAAATACCGTGGAAATTTTTGGCAAGATTTATCCGTATGTACTCATTGGTGTGGGTGTGGGCGCGTTTATTCATGGGTTTGTCCCTACTGAGTTGATTGTTACGTATACGGGCGAGAACAGATGGTATAGCGTGCCACTAGCTGTTATCATGGGTGTACCGATGTATGCTAGTGCGGCAAGCGTTTTACCGCTCATTGAAGTTTTAACCTCAAAAGGGATGCTTTTGGGTACGGCTTTGAGTTTGATGATGGCCATTACCGCACTCAGTCTGCCCGAAGCGTTGATATTAAAACGCATTTTACATGTAAAACTGATTGCGATTTTTTTTGGCATTGTAGCGATTGGAATCATAGGTGTCGGGTATCTATTTAATACACTTCTTGGATGATTTTTACGACACATCGTATGCGTATTTTGTGTTATAATCGGCTTTTCAAGGAGTACGTATGCGTTTAAAAACAAAAGTCGTTGTTGTCATCGCGGGATTATTGTTGGGTGTTTCGATTGCAGGGTCCATTATAAACTATATGAAAAATGTTGAAAATACGCAAAAACAGCTACAAAATACCTCTTTGCCGTTATCGGTAGATAATATTTACACGGAAATTCAACAGCGGATGATTGAACCACTGCTTGTCTCTTCGTTGATGTCGCATGATACATTTTTACGCGATTGGATTATGAGTGGAGAACACAATCTTGATAATATTGTGCACTATTTAAAAGAGATTCAACAAAAATATGATGTGTTTACGACCTTTTTAGTTTCTGATAAAACGAAAAATTATTACCATCCAAGAGGGTTGATTGATGTCGTCAATGAAAAAAACAGTGCAGATGCGTGGTATTTTAGATTTAAAGCGCAAGATGAACCGTATGAAATTAATCTAGACCATAATGCAAATTTGGGTGATTTTTTGGTGATGTTCATTAATTACAAAGTGATGAACTATAAAAAAGAGATGATAGGTGTCACAGGTGTGGGTGTGCGTCTTTTAAACATCGAAGAGATGCTCAATTCGTTTAAAACAAAATACCAATACGATGTCTATTTTGTAGACCCCACGGGAGAGATTACACTGTTTTCAAAAGCACTCAATAAGCGCGGTAATATCTCCAATGTGAAAGGACTCAAAGAGATTAAAGAGGCTGTTTTTAATGGGCATCAAACCCAATTTGAGTATAAAGATGGCACCAATGAGTATCTACTCAATACAAAATATATTGAAAAACTCAAGCTCTACCTGTTTGTCGAAATCAATAAAAAAGCCTATATGGATGATCTTAAAAAGACATTTTACACCAATTTATTAGTATCGCTTTTGGTCACACTTTTGGTCACACTTATTATTATTTATACCATCAATTTGTATCAAAAGCAGTTGGTTCAAATGGCAAATGAAGACTCTCTGACGGGTTTAGCCAATCGAAGACAATTTAATAACTCCTTTGATAAATTGATGAAAATGTATCACAAAGGGGTCAATCACATTGTCCTTATTTTAATCGATGTGGATGATTTTAAAGAGGTAAACGACGCGTTTGGGCATCTTGTGGGAGACCAAGCGTTGGTAAGAATCGCTGAAATTTTAAAAGAGCAACTGCGCCAGACGGATTTGATTGCACGTTGGGGCGGAGAAGAGTTTGCCGTATTGCTCAATGATGTCAGCAAAGAAAAAGCGACTGAAATTGCCCAAAAACTTTTGTGCGCCGTCAAAGACGATGCATCGCTTCAAACGCTGCTTCAAAAACCGCTGACGATTAGTTTAGGTTTAGGGGAACTCAGGAGCACTGATAGCCAAGATGGCTTGGTGCAAAAAGTTGATAAAGCCCTTTATGCGGCTAAGACAAGTGGAAAAAATCAACTCGTTATTGTGTAGGAGAGGTCATGTTCAAATGTTTTGCAAGCCTTGTTATTGTGAGTTGTTTTGCATGGGGCGCTTCGACGCCGGTCTCGTTTGAGGAGTATTTAAGCCATTTTGACTACTCAGAACGTGCGGATATGAAAGTGAAAACACCCGAAATGCTTGCACTTGTTGAAGAGGGAAAAGCCATCGTCATTGACGTCAGATTTGCCGAAGAGTATGAAGTTTGGCATTTTAATTTTGCGAAAAATATTCCCTTAAATGAGTTACCACAACGTTTAAGTGAGCTTCCAAAAGACAAACTCATTATCACGGCATGCCCGCATAATGACAGAGCCAATTTGGCACGAATATTTTTAGTGCTCCATGGCTATAACGCAAAATATTTGAACGACGGGCTTCTCAAAACAGCCGATTTTTTGCGAGGAGAGAGTGCCCAAGAATTTTTAGAAGCGTTTAAAAGCTCAAAGGAGTAACGATGAAGATAGAAGTTTTAGGAACAGGGTGTGCAAAATGTCAGACACTGCTTTTACATGTAAAAGAAGCGGTGGCACAAAAGGGCATGTTTGCGCAGATAGAAAAAGTTGAAGATATGATGAAGATTTTAGAGTATGGCGTAACCTCTACCCCTGCACTGGTTGTGGATGGTCGTGTGGTGAGCAGTGGAAAAGTCTTGAGTACGGAAGAGATTACAACGTTATTGTGAGGATGGGTACATGAATGTGAGTGAGAAAGCATTGGAGCATTTTTCCAATGGGTATGTGTGCAGTGAAGCGGTTTTAAAAGCGATTGCAGAACATCATGGCATCGACTCGCCTTTGATTCCCTCTATCGCTTCTGCGTTTGGCAGTGGAATGGCACGAACGAAAGGTGGATTGTGTGGCGCATTTAGCGGCGGTATGATGGCTTTGTCGTTGTTGCAAGGACGTACGCAAGCCGATGCGCCCAAAGAGGAGCTGTACCACAATGTACAAACACTCAAAGCACGTTTTGAAGAAGCGTATGGTACATGTGAATGTGCCGAATTGCTAGGATTTGCTCTAAGCGATGCAGACGCAGGTGAAAAATTTCATGCGCGAAATTGCAAAGCGTGCAAATGCGATCAGTATGTTGCTTTTGCCGCCAATGAAGTAGAAAAACTTTTTACATGTAAAACAGAAGAGCCCTAAAACGGGCTCTTTTACGCTTCAATCCAACCGCCGCCTAAGACTAAATCATCTTGATACACCACAAGTGCTTGACCACTAGCGAGTCCAAAAACACTCTCTTGGAGTTCTGCGATGATTTTGCCATCGACCACTTTGACGTAAGCTTGAACTTGTGGACTTCGGTAGCGTACTTTTATGCCGTACACACCCTCTTTAAAGTCCTTTCCTAAAGAAAAGTTTTCTGCCACTACTTTGGTTTGACGCAGGTCATCTTTCGTACCTGCAACGACGGTATTGCTCTTCGCGTCGATGCCTACCACAAAATGCGGGTCGTGCGCTCCATTGATAGTAAGACCCTTTCGTTTGCCGATGGTGTAGTGCATATAGCCTTTATGTTCACCAATGACATTGCCTTTAACATCTTTGATAGCGCCTTTTTGATCGACGTTGATATGTTTTTTCAATACTTCAATATAAGTGTCGGTGACAAAGCAAATCTCTTGAGATTCTTTATAACTCTCAAGCGTGCCTAGCCATGGGAGTTCTTTGAGTGCTATGGGTTTGATGTCATTTTTAAGCATGCCGCCCAACGGGAAAATAATTTTTTCAATCACCTCTTTTTTAAGCCCAAAGAGAAAATAACTTTGGTCTTTACTCATATCAAATGCTTCTTGAATATGTCCCTCTTTGATGCGCGCATAATGTCCTGTGGCAACTCTCTCGCATCCCATTTCCATCGCTTCTTCAAACGCAAACCCAAATTTCATTTTAGGGTTACAAAAGGCACACGGATTGGGCGTTCGTCCTTGCTCGTAGGAGCGGACAAAATAGTCATACACATGCTCTTTAAACAGCGTTTTGGCGTCAATCACATGGGTCTGTATGCCCAAATGATGGCTCACTTTTTCAATGTTGGCGATATTGATGGCATGTTTTTTCTCATCGTCATGGAGTTTGAGATAGATGCCAATGACCTCATGTCCTTGGTTTTTGAGCAAGTAGGCAGAGTAACTGGAGTCAATACCTCCGCTCATAAGGAGTGCAATTTTCATTTTTTATTTCTCTCTTTTTATTTTTGACACGTGCAAAAAGCAAAGCTCTTCGCACTACGTTAGCCACTGGGCACTAAAGCTAGCCTCTACGAGGCAGAAAGTGCGCCTTTGGCGCTTAACTAATTCGACGTCTAAAGAGTAAAAGTCTTTACGTTTCGTGTTAGCCCAAAGGGCACCGCGTTCATTTTTGACACGCTTTTAAAGCAAAGCTCTAAAAGCTACGCTAACGCTGAGTTCACTTCGGCAGTGAGCCCACGCTACGCTTTAAAAAAGTTCAAGGCTAAATTTTTAACATTTCTTTACATGTAAAGATTTAAAAGGCAGGGAAGTTAAACGTTTAGCATTAAAACATGGGGAATTTTGAAGAGGCTGGAGCTGGTGAAGGGGCTCGAACCCCCGACCTGTTGATTACGGATCAACTGCTCTACCAGCTGAGCTACACCAGCGCGATGAAATTTTACCCCATGTTTACTTTTTTTATTTTAAAACAGACCCTTTTGCGTGAATTTAGGGTTTACATGTAACACTTTTCATTCACTCAAACGCTTAAACATCAAAAAGATAGTTCTCTTTAGGTTCGTTATCTTTCCACGAAGTAGTCTCTTCTACTATCAACGCTTGGTCGATATCTGCGAGTAAATCTTCTACATCCTCAATACCAACAGAGAGGCGAATCATCCCCTCGGTTAGTCCAAACGCTGCTTTTTGTTCTGTGGAATACTCCGCATAAATCGTATGGTACGTCGCAATCGCTAAGGATTTATTGTCTTGAACGTTTGTGCCTCGCTTGATGATGTTGAGGCGGTTTAAAAAAGCATACGCACTCTCTTTGTCTTTAAAGCTAAAGCTGATAATACCGCCACCGCCGCTAAACTGTTTAGACGCGTTAGCAAACGCCGATGAACTCTCTAAAAACGGATACTCAACGCTAATGATTTCGGCTTTACTTTGTAAATGTTGTGCGACTAACAGTGCATTTTGACAGCTTCTTTGCACTCTTAAATCCAGTGTTTCAAGCCCAAGAGAGAGCAAGTAAGCACTTTGTGGCGAAAGTGAAGCTCCCAAGTTGCGGTAGGTCTCTTTACGAAGACGTGCCATAAAAGCATTGGGACCAAATTTTTTGTAGTACGATGCCAAATTTGCGTGATTTTTCCAGTTAAATGTGCCATTATCGACAATCAAGCCGCCTAAAACATGCCCGCCGCCACTGATGTACTTGGTCGCGGAGATAATCTCAATATCCACACCGTGTTTTTTTGCATCGAAAATATTCCAAGGTGTTGCGGTTGTATCGACGATGAAAGGCACATTTTGCTCTTCTAACACATCTTTAATCGCCCCAAAATCAGGCACAATGAGCTGTGGATTGCTGATACTTTCACAAAACAAAAAGCGTGTTTTATCATCAATATTCGCTTTAATGGCTTCTAAATCGCTCAAATCCACATAACGCACTTCCACCCCAAAGTCACTGAAAAGTGTTTGGAAAAGAGAGAGCGTGTTGCCAAAAAGATACTTGGTGGTGATGATGTTATCGCCACTTTTTAACAGCGCAAAAAAAGCATTGGAGATGGCAGCCATACCTGTTGCTGTTGCAATAACTCCAAACGCACCACTGATGGCTTTGATTTTGAGTTCAAACTCTTCAATGGATGGATTGGAAGAGCGTGTATAGACATGCCCCATTTTTTGACCTTTAAAAACAGCCTCTAAGTCTTCTGCTTTTTCAAACTCAAACGCTGAACTTTGGTAAATAGGGAAGCGCATCGCGCCATATTGGTCTTTGTGTGCAGGTTTGGCATGCAATGCTTTGGTCGTAAATCCCATAAAATATCCTTTATAAGGCTAATCAACTTCGAAATAAACCCTCTCATGGCACGGCCCAGACACGATGGGAGCCCCGAAACGCTCACGCTTCGTTCCATCGGCTGGGGGTGTCTCGTTCAGGTTTTTTCTGCGCGATTAGCTTTTTACATGTAAATAATTTTACCGCTATTCTCAGCGGGCAGTATGTTCTCACGTGCTACGCACTCACCGATGATTAAGACCGCGGGTGTAGCACATAATGCGCTCATTTTATCTAATTTTTCCACAGTTCCCACTATGGTCACTTGCTCTGGTAGGTCTATTTTTGAGACAAATGCCGCGGGAAGATTTGGGTCGATACCTTCTTTTGCGATAGAAGCTTGAATTTTACCGGCAAAACTGTGTGCCATTAAAACGATGACGGTGTGCAAAGGTTGTTTTAAAATATGCACCCAGTCATCGTTAAACAGTGTTTCTCTTAGGTGTGCTGAGACGATGGTGACACCTTTTGAGATGTCACGAATCGTCGGTACAATGCCTGAAACCGTGCAGGAGCGAAGCGCTGAAGTAATGCCATTGATGACCTCAAACGCGATGTCCTGTTGGCTCAAAATCTGCTTCTCTTCGCCGAGTCTTCCAAACAAAAGCGGGTCGCCTCCTTTGAGTCGTCCGACAACGAGCCCTTGTTTGGCGTATTCCACTAAAAGCGCATTGATTTCATCTTGGCTTTTGGAGTGAAATCCTTTTTTCTTACTGACATCGACAATCGTACACGAAGAGGGTAACAACGCTTGAATCTCTTTGGAGACCAAAGCATCGACCAATGCAACGTCTAAAAGCTCAAATGCTTGGAGTGCATCGAGCGTGAGATTTCCAACATAACCTGTTCCACACCCAATGAGAAAAACCTTGCCTACTCCTGCTTTAGCAATGCTTCGCAGGTTTTCGAGGTCGCGCTCAGGCTTTTTGCGCTCAGTTTTGAGGCGTTCAATCAAAGAGGTCAAATCGCGCGGTAAAATGCGCTCAATCTTGTCACGAATCACTTGTGCCAAGGTTGGTGAGCTGCCGCCACTGCTGACGGCCACTTGAATGTCCCCACGGCGCGTAAGCGCGCTAAAGTAAAAATCGCACAGTTCGGGCACATCGACGACATTGAGCCAAAAGTGAAGATGAGGTTTCAGTGCAACTAAACGTTGTGTAACGTTTTCATTACCTGTTGCGTCGATAATCACCTCAAACCCCTCCGCGTCTTTATCTTCAAACGCTTTACATGTAAAGGTTTTGGACGCAAAATAGTCGTCCAAAACCTCAGTTGCGACAATCTCATACGCAAAATCAAGGCTATCGAGCACGCGCGCTTTCTGGGCGGCGACTTTGCCTGCACCGATGAGAAGCGTTTTTTTGGGCGTAAGCGCGATACCTAAGGTGCTCATTTTTTCACGATCCTTACGCGCCAGCCATTGCCCTCTTTGGTGGTAGCTTCGACTTTATGTCCTTCGCCCGCGACGGATTTTGGCACATTGTCTATCGGTGCGCCATCATCAAGCAGTATTTCTAAAACATCACCGCTTCCGATTTTGGAGAGTTCCATCTTCGTTTTCACAAAATTCATCGGACACGCCACGCCGCTAAGGTCTTTAAAATGCACCGCTTTGTCCTCTTTGACTTCTGCTGCGGCGGCCGCGATCTCTTTTTCTTTGGCAAATTTAAGCGTATGATCCATACTCGCATAAAGCTTCATCACCTCTTCGGCAAGTTCAATCGATTTTTCATCCGCATCACCTTCTAGCATTGTGCCAAAATACGCGTTGAGCAGCGTTGTGTCGATAAAATGCGTTTTAAACGCTTTGAGAACGCCCGCTTTATCGCGCGCATCTTCACCTCGTGTGACAAGGAGCATACGAGCAGATAAAAGACGAATCAACTCAAAATCTTTTTCTTCTTTTTCTAACGCTTCTTTGAGCGCTTTTTTGTCGGCTTCGATAAGGTCGTACATGCCTGCGCTACATTCACCCATCCCTCTACCTTTGAGAGAGAAAAGCTCTACGGCATCGTAATCAAAATACGGATTTTTATCCTCTTTGAACGAAGGAATATCGACGTATTTTTTACTGATTTCGGTGATGATGGCAAGTCCACCATCGTCAATCCAGTCGGCAAAACTTTCATATGCTTTTACATGGTTGAGCCATGTATCCAACACTTCTTCCACAAAAGCAGGTACATGAAACGCCGCAACATCGCCCGCTTTTTGAGCGTAAACGCTTCCTTCTCCGCTTGTGCGAGAACCTGCGACGACGTTGTAGGCTGGGTAAGAGTAGCCTTCATTGCGTTGGACTTTTCCAAAAAATCCTAGGTCGCCGATAAGGTGTTTTCCACAACTGTTCGGACAGCCCGATAAATGAATTTTGAAACCTTGAAGTGCGTCATAATCGCGTTCGTCTAAAAGTTTGCTCAAACGCTTTTGAATCGCATCCACCGCACCTCTGGGACGAGCAATGCCAAGCTGACATGTTGCCGCTCCCGTACACGCGACCATATCACCAAAGAGCGTTGGGCGTACGACATCTTTGGAAAAATGTTGCAAGATGTCGTGCAAACTTGCTATTTGCGGTGCGGTGAGATTACGAATATAAAGGTTTTGGTCTCCCGTAAAACGAAGCACATCTTCCCCAAATGGAAGCAACGCATTTGCTAGGGCACGAGCATTATTGAAGTGAATATCTCCCAAATGCACAGGCACTTTACAGCCATAAAGTCCCGCTTGTTTTTGTGCATAGACATAACGATTCCACCATTTTTTGATGTTCTCTGGCACAACGAAAGGCTCATGCGTGGTATCGCCCACGGTTCGCTCAATCGCTTCAATGTCCATCTCCCAATCACCCTTGGCGCGTACATCATTTAGTTCCACTTCTAGGAGTTTGTTAAACTCTTCCAAGCCCAAATCTTCAAATAAAAAGCGAAGACGTGCGGCATGTTTGTTTTTACGGTTGCCATATTTATCGAACACTTGCTTGATGGCTTGCGCGTATAAAAAGGCTTCGGTATCGGGTATAAAATCACGCAATTTTGTTCCTAAACGAGATTTTGCACCCATGCCTCCCGCGGTAAAGAGCTTAAAGCCTTTCACGCCATCTTGAATCTTGGCGATAAAGCCCACATCGTGAATTGTCGCGTAACCGCGGTCTGCTTCTGAGCCACTAAACGTGATTTTGAATTTGCGAGGAAGCGCGAACGAATCTTTTTGCTCTAACATCTTTGATGTAATGGCAAGCGCATAAGGGGAGACATCAAAGACTTCATCTTGTGCCGTTCCTGCGAGTGGGTCTGCCATAACATTTCGCACCGTATTGCCACCGCCACCGCGACCACTTAGGCTGATGGAGTGTAATGTTTCGATGATGCTGATAATGTCTTCGATTTTAACATAGTGCAGTTGCACGCCACCGCGCGTTGTGATATGAAGGCTTTCATGGGCATATTTTTCTGCCAAATCCGCCAACGTTAAAAGCTGTTTTGGAGTGAGAATACCCCCTGCGAGTTTAATGCGCACCATAAAGGTATTGGCTTCTCTTTGCTCGTACACACCAAAAGGCACACGCATTGTTTTAAAGGTCAGGTCATCGAGTGTACCTGCTAAAAAGTCGGCATGATTTTTTTTAAAAACTTCGAGGTCATCGTAGACCAATTGAGGAATTTCATACTTGCTCATAATCGTAACTCCTTGTTGTTACATGTAAACGTTTTGGATGAAGAAGGCAGCTTCCGAAATAAATCTTTTCTCGACACGGTTGAGACACGATGGGAGCCCCAAAACGCTTACGCTTTTTGTCCCATCGGCACAAGGTGTCTCGTGCAGATTTTTTCTACGCGCCTTCTTCAGGACTTTAAATAATGTTAATTTCTTCTTTTTCAACCGTTTTATTTTTGATAATAAATGACTTCATATCAGGCGCATCATCCGCAAGTGAGATAATAATATAACTTACATTGGGATCATATGCCAAACGAATATCTTCTTCACTGGGGCGTGCGGGCGTTTCTGGGTGAGAATGATACACCCCAATTAAACGCAACCCCTCTTTTTGCGTCTTTTTAAACGCATCAAACTGCTCCTGAGGGTCAAAGCTAAAATGCTCATTACTCGCGTCGGTATTTTGCATCGGAATAGCGTACTTGACTTCGCCATTCAGTCCAGCCAAGTACCCACACGCCTCGATGGGGTTGTCTTTGAGTGCATGGAGAATCATCTCGTTGTACGCACTTTGAGGAATTTTTATCATAGTTTTGCCTCACAGACCACCGCTTCGTAATCTTTAATTTCTTTAATACCTTCGCCTCCACAGACGCGACATTTCGGGTTTTTCTTAAAATTGACGTTTCTAAAATTCATCGTTTTGGCATCAAACGTTAAAAGTCTGTTGTACAAAGGCTCACCCACGCCAACGATGTATTTGAGTGCTTCCGCGGCTTGAATGGTTCCAAGCATACCTGCAACAGCACCTAAGATACCCGCACTCGAACATGTCGGAATGGCGTTGGCTGGCGGAGGGCTATCAAACACACACGCATAACATGCACTCTCATGGGGTTTAATGGTCATCGTTTGTCCGCCAAAGCGTAAAATGCCGCCGTGTGAATAAGGGACGTTTGCCAAAACACACGCATCGTTGATGAGAAATTTTGCCGAAAAGTTGTCGGTTCCATCGATGACAAAATCATACCCCTTAACGATGTCAAGGATATTTGACGCATCTAAAAATTTCTGATACACCGTGACTTTGACATTGGGATTAATCGCTTCCATCTTCGCTTTAGCGGAGAGTACTTTAGGCACACCCACTTCGGTTGTCGTGTGAATGACTTGACGCTGAAGGTTACTTAAATCGACCACATCGCCATCAACGATGCCGATTTCCCCCACGCCTGCTGCGGCTAAGTAAAGCGCTACGGGTGAACCAAGTCCGCCTGCACCGATGACAAGCACTTTGGAATTTGAAATTTTCTCCTGTCCTTCAATACCAACATCTTGGAGGATAATATGGCGTGAATAACGCTCTAATTCCTCATCGCTAAACTCTTTCACGCGCCGCCTCCCATAAAGTATAAAAAGTTGATTTCATCGCCTTCTTTAAGCACGGTTACTGCATGCTCTTCTTTGGTTAAAAACTCATCGTTGAGTTGAACGGAAACCATCTCTGGCATTTCAACATTTTCAATAATCAGTAGCTCAGAAAGAGCAATGCCGTCCTTAATCTCTTTTGAATCGCCATTAATGGTAAGTTTCATAGTTGTCCTTTTTTATTTTTAATAACGCCAAAAAAGCAAAGCTTTGTTGGCTACGCTAGCCGCTGTGACACTAAAGCTTGCCTCAAAGAGGCAGAAATTTTAGGTAAACTGATGTGGAAAATGTTTGCGAAGCAGGGCAAAAAGCTCCTCTTCAAACTCTGCGTTGTCGTCTGCTTTTCCAACTAAAGTCGATGCCACCGAATGCGTTTTTGTACGACGATTCGCATAAGGCTCCAGCACTTCCGTGATAATGCCACCACCGGCAATATCATACTCATCGACGATGACGAAACGTCCCAATTTTTGGTTCTCGTCAAATTGTTCCATCGCTAAAATATCATGCAAACGAAAAACCACGTTGGCGGCTTCATGACGACCCACACTTGGCTCATCGGCGTGGTCTAGCGTATCGCCATCAATCACACGTTTAATCTCTTCAAGATAGATGGTACTTTGTGCCGAACCTATCTTGATTTTATACGGCTTATCAAGCTCCAAAGGTTTGGCGCCCAACCAAAAAAGATTGGCAACAAAGCGGTTGCTCACCTTTGGCTCACTCTGGTCAGCCCTTGCTACCACTTCGCCATTGCGCACATAAATTTGCGTTTGAAGCGTAAAGCCGATCGCTTCGCTCTCTTTCACACTCGTTTTCAGAGGCGTGTTAAAACTCTCGATGCTCGCCACACGTGAACGTTTCAAAGAAGGGTAAAAGATGACTTCATCGTTTACATGTAATTCTCCACTGGTCACGGTTCCTGCGTAAATGCGTCTATCGTCGTTATCGCGTGTAAATTTATACACATCTTGTAAAGGCATTCTAAAATGCTCTTCTTTTTTTTCTTCCACACTTTTGAAACTATCTAAAATTTCTAAGACAGTCGGTCCTTGATACCAAGGCGTAGAGGCGGAATGCTCTATGAGATTGACTCCTTCACGCGCACTGATTGGGATGAAAATATCGCTTTTCACACCCAGTGTTGCGAGGTATTCGCTGTACTCAATTTTCAGTTTGTTAAAAGTAATTTCGCTAAAACCCACTAAGTCCATTTTATTGACCACAATCGCTACTTGTTTGATGCCTAAAAGGGAAAGCAACATTCCGTGACGTTTGGAGTTTTCCGCTACGCCTTCTTTCGCATCAATGAGCAAAAGCGCCGCTTCCGCACGTGACGCTCCGCTAATCATGTTTTTCAAAAATTCGATATGACCGGGTGCGTCGATGATGATGTACTCACGTTTTTTACTTTGGAAAAAAACACGCGCACTGTCTATCGTAATGCCTTGCTTTTGCTCATCGGCAAGTGCGTCAAGCAAGAAGGCATACTCAAACGGACGTGCATTGTTTTCACACATCTTTTTCACACTCTCTAGTTTTCCCTGTGGCAATGAGTCGGTGTCGGCAAGCAGACGCCCGATGAGCGTACTTTTGCCGTGATCGACGTGCCCTGTGATGACAATATTCAGTCTTTGCATTACATATATCCTTCTTTTCTGAGTGCTTCAAGTGTGCCGCCGCCGTCTTTATCTTGGGCACGACCTGAGCGTTCTGCGATGTCTTTGAACTTTCCACTGGTAAGCTCTTCGATAATCTCTTTTGGGTTAGATGCCACCGAATCCACAGGAGCGGTGCAGGGAAAACAACCTAAAGAGCGGTAGCGTTTGCCGTTGCCTTGATCAAAATAGAGTGAGATAATAGGAATGTTTTCCCTCTCTATATACTCCCAAATGTTCAGCTCCGTCCACTCTAAAAGCGGGTGAATGCGCACATGTGTTCCTGGTGCAAAGTCCGTTTTGTACTGATTCCAAAGCTCTGGTGGTTGGGTACTTGCGTCCCATTCGCTTTTTTCATCACGTGCTGAGAAAACACGCTCTTTGGAGCGGCTTCCCTCTTCATCGGCTCTAACACCTACGATAACGCCCGTATAGGGTGCTCCGTTTAATTCATCTTCCCATACTTTTTTGTAAGGGTTCCATTTGCGTCTTGCCCATGTTCCATCGAGCGTGTATTTGAGCGCGTCGCTTTTGAGCTTTTTACAGCAACTCAAACGATCAAGTCCATTCACGAAAGTTTCGCCTTTGGCAAGCGCTTCTTTGTTTTGTCCAACGACTAAGTTTAAGTCCCATTGGATGGCGATTTCATCACGGTAACGAATCATCTCTGGAATTTTAAACGCTGTATCAATGTGTACCAATGGGTAAGGTACGTGTCCAAAAAATGCTTTTCGAGTCAGCCACAAGAGTACGGTGCTATCTTTGCCGATGCTCCAAAGCATGGCAAGATTGGGGAAGCTTCGATACGCTTCACGCAAAATATAAATACTCTGGGCTTCAAGTCTGTCTAGATGATCCATTAATTTAATCCTTCATTTTTTATAACGCCAACAGAGCAAAGCTTCTTTTGGCTACGCTAACGCTGAGTTTTCTTCGGCAGAATGCCCACGCTTCGCTTTTGATTTTTAATACGCATTCAAAGCAAAGTTTCTCACGCTACGCTAGGCGCTATGCCACTAAAGCTTGCCTCTGCGAGGCAGAATTAACTTTTATGCAGATGCAATCCGCACTCTTTATGTTCGGGATTTTCCCACCACCATCTGCCTGCTCTGATATCTTCGCCTTCTTTCACGGCTCTGGTACAAGGCTTGCAGCCGATGCTTTTAAACCCTTTGGCGTAAAGAGCATTTTTAGGAATGATATATTCAGCCATATAACGTTCAACCTCTTCATCACTAAAAAAAGCGAGTGGGTTAAACTTCAAAAGTTTAAAATTCTCATCAAATTCTTTTAAGTGTGTGTCACTACGGGTAATGGATTGGGCGATGCGAATTCCGCTAATCCAGCCGTCATAATTTTTTAATGCCTCCCTTAGAGGCATAATTTTTCGCACATGACAACACTCTTTGCGTAAACTAATATCATCAAAAATGCCATATTCTCCGACTTTTGCTTCTAACGTAGCAATGGCATCATCGCTTGCGCTAAAACGTTGAATCGTTATGCCAAAAAAGGCTTCTATCTCTTTTTCATACGCATGTGATTCATCAAACAGTTTGTGTGTATCTAGCGTAAACACATCAAAATCAATACCCGCTTTTTGCGCTAAAGAGATGGCGATGGCATCTTCATTTTGGTGGCTAAAGGCCAACGTCACGTTTAAACCTTTCGCTCCAATATGCTCTTTCAATACTTTAATAGCTTCAGCGATTTTAGATTCGTATGTTTTGCTCATATCTGATACTCCGGCTCAGTTTTTTCGCGCCCGAAATCAATCTTATTCCACGCACGTTCATGAAAATAATACAACGTCGTTTTAGTAATGAGCTCGAATGCGCCGATAGAAACAGCAGCAAGCGGACTTCCCGTGACGATAAAACTAATAAGCATTGTGTCGATAGTTCCTGTTGCTCTCCACGAAATTGCTTTTGCAATGCTTCGTTTTTTATGCTCTATCATGACGCCTCCTTTTAAAATTTTCAGAATAATAGCGGTTTTAGAAGATAATGTCAAGTATAATTATTAAAATAGTCAAGATTAAAATTGGAGCAAAATTTTTTGTGCTTATAAAAATGATAAGTGACGATTTAAAAAATGGATATGGATATATTTTAACTAGAAAGAATTCAAAAAGGTTTTGTAAAAGATGCGTCGATGGTGGGACGATTCCCACCATCACTAAAGTAAGTTTTTAATCGCGTCTTCGATGGATTCAGGCGTCGTCGCCGGTGCAAAGCGTTCGATGACAGTGCCGTTACGGTCAATCAAAAACTTCGTAAAGTTCCATTTGATGGACTCACTGCCCAACAATCCCGTTGCCTGAGCTTTTAGGAAACGATAAAGAGGATGCGCATTGTCCCCGTTCACCTCTATTTTGGCAAACATGGGAAACGTTACCCCATAATCCAGCTGACAGAAGCTCTCAATCTGCGCTTCATTCAAAGGTTCCTGAGAAGCGAATTGATTGCACGGAAAGCCTAGGACTTCAAACCCTCGGTCATGGTAGGTTTTGTAGAGCTTTTCGAGTCCTTCAAATTGCGGAGTAAAGCCGCACCTGCTGGCGGTATTGACGATGAGAAGGACTTTGCCTTTAAACGAAGCCATGGATACGGGTTGGTGATGAATATCGACCACTTCAAAATCATAAATTGACGGTGTTGCCATAAGAAGACTCCCTATAAGCATGAGTAAGGAAAAGGTTTTCATGCCTCGCTCCTATGAAAATATGGATAAGATGCATTTTCATCTGCGGTATGTAAACAGATGACGCAACTATTGTAGCGCAAGCGAATGGATGTTTTGGCTTAAAAGTAAATATTAAAAACAGAACCAACATTCACTTCAGAGTCGATGACGAGTCTAAAGCCATTGTCTTTGCAGATGGTGTTTACGATGTCCAAGCCGATGCCAAAGCCGCCTTTATCGCTGTTAGCGCGTTTGTAGCGCTTGGTGATGTCGCCTAATTTTGAACTTTCGATGCCAATGCCAGTGTCTTTGATGCTGAGTTTTTCTGGTGTCAGACTCACGTCGATGCTTCCGTCTAAACGGTTGTATTTGATGGCGTTAGAGAGCAGATTATCAATGAGTTTGATAAGGCTTTCTTGATTTACATGTAAAAATTTTTCTTCCAGTTCGAGCGTTAAATCAATGCGTTTGCTTAGCATCAAATCGGCAAAATATTCGACCCGTTCCTCGATGAGTTTTTTCACATCAACATCGCTTTTCTCTTCATTTTTCTTGTCGTGCAAGAGCATGTAACTGAGGTTTGCATACAGTGTTGCGATGCGCTTGGCGCTGAGTTCAATGCGTTTGCGCTTTTTTTCTTCCACATTTTTAAGCGTGCCAATGCTCATCAAGATTGCCGTGATGGGCGTATTGAGTTCATGCGTGGAATCTTTGATGAAGGTATCGAGCGTTTCGATTTCCGCTTGGATGGGCTTTAAAAAGAGCTTGGCAAGCACGTAACCAAGGAGCGTTGCAAAGGCAAGGCTGAGTAAAAGATAGAGAATGATTTCATACAAAATCGCGTTTAGAAGATGTGAAATGTGTTTTTCTTTGATAACGATGTACTGCACGCCAAGATGCAGTTGTGCGCTGTCATCAATGTAGAAAAAACTGTTGTCTTTGAGGTAGAATTTTTTCGTAAAATCAGGAGCATCGTTAAACGTTACATGTAAAGGGGTGTGGTCGATGCCAAAAAGCGCTACTTCAAACCCTTTTTCAACACCAAAACACTGCTCTATAAAGCCTTGATGCAAGCAATGAACCAACCTTTCATCGTCCATCATGTGGGCGGTGATGATTTTATGCGAGATGGAAGAGGCGAGGGTATTCATTTTAAGCGAGTGCGTTTCGTACATGTTTTTCTTCTCGATGGTGTAAAACATGCCCGCAAGAATGAAGATAAACGTATAAATCGAGATCAAATAAATGAGCAAAAAACGAACGAGAGAGCGTTTTTCATAGTGGCTTAAAGACATAACCCACTCCTTTGGTGTTCTCAATCAACGCTTCAAGCCCGTAACTGCGCAGGTTTTTAATATAGGTGCGAACCGTCGCGTGCGTAGGAATCTCCTCAAAACGCCACACCTCTTCGATAATCTCCTCAAAACTGAGCACGCGATTTTTGTGTTTTAAAAAATACTCCAACAACTGCGCCTCTTTTTTGCGAAGTTTGTACGAAGTCTTGGGGGTGTGAATCTCCAAAGTGCTCGGGTCAAAAAAGAGTGCATCGGCAAGCGTGATGCGCTCATCTGCGTCAATGTGGTGCAACTTCTTCGTGCGTTCAATACGCACTAAAAGCTCTTCTAGATCAAACGGCTTTTTGAGGTAATCTTCCGCACCCAACGCAAACCCCTTTTTCACATCGCTGATCTGGTCGAGCGAGCTGATAAAAATAGTCGGTGTGGTAATGCGCGCGTTTTTGATTTCGTTTAGAAGCTCAAAGCCATTGAGACTTGGAACATTGATGTCCAGAAGCAGCAAATCAAACTGTTCCGAAAAAACAGCCTCAAGCGCCTCTT
Source organism: Sulfurospirillum sp. E15m (assembly GCF_059415145.1). Lineage (NCBI taxonomy): Bacteria > Pseudomonadati > Campylobacterota > Epsilonproteobacteria > Campylobacterales > Sulfurospirillaceae > Sulfurospirillum > Sulfurospirillum sp. E15m. The sequence continues at coordinate 113,937 of NZ_JCAHZS010000008.1, forward strand.
TGCCATCGTAAAAGAGTTTTACATGTAAAGCATGTTCCACTAAAAACTCTTCAATGATTTCGCTAAGTATTGGGTCATCTTCTAGGAGTAGGATTTTCATAGAGGCATTATACACGAAATCTAAAAGAGACTTATTGCATTTTTAAGTTTACATATAATGTGTGTTTAAATAAAATACTTTGTTTGAGCTTATCCCTCTACATAAGCTTAAACGCAGAGGGGATAAGTGGCTAGAAATAGCCATATATTTTTACTTTGTAAGCAGCTTAGCTAATGAATCAGCCCATTTTAATATGGAAGACTCAAGTTCTTTATTCATACTGTCAGCAATAGTTTTATTAAATTTTATTGTTGTAGAGTCATTTAAAAAGGATTCATATTTTTTTAATTTAGCTATTTCAATATTCTGATAAGCATACACGAAAGAAAGAATAACCACTTGTTTGGTTTCCGCTCTTGTTTGAGCATCTTTTGCATCCAACTGTGCTTCATATGCCGCAATATTTAATGGTACATTTGGTTGTGCTACTGTCATAATTGCTGAATAAATTGCGATACTACCATTCTTTTGTAAGTGCATTGTCAGGTCAGTTGCACCACTCAATGTATCGAACCTATTAGCAAGTTCAACTCGTTGTTTATTTTGCAGAAGAGATGGGGCTGATTGTAGCATTTGTTGGTATGCTTCAGGGGTTTGAGCCTTTTCTTCAGCACGTGTAATTTCTTTTCCTAAATCAGATTCATACCACAATAATAATTTTTTAACTTCTTCTTCATTAAGTGAGCTTTTTAAGGATGCTTTTATCCCATCAACAATAATTGAAGGTACAATTGACTCTTCAGCACTTTTAAGCATTAATTTATATTTTGTATCAGAAGTGGTGTGATCTTTTTGTTTAGCTTTATTTAGCCCTACTTTAATTAGTTCAGGATATTGATTGATCTGAGACTCTAGTCCTGATAGGGATAATAATTTATCGAGTGATTTATCCGAAACATCGGCATAACTTACAGATGCCATGAGTAAAAGAAGTGCCATTATATATCTAAATTTAAACATGTTTCTCCAATTAGTATGATTAAAATTTCATAATGAGTATAACAATAATAATGATAAAAGTAGATAAATGAATATATTTTTTAAATACTCATTCCACAAAAACTACACACACACCTCTTATACTTCCCTCATAACTTTATAAGGAGTCAGAATGAAGAAGCTATTTGTAGCGATTTTTGCGGTGTTATTAGGGTTAAGCAGTGCCTATGCTGAGGGTGTTAGCAAAAAAGGTATGGCGGGAAATTTGGAGGTTGAGTATGTAAGTGCGAAGCCTTTAACAACGGGTATGAATATGTTTACGATTACCGTGAAAGAGAACGGTAAAGTCGTGAAAGATGCCAAAGTGAGCATGAAAGTGTTTATGCCAGAGATGCCAGGCATGCCTGCGATGGAATCTGAGGCAGATGTGATGAATCAAGGCGACTCGTATATGGCGCATGCAACGTTTTCAATGCACGGAACATGGCAAGTGAGCATCGTGGTTGAGACGAAAGACGGCAAAAAACAACGTCTTAAATCTAGCGTAAATCTTTAATATGAAATCGCTCATTCTAGGCGTAGCTATTGCGAGTTACGCTCTAGGAGCGAGTTCACTCAGTGAGCTTGCTCTTAAAAATAATTATGATTTAAAGGCGCTTGAAGAGCAAAAATCAGCGCTCATGCAAGAGGTTGATTTGAGCAAAGTATGGGAAAATCCAAGGCTTGGCATTGGAGCAAAAGATATTTTCTTTGATAAGCCTCTTAAACGTGACACGGGAACCCAAAATGAATTCTTAGAGCTTTCCCAAAAAATACCGACAAGTTCAAAGCTCGACATCAAAGCCTCCATCGCACAGCAAAATGTCGCAGTCAAAAGCCTTGAAATTCAAGATAAAAAACTGGACATCACCAACACGGTGATGAGTTTGCAGTACACTTTAGGGCGCATTGATGCGGACATGCAGACATTGGCGCGGTATGAAAAAGTATTGACCGATTTAAAAGCGGCGCACTTAGCGTATAGCAGTACCGTGAGTGCCCACTACAATCAAACGCTCTCCAACACCATTTTGGAGAAAAATATCGCCATTTTGCAAAAGAGTTTAGTGCGCGAAAAAGGCTCGGTGTTGCACAAACTTGAGAGCATTGTCAATACGCCTGTGAACGAGAGTGCAAAGCTTGATTTAGCACGGCTTCCTTATACCAAAAGCAATGAAGAAGCAACCCTCAAAGAGCGCAACCCAAAACTCTTGCTTCAAAAAATCCAAACACAAAAAGAGCTGAACAATCTCCACTATGAAAAAGCGCAAAAAATTCCCGATGTGACCGTCGCCCTTGGGTACAATCACCGTGAGAGCAGGGACGATATGTGGTATCTCTCTTTTTCCATTCCATTGCCGATTTACGGGCGTGAAAACCTCTCGATTCGCAAAGCGGAATTGACGCAAAATGCTACTGAACAGAGTGAAAATGCGCTACAAAACAAGCTCATTTTTGACTTGCAAGATGAACTTTTGAACAAAGAGCTTCAGTCGGAGAAAATCAGCCTTAACCAAGGGATTTTGGACGAGAACCGACGTATTTACGACAATATTCTCTCTACCGCATTTAGTCAAAACGATGCGCTTGTGAAATTGCTGAGCAATCTTACCACGTCGCTTGACACGGAACTTAAAATCAACGCTTTGATGCTAGGCTACGACCTTTCATGTTTAAAAATCAACTATCTATTAGGAGAGCTGTAATGAAACGACTTTTTTTATTTTTGTGTGTGGTGATGCTGAGTCTTTCGCCGCTCAGTGCCAAACAGCTTTTCAATGTCAAAACCATCAAAGTCACCAAAGTCGTTGATGGCGAGTACAAGGATTTTTACGGTTACACCAAACCCAACGAAGAGACTACACGTGATGTGGTGCTTCGTTATGATGCCTTTGTTGGTGACATCTATGCCAATAAAATGCTCTCCTATGTCAAAAAAGGCGAGCCGTTGTTTCGTGCGTATTCTCCTGAAGTGTACACCGCGGAGCAAGAGTTACTCGGAGCGCTTCGCATCAACAACAAAGGGATGATTGAGAGCATCGCGCAAAAGCTCAAACTTTTGGGCGTGGACGAGGGAGTTATTCATAAAATTATGACCGATAAAAACACCCCTGAGCAGATCACGACGTATGCGCCATATAGCGGGTATATCACACAAAAGAAGATCAACCAAGGCTCGTTTGCGCCTAAAGGAAGTAGGCTCTATGAGCTGAGCGATTATAGCAATTTGTGGATGATGGTAAGCGTGTATGAAAAAGATGTCGCGTTTGTGAAAAACACGAAAAATGCCGAGCTCTTTTTTGACATTACCCCAAAGCCTTATAAGGCGAAAGTCGATTACATTTACCCCAGTGTCGATGCCAAAACCAAAAGCGTTGAAGTACGTCTTTTAGTTGAGAACACTGCGTTAGAACTTCCCATCAACGCGTTTGCGAGAGTGCGTTTTAGCGGCATGAAAAAAGAGTACCTTAGCCTTCCAAAAAGTGCGGTGCTGACCAAAGGAAGCCAACACTTTGTTTTTGCCAAAGGCGAATTTGAGGGCGAGTACGAGCAAAAAGAGGTGATCGCAAAGCGATTATCAAACGATACCTTTGAGGTTGAGAGTGGTGTAAAAGAGGGTGACGAAGTGGTTGCGAGTGCGTTGTTTATGTTTGATAGTGACGCGCAAATCAACGGAGCACTCCAATGATAGACGCCATTATCAATGCCAGTGTCAGGAACAAATTTCTGGTTATCTTGGGTATTGTCATTGCATCGTTGGTCTCCATTTGGGCGATTAAAAACACTCCCTTAGATGCGTTGCCAGACCTGACACCACCGCAAGTCATCGTCAATGTCAAGTACCCGGGGCAATCGCCAAAAATCATCGAAGATCAAGTGATTTACGAGCTTTCCAACTCTTTGCTCTCGGTGGCTAAAGCCAAGACGGTTCGGGCGTTTAGTTCGTATGAAAATGCCATCGTGTACATCATCTTTAACGATGACACCGACATGTACTGGGCAAGAGATCGGGTGAGCGAAGTCATCGCTTCCGTGTCTAAAAATGTTCCTCAAGGCGCAAGTATCAAGTTAGGACCTGACGCGACAGGTATCGGTTGGGTGTTTGAGTATGCGCTCAAGTCCAAAAATAGAAGTTTAGAAGAGCTTAGAAGCATTCAAGACTACCTCTACCGCTACGCACTTTTGGGAGTCGATGGTGTGAGTGAAGTGGCGAGTGTGGGCGGCTATGTGAAAAACTACGAAATTACCTTGCACAAAGACGCACTGGTAAAGTACAACCTTAGTGTCGCGCAAATAAGTAAAGCACTTTCTTCCAATAACCGCGATTTGGGTGGGAGAGTGCTGTTGGAAAACGGGTATGAAAACATCATCCAAGCCAAAGGATTTGTGAGTTCTTTAGAAGAAATCGGCGCTATTGCTCTCCAAACGACAAATGGCATTCCGCTCACCATTAAAGACATCGGCGATGTACGCATCGTGCCAAGTTACCGCAACGGTTTGGCTGAACTCAATGGTGAAGGTGAAGTGGTGGGCGGCGTTGTTGTCGTGCGCTACAAAGAGAACGCTTACAAGGTCATTCAAGCGGTCAAAGAGAAGCTGGCTTCTTTACATGTAAACGATGTGGAAGTGGTCACGACGTACGATAGAAGCGATCTTATCACCAAAGCCATCGGCAATTTGGAACACACACTCCTAGAAGAGAGCATCGTGGTTTTAGCCGTGGTGATGCTCTTTTTGCTTCATTTTAGAAGTGCGCTCATCGTTATCATCGTTTTACCGCTGACTATTGCGCTGACGTTTTTGTGTATGAAACTTTTTGGGTTGGAGTCCAACATCATGAGTTTGGGTGGCATTGCTATTGCCATTGGTGCGATGGTTGATGCGTGTATCGTGATGATTGAAAACGTGCACAAAAAGCTTCTGCATGAAGAGCATCTCACCCCTGCTAAACGCAACGAAATCATCATCGCTTCATCCAAACAAGTCGGGCGTCCTATCTTTTTTGCCCTCATCTTAATCGTCGTGAGTTTCTTGCCGATTTTTGCGCTCAGCGGACAAGAGGGCGCACTGTTTAAGCCGCTTGCCTTTACCAAAACCTTTGCGATGCTCATCGGCGCGGTGCTTTCCATAACGCTTGTGCCTATTTTGATGCTCTTTTTTATCAAAGGTGGTATCGTGAGTGAACATAAAAATCCGCTCAATCGCTTTTTTATTTGGCTCTATCAGCCACTTTTGAGCGTGTTTATCCGTTTTCGCTATGTCGCTTTAGTGCTATTTGCGCTCATCATGGTTTATGGCGGTTACGTGTTTACCCATCAAAAATGGGAATTTATGCCGCCTCTTAATGAGCAGACGTTTATGTATATGCCCGTGACACCCTATGGCATTAGCATCGACTTAGCAAAGGCGTACACGCAAAAAACCAATGAAGTGATTAAAAGTTTTCCTGAGGTTGAAACGGTCTTTGGTAAAGCGGGACGCGCAGATAGTGCGACTGACCCCGCGCCGCTTTCGATGATAGAAACCATCATCCAGTTTAAACCAAAAGAGCAATGGCGAGAAGGTGTGACGTATGAGAGTTTGTTAAACGAGATGGAAGACAAACTTCAGGTCATGGGGCTTGTGAACTCATGGACGTACCCGATTCGTGGGCGCATTGATATGTTGCTGACTGGCATTCGTACACCTGTGGGCATCAAACTGTACGGAGACAATAACAAAGACCTTGAACTCTATGCCAAGAAAATCGAGCAAGTTTTACAAGGGTTTGGCGCGACCAAAAGTGTTTTTGCCGATAAATCCAATGCGGGCTATTTTCTCAACATTAACCTAGATCAAACCAAACTGGCCGAGTATGGACTCAGCAAAGATGAGGTGTTGCAGTTTATCGACAGCGCGATGGGTGGGGCGAAAGTGAGTACCTATTTTGATGGGATTGAGCGTTATCCGATTTCATTACGCCTTGAGCAAGAAGACCGTAAAGATTTAAGTGTCATTAGCGAACTGCCGATAAAAACGGCGTACGGCTTCCAACCGCTCAAAAACGTTGCGAAACTCAGCTACGACGTCAGTCCAAGCGTGCTCAAATCTGAAATGGGCAAGAAAGTGACGTTCATCTATATCACGCTCAAAGAGGGTTACAGCTCACGAACGTATAAAAAGGAAGCAACGGAACTGCTCAAGTCCGTGCAACTGCCGACGGGATTTTACTTTACATGGGCAGGCGAGAGCGAATACCTAGAAAGTGCGATGGAGAGGCTCTCTTACATCGTGCCAATCACGCTTGTCATCACTTTTGTGCTCATTTTCCTAGGGCTAGGCAAAATCAAAAATGCGGTAATCGTCTTTTTAACCCTACCGTTTGCGGCAGTGGGCGGCGTGTTATATCTTAATTACCTCAATTTCAACCTCTCCATCGCTGTCGTGGTCGGCTTTTTAGCACTCATTGGTGTTGCGGTAGAAACGGCGATAGTCATGATCATCTACCTTGAAGAGGCGCTTTTACATGTCAAAGAGCATACACGTGAAAATGTCAAACACGCCATTTTTGAAGGTGCGGTGATGCGCGTGCGCCCCAAACTGATGACCGTTTTCGCCATCCTCGGCGGACTTTTACCCATCATGTACCTAAACGGTGTAGGAAGCGAAGTGATGCAACGCATCGCCGCCCCGATGATCGGTGGTGTGGTCAGTTCTGCGGTTTTAACGCTTCTCATCATTCCTGTGATTTACTATATGGTGCAGAAAAAAGTGGACTGAAAAAGTGTTTACATGTAAACCTTTATTGGAAGCGATACCATTTGGTGTATAATCGTTTAATTTTTGAGAAAGTGCGATTTATGGACGAACTTATTTTAAGCATCATCAGCTTTTTTGCTTCCATCATCACGGCGATAACAGGCATCGGTGGCGGGTTAATGTTAATTGCTATCTTGCCCTCTTTTTTGCCTGTGAATGCGATGATTCCCGTGCATGGATTTACCCAAATCGCCAGTAATGCCTCTCGTGCCTATTTTGGGCACCGCGATATTCAATGGAGCGTCGTGCCGAAATTTTTTATGGGCTCGTTAGTCGGTGTCGGCGCTTTTGCACTGATCCTTCATCTTTTAACGTTAAAATGGATACCGCTTTTTATCGGAGTGTACATTTTGCTCTCGTTGTGGTCGCAAAGCTTTAACGAAAAAATCAAAAAATACGAAAACTATTATGTCATCGGATTTTTCCAATCAGGACTCTCCGTCATCGTAGGCTCAACGGGACCATTAGCCCTTACCAAACTGCTTAAAGATTTTGAAGACAGAGACAAAGTGGTCGTCACATCAGCGGTGCTTATGAGCATCACACACGCCTTAAAAGCGCTCGTATTTCTCTACTTTGGATTTGTTTTTTCGGAGTATCTGGTGTTGATTTTGAGCATGATCGCAGGCTCGATTTTAGGCTCCTACGTGGGCACGAAATTTCGTAATGTTATCGACGGTAAGAAATTGGTGTTGATTTTGAAATACCTACTCACCGCAATGGCGATTAAATCGATTGTGGGGATTTTTTAACGGACGAATTTACTCCCTAGTACCTTTTAAAACCTTCAGGGTAAGAATAGTTTTTGCTTTCACTTCTGTTTAGGAGGTGCATGATGAAAATCGAATCGCACAGCATCACGTATGCAACAGCGCATGAGTTCTCTTATGAAAAGACAGATACCTTCGATGAAGCGTTAGCGTCGCTTTCTTCAAGCGAAGCGACCCTTCAAGACGATTCAAATTCTCTGAGTGAAGTTGATTGGATTCGGCGTATAAAATTTATGCTGATTCAAATGTTGCTCGCTATGTTAAACGGTACGCAAGAAAAATCTTCCAGTACCGTGCAAAACATGTGCGAAGACCAATCTTTACATGTAAATCAATCCTCAAACCAATTTCGTGTGTTGAAATTTGCCGAAGTAACGTACGAATCCACTTACCAAGAAGAAGAAAGTTTATCGATGCAAACGAAAGGATGCGTTAAAACCCAAGATGGTAGAAGTATAGACATAAACCTTGATGTAACGATGCAGCGCTCTTTTTACTCCAAAACCATGACAAAAGAGACGATGATGATAGACCCGCTTGTGATCAACTTTGAGGGCAATCTGCCTGAGCTTAGCGATGCAACATTTTCCTTTGACATTGATTGCGATGGAAAGAGTGACCAAATCTCATGCCTTGCTAAAAACAGCGGTTTTTTAGCACTCGATAAAAATCATAACGGTCAAATCGACGATGGCAGCGAGCTATTTGGGACACAAAGCGGCAATGGTTTTAAAGACTTGAGTCAATACGACATCGATGGCAACCAGTGGATTGATGAAAATGACCCTATCTTTGACGGGCTTCGCATCTGGAGCAATCATGAGCTGATAGGCTTAGGCGAAGTGGGAATCGGTGCGATATATCTGGGCGCTCAAAGTTCACCCTTTACGTTTAAAAACGATGCCAATGAGAGTCTAGGCTCACTGCGACAAAGTGGTATTTTTCTGTTTGAATCAGGAGATGTTGGCACGATTTCTCAGATTGATTTTGCTAAACATGGCGTTCAAGAGCCTATTGTCGAAGCTTTAGCGAAAGTGTAGAGGTGCGTTGATGGGCTACTTTTATAGTTTTACATGTAAAAAAGTTTGAATCAAAAAACTATGTGAAGTAGCCCGTATTTTTTTACTCATACCTTTTGCCGTTATACTCCAAAAACCCACCGACATGGCGATTGTGTGGGTCGTGGTGTGTCCAGTGAATGACGCCGCCTTTGTCATTGGTTTCTAAATCCCCACAAAACTTTATAACTCCACCTTCTTGTAACGGCGTCACTTTAGGAGCGATGTCGATGTTATGGGTGATTAAGAGCGTTTTGCCTGAAGATAGTTTGACGATGAAACGCTGATGGCGATTGCCTACGTTGTCGTCGCTTAGAAGTTTGATGACTTTGCCCGAGTCGCACATAGGCGTGCCTGCGAAGAGTTCGAGCGTTAGGAAGATGAAGCATAAAACGGTTTTCATACGGTATGTTTACCTTTTACATGTAAAGATTTTTAGTGAAAAAGCATTGTAGCAAAGCGTCAATAAAAGAATAGGTACTAAAAGAGCTGAAATTTCAAACGTTAGGTTTTTGGGTAATGTTACTCTAATTTTATTTGATTATAGTGACAGAACTTGCTTTGAACTGGAGAGAAACATGAACTCTAAAAAAGTACCTTTATCGGTTTTAGATTTAATTCCCGTGGGAGAGGGCTTTACCATCGCACAAGCCATCGCCAATAGCACTAAACTCGCCCAAGCGGTTGAAGCGTTTGGGTATAGTCGTTATTGGGTCGCAGAGCATCACAATTTTAGCGGAATCGCCAGCGCCGCGACATCGGTCGTACTCAGTTACATCGGCGCACACACGCAAACGATTCGGATAGGCTCTGGCGGAATTATGCTCCCCAACCATGCGCCACTCGTGATTGCTGAACAATTTGGAACGCTAGAATCTTTGTACCCCAATAGAATCGATTTGGGTTTAGGAAGAGCGCCGGGGACCGATAGACAGACCATGCTAGCGCTTAGACGCGACCCCAACAATGATGGCTCGGATTTTCCTAGGATGCTTGAAGAGTTACAATACTATTTATCAAACCAAGCAGGCGCAAAAGGCATCAAAGCGGTGCCGGGTTATGGGCTTGACATACCCATCTGGTTGCTGGGTTCAAGCACCTTTAGCGCGCAATTAGCCGCACACAAAGGCTTGCCTTTTGCCTTTGCCTCACACTTCGCACCGGGTGATATGGAAGATGCCATCAGGCTTTACCGTGATAATTTTAAACCCTCGTCTTCATTACAAGAGCCTTATATCATCATCTGCATCAATGTCGTTTGTGCTGAAACAACGGAACAAGCTCACTACCTAGCGACCAGTGAACTTCAAAAGTTCCTGCACCTTCAACGTGGCGATAATGCCAAGTTATGCAAACCAACGCATGATATGAATAGTTTATGGAAAGAGTGGGAAGAAAAGAGCATACGCCATAAAACCAGAGAGTCCATCTGGGGAACGCCAGCCTTTGTGAAAGAAAAACTAGAAAGCCTGATAGAGAGAACAGGTGCCAATGAAGTGATGATACACTCGATGATTTATAATCCAGAAGATAAAATCAACTCATATGATTTGATTTCGAAGGTTTGGTTTGAGTGAGATAGGCTACTTTAAATAGTTTCTTACAATCTTTAACCTAAAAGCTTTACATGTAAAACTCTATTTTGACGCATTCATCGCGTTTAAAATGGATTTTACGTAAGGTGATTTTTGTTTGCCGTAGGATTCTTGGTCGGTAAAACCGTTGGCGAGAATCGCTTTTTTCGATGCTTCATATGCCTCTCGTGCTGCGGGATTATCTAGCATGTAGTTTTTATAGTCTAACTGCTTTTGATGTTCTTCGCTTCCGTTTTGAATCACATGAACATGCACGCAGTACTCGATGCCATCCTCCCTCACGGTTGCATCTTTGCGTGGGCGCTCTTTGGGGAACGGTTTTTCACTGATTTGGTCTTGAAATCCAAGGTGTCGTAGATGTTCAACTACCTCGTTTAAATCGTTGTTTTTGTATAAAACCGATAGATCAATAATCCCCTTGCCGCCAACTTTAAAGGAGGTGGAGCCTATATGAATGACCTCAAATTGTTCAGTCTGAATAAAATCAATCAAGCGCTTAGCCACGTCACAATAGCGCGGTGACCAAGGGTTGAAACTCGCTTCAATTTTTTGATAGTTTAAAATTTCCATAGGCGGTAATGACTCCCTATAAAGTGTAGAGACAATCGGACATATGCGATTTGTCTCTTTACATGTAAACACACAATGATGGCTATTTTTGCGAAATCGTCACAAATTGCGTCAAAATTCTTTTCAAGCTTCCCTCTTCGACTTTTTTATCATAGGTTGCGAGAATTTCTCTAGGGGCGACGATGGCTCCGAGTTTGGAGAATTGTGTTCGCATAGCGTTGCAGACATCGTTACCGCCGCTTCCTGAGTGGGTGGCGAGTTGGACGCATTTGAGCGTGAAAAGCTCTCTAAAACTCTCACCATTTCTGGATAACCATGCGATGACATTGGTCAAAACTGGGGGAATGGAGTAGTTGTACTCAGGTGCTACGACGATGTAGCCTGAGGCATTTTTCATCTGTTCTGCAAGCTGGGTGATTTTGCTTGGAATGCCTTCATTGGCCTCTTTTAAAGTGTCGTAGAGCGTTATGTTCAAATCAACTAAATTGATTATTTCACTTTTGTGTCCCATTGTTTCTAAGTTTTGCGCGATGGTGCGGGCTAACTTCATATTTTCATGTAAACTTGCAACAAATATCAAATACATACTCAATCCTTATTGAAGACAAAATAGTGTTCATTATAGTACTGACTGAGTAGGGAAGTCAAGAATAAAAGAGGTGTTTTTTTCTATTTATCTTCACGGTAAGCGAGCTGATTTCGTCCGTTATTTTTGGCTTGGTAGAGCAGGTCATCGGCTTTTTTAATGAGTTCGTGTTCTGTGGTTTGCGCATGGGGATAAAGGGTGATAAGCCCGATGCTGGCCGTAACAACGGGCATGATGAGCGAGTGTGGATTGGGAATGTTGAGCATTTGAATCGTCTTTAAAAGCGTGTTCATGAGGACAATGGCAGGCTCAAGCGGTGTGTTTCCAAGAATGATGGCAAACTCCTCGCCACCGTAACGTGAACTCAAATCGCTTGGTCTTTTGGCAACGTTTTTTATCACGGCGCCGATTTTTGCAAGGTACTCATCGCCTTTGAGATGACCAAACGTGTCATTGACGCATTTGAAGTAGTCGATGTCAATAATGGCAAGCGTTAGCGGCGTATTTAACCGAGAACACTGCTTCAAAGAGGATTTGAGGAATTGATTAAAATAGCGATGATTTGGAAGTTTGGTGAGGCTGTCTATTTTGGAAAGACGAAGCACTTTCTCTTCGGCTCGTTTGCGTTGGGTGATATTTTGGTGTGAAATGACAAAATAATGTTTCTCTTGAATCGTTAAAGGCGTGACCCGCATCATAAACCAGAGTTTTTGCTTGTCAATTGTACAAGGGTATTCAAAATAAAAAAGGCTTTTTTCAGCCTTGATGACTTTACGAATGCCTTTGGTGGCTTTGCGGCTAAATACATCCCCTGCGGCAGCAGCTTTGTCGCAGACCTCAAGGTAATTGACATTTTCCCAATGCCTGCGTGCCCCATGATGCTCTACTCCAAAGGAAATCCAACTTTGATTAACAAATACAATGACCCCATCTTCGTCAATAACGGCCATTTGTTCGGTAACAGAATCTAAAATAGCTTTTAAAAAAGCGTAGGATTCAATCAAGTAGGTGTCCTTTTTCTCTGTTTAAAGTGATGAATGTGTCAATGATGTGCTCAAAAGTCATAACATTTTGTGATTAATCATAAGATATTTTTGATTAATGTATTATTTTTGTGACCGTTGCACAAACGCTTCTGCCTCTTTTTGATAAAGCACATTCGCAACATCTTTATCGACAATCGTCATGCCAATGGGTGCTAAAGAAATGCCGATGAGTTTAAGGTGCTGAATCGCAAAAGGAATACCGATGATGGTGATAGCACACGCAAACGCGGAGAGAATGTGTCCAATCGCCAGCCAAAATCCTGCGAAAATAAACCAGATGACATTGCCGACAAATCCCCAAGTTCCCGTGCCGATGTCCTCTTTTTGATGCAGTGCTTTACGGCTAATGGCTTCTTTGCCAAACGGGAAAAAGGTAAATTGTCCGATGACAAAGCAGGCTTTTGCCCACGGAATTCCAACGATGCTAAAAAGAGCGATGAGTCCAAAAAACCACCATGCCAGCCCCATAAAAACACCGCCGAAAAGAAACCAGATGATATTGCCAAGTAATCGCATGCATTTGCCTTTTATTTTTTGCATATTGTACTTCAAAATCTGTGAAAGACGTATCGAATCGTTAGGATTCATTAGAAAATGACATATGACGTGCGCAATTAACATTTCATTTATGCAGAAGTACTACAATGAGTGTATCAAATCCCAAGGAGCATTTTATGTATGTGCACGACTGGATGTTTGGGCATGGTTTTTTCATGCCGTGGGTATTTATTTTTCCTCTTTTGTTGGTATTCATTTTTTTTATGATGATGCGCGGTTGCAGCTCCTGCCATCATCATCGCTCTAAAGACAAAGAAGATGAAGCATTGGACATTGCGCGCAAACGCTTCGCACGAGGCGAAATCGACGAGGAGACGTTTGAAAAAATCAAACAAAAGCTCTCTTAACGCAGAGTAATTTCTGAAGCGTTTTACATGTAAATAATTACATGTAAAACATTACGAACTCTTCAAGTGCGATGCGAGGTGTTCGGTAGGAATTAATGAGGGCTTCTTTATCTTCGTAGCCCAAAGCTATGCCGCAGAGTAAAAGCATATTTGGTTTAATGTCTAGAGCTTTTTTCACGATGCTTGGGTACTCTGCCAACGCAGCTTGCGGGCAGGTAGCAAGCCCTTTTTCCGCGGCACTGAGCATCACCGATTGCAAAAACATCCCATAATCCAAATACGAGCCTTTTTCTAAACTTGCATCGATAAAAAAGAAGAGCACCACAGGAGCGTCAAATGCGCGGTAGTTGAGCTTCCATTGTTCTTTTTGTCTCTCTTTGTCTTCTTTGCTAATGCCCAGTGTGGAGTACATCAAAAGTCCTGTCTCTTTACGCCTGCTTTTATAAGGCTCTTCCCATGTGGATGGATAGTAAGCGTAGTCCATGACTTCTTTCTGTCCCTGTTCAAATGCTTCAATAATGCAATTTTGAAGGGTACACTTTTTCTCTCCACTCACAACACACACGTGCCACGGTTGCATATTAACACCTGAGGGTGCATGTTTGGCATCGTCGAGTATGGATTGAATGAGTGCTTGTGGAACCTCTTTTTTTAAAAAAGCGCGTGTGGATTTTCGCTCTTTAAGTGCTTCTGATACCTTCATAGACTGCCTTTTGTGTAAATTGATGTCTTATTGTACGAAACTTTTGTAAAATTAAATAAAATCCCTAACATTAACGTCTCTTCTTTAGAAAGAAAACATGGGCTATAATTCTTTTTTTGATGAAAGGATGTACCCGTGCTATCTGCAATCGATTTTTCCATTATGGCGATTTTTCTTCCGACTTTTTTCTTTGTTTCGGTGACACCGGGCATGTGCATGACACTTGCAATGAGCCTTGGCATGAGCATCGGTTTAAAGCGCACTTTTGCCATGATGGCAGGAGAGCTTGTGGGTGTTGGTATCGTGGCACTCTCTTCGGTCATTGGAGTTGCGGCAATTATGGTCAATCATCCCGATGTTTTTACAATTTTTAAGTATGTCGGTGGAACGTATTTGGGCTATCTTGGCATTCAAATGTGGCTCAATCGCGGCAAAATGGCGCTGTCAAAAACCGAATGCTCTGTGAGTATCTCCAATCGTGCTTTAGCGTTTCAAGGCTTCATCACCGCCATTGCCAATCCAAAAGGTTGGGCGTTTTTTATCGCACTCTTACCGCCCTTTATCAACCAAGCGCGCCCACTTATTCCTCAAGTTTCTGTGCTGTTGGTGATTATTTTAAGTCTGGAATTTATCTGTCTTGTCCTCTATGCAAGCGGTGGCAATACGCTCAGAAAGTTTTTACAAAAAAGTGACAATGTCAAACTCATGAACCGTGTCGCAGGCACACTGATGATAGGTGTGGGCATCTGGTTGGCGTTTGGGTAGACACACTTTTAAAGCAAAGCTCCCAAAGCTACGCTAACGCTGAGTCCTCTTCGGCAGAGTGCCCGCGCACCTTTGGTGCTTTTAGTGCTCTTGACAGAGGAAAGTATTTGCTATATACTTGCTAACTCAAATATATAGCAAGGAAATGCAATGAATCAAACCTTTGAATTTATCCTCGGATTATCTTCAGCCTATGCAAAAATAGCAAAAATGATGGACAGATGTTTAAGTCTGCATGGTATATCGTTTTCCGAATATTTAGTGATGTACGAGTTATCACAATCCACCAATAATGCTATGCGAAGAATTGATTTAGCGGAAAATACAAACATGAGCGCATCGGGAATCACGAGGCTTTTAAATCCTATGGAGAAGTTAAACATCGTGGAGAAAGAGCAAAATGCGCGCGATGCCCGTGTGAGTTTGGTGAAGCTAACCCCTGCGGGTTTTGAGCTGTTTACCAATGCCACGCAAAGTGTACAAGAATCTGCGAAGACTTTTTTGAGCGCTTTAGACACAAAAAGTATGGAGCAGTTTTTAGCTATTATCGCCAAAATACGTTAAGGAAGAGCCATGTATTTACTAAATAGTACGAAAAAATATCCGATGAGTATGCCCGATGGCACTGAAATCAAGCAGGTTGTTCATCTCAAAGAAGTGATCAACCATCCGCGCATCAGCGTGGGCGAATTTACCTATTATCACAATTTTGATGTGTTGGAAGACTATGCGAGTTTTTTAGCTCCGTATCTGTTTCCTTTGAGTTTGGACCGTCTTATCATCGGTAAATTTGTTCAAATTGCGCATGGTGTGCGCTTCATCACCAGTTCGGCAAACCACGCAATGAGCGGTTTTTCGACCTACCCTTTTGCCAATTTTAGGATGACCTCTCAAACAACCAGCGAAGAGATTGTCTCCATGTTTGAAGCATCGAAAAACAGAGGCGATATGATGATTGGCAACGATATTTGGATAGGACTTGATGCAACCATTATGCCAGGTGTTACCATCGGCGATGGCGCTATCATCGGTGCAAAATCCGTTGTCACCCATGACGTTGAGCCTTACACCATCGTGGCAGGCAATCCCGCACGGATGGTTAAAAAACGATTTGATGGCGAGACCATCAAGCGATTGTTGAAAATTCAATGGTGGAACTGGCCGATTCAAACCATCGAAGACCACAGAGATGTGATCACGGGGAATGATATTGATGCGTTAGAGCGCCTTGGCGAAGGCCGCTAAGTTTTACATGTAAAGGCTAAAGAACGCTCACCTCTTTGCGATACACTGTCCCCGTAAAAGTTGCGATGGTGTTTTCTTTCTCATCACAAATGCGCACCTCATACGTGGCGATTTTCTTTCCGTCACTCAGCTCTTTGGCGTACGCGAAAAGCGTACCGCTAGGCTTGGCTTTTTGAAAGAGTATGTTGGAACTGATGGAGAGTGAGAGGATGTTGTGCGAGTTGGATGCTAGGGCAAACGCATAATCGGCTAAAGAAAATAAAAACCCTCCATGCACGACATTCGCCGCATTGAGGTGCTCTTCTTTAATGACGGCACTGACCGTCGCCGAGCCTTTTTCAAACGCTTCAACCCTAAATCCCAAAAGTTTCGCAAATCGGTCATGTTCTTCAAAAAAGTGTTGTAATGCTTGCATAAAATCCCTTTACATGTAACGTATGTTGCGATTATAGCATCTTGGAAAAGTTTCACATGAACTTTACATGTAAAACCCAAAGCATTTATGTATAATTGACTTTAAAATATTACTCAAAAGGGACAATGATGAATAAAACACTCTCTTCCGATGCGAAGAAAAGCCTGAATACTTTGATGATTGTTTGGGTGACGATGCTCAGTTCGTTAGGTGTTTATATGATGGTGTGCTATATGATTATGACGCAAGGAAATTTTAAAGCCCCACGCACGCCTGCATTTTTACACACGCCGTTTTTCATGGGAATTGACGCGATTATTTTTGTGTATGGCGTGGCATTTTTGCTCTTAGCGTTTGGCATTATTCACTTCAAATCTTCTTATGCAAAGTTGGTTCAAAACATTGCAACGCAGACGTTTGAGACTACAGATGATGCGTTCAATGCTTTTAGAAAAGCGTATGCGAATGTGATGTTTATCCATATGAGTATCTTTAACGCTATTTCGATTTTGGGCGTTATCGTTTTTTTAGTGACGCTTGATTTTTCGACACTGATCAATCTGATGATTTTAGCGGCAGCTGGTTATTTTCTTGTGATGCCTAACGCGAAAAAATTTGTGTTTTAGAAAGAGTGTTTTCACATTTACATGTAAGGAAAAATCCTTACATGTAAAATGATGTGTCAATTATTCGATAGGGGTGTGGTTGTAGATGCTCTCGTCCAACTCGCCTTCACTTTTAGCGACCAAGACCGATGCCATCGCATCACCCGTGATATTAACGGTGGTACGCGCCATATCTAAGATTCTATCGATTCCTGCGATAATCGCAATTCCTTCTAACGGCAGATTCACCGAAGTGAGTACCAAAGAAAGCATGATAAGTCCAGCACCAGGAACGCCTGCCGTACCGATAGATGCTAAGGTTGCGGTTAAGATAATGGTCATATAGTTTGCAAAACTAAGATCAACACCAAACGCTTGAGCTACAAACATAGCACATACCCCTTGGTAAATCGCCGTTCCGTCCATATTAATGGTCGCGCCTAATGGAAGCACGAAGCTAGCAATCGGTTTGGAAACACCAAGGTTGTGGATGACGTTGCTAGTTGTTACGGGCAAGGTTCCTGAACTACTTGTTGTGGTAAACGCAACGCTTTGCGCAGAGAGAATACCTTTAAAAAATTTAATAGGACTCAGTTTTGCTAAGAACGTGATACCCCCGCCCATGGTAAATGCCATATGAACCAAACACGCTGCATACACACAAAGAATAACTTTTGCAAGGCTCATCAAAACATCGACACCGTAAGACGCACTTACCCATGCCATCAAACCGAAAACACCAATCGGTGCAAAACGGATAACAAGCTCCGTCATTTTGAACATCGTCTCTGAAAATGACTCAAAAAATGCGGCAACGGGTTTGCCTTTTTCGCCTGCGAGGTTAATGGAAATACCTAAAATAACCGCAAAAACGATGATTTGAAGAATATCGCCTTTGTTAAGACTTGCGACGGGGTTGGTCGGAATGAGTGCGAGAAGCGTGTCGATAAGCGGTGGTGCTTTTTTCGCCGCAATGGCACTCGCATGTTCTAGCGAAACGCCCGAACCTGGTTCAAACACAATACCAAACGCCAAACCAATTGCAACAGCAATCGCAGTCGTTACAAGATAAATCGCAAATGTTTTGATACCCACGCGACGCATTTTGCTAATGTCTTCCATCGACGTGATACCTGTAACGAGTGTTACAAAAATAAGAGGCACAATCAACATTTTAATAAGATTGATAAAGAGTGTCCCAAGAGGTTTAAGCATCAGTGCGGCATCTTTAAATAAAAGACCCATTACCAGACCTAAACAAAGACCGATAAATATCTTTTTCCAAAGCGCCAAGTGTTTCCACCATAAAATCATTTGTATTCCTTATTATAAGATAAATCTATTCTAAAAGCCCAAAGTGACCTCAAAGAGACTTTTTTGAAAAATGTACTCTTTGCGTATGTCAAAAAAATGTAAGGTGCGTATTTTTGATACAAATTACACGGTAACGAAAATTTTGATGTATATTTTTTACACAATAAGTGTGCACTCTCATAAAATTTTCTTAAGAAAAAGAAATAATTTTTTTTAAACAAACGTGAAGTTATAACGAAAGTGAGATAAAAATTAGATTTAATGCGTCAATTTTTTGATGCGCTCGTTGGCTTCTTGAATGCGTTCAAATGAAATAACCCCCTTTTTGACTTGCAGAAAAATCGCCTCAATAATTTCCTCCGTGTTAGTGTGTGAGAGTTGATTTCCAAAAAGGAGCATATCGATGCCGGAATTAATCGCAAGCGTAAGCGTGTCTTGAAGCGTATAATAATTATGGATAGCTTCCATCTGCAAATCGTCACTGATGAGCACACCTTGGTAATGCATCGTTTTTCGCAACAATTTGGTATTGGTCGCATAGGAGAGGGTTGCTGGGTACGTTGGGTCGAGTTTGGCGTTGAAAACATGGGCAGACATGATCATTTTGACACGATTGGTCGCAATCAATTGCGTATAAGGCTCCAACTCTTTTTCACTCCACGTCCGCGTGACATCGACAAAGCCTAAGTGAGAATCACCCAACGATGACCCATGCCCCGGAAAGTGTTTAAGCACGGAAATAATGCCTTGTTGATGCAAGGCTTCCATAAAGACATTGGCGTACATGGCGACACGTTGGCTCTCTTTTCCATACGAGCGTTCTAATTTGAAAATGACTTGATTGTCAGCATTGAGTGCTAAATCCACCACGGGAGCAAAGTCGCAGGTGATACCTTCTTCTTTTAGCATACGCGCCATTTGCGTGTAAACCTCTTTGGCGTGTTCAGGCGATGTTTTAGAAAGAGCGGTTGCGGAGGGAAATTCTTCAAATCCATCGCGTGCTTTGAGCCGTGCGACTTTGCCTCCTTCTTGGTCGATGGCAATGAGTAAAGGACTTTTTGCGTAGCGTTTGAGTTGTTTGGTGAGTTCGTGTAATTGTGCGGGTGAGCTGATATTTTTGATATGCGAACTCTCTCCATAAAATCGGTCAAATAAAATAACACCGCCTAATTCATACGTTTGAAGTTCTTTGACGATGGTACTTTGAGCATCAATCGCCGCATCATCAAAGCCAATAAAAAGCATATGACCTATCATTTTTTTTAACGTAGCATCGCTTGGCATCGCGTGAAGTGAAAGAGAGCAAAGGAGAAAAACGAACAAAAAAGAGACCATTTTTTTCAAAAAGCATCCTTTGGTTTTTCAAAAATTATAGCGCAGTTAGGATTTTTGAGGCTTAAATCAGCTCGGAGGGAAAGCGATGAGAAAATCCGCATCGATTACGATTTTCTCATCATTGCATATTAAATTTTAAATTCGTTCAATTTTTCACGAAGCTCCATTCCCCAACTATTGAGAACCGTTGCAATGGTGTTGATTTCTTCCGTTTGCAATGAATTTTCATGGAAAATAGCTTCTATTTGTTTTGAAGATGCCATCACTTCTTTTGTTTCACTGTCTATCGCTTCTGATTGTTGCGCAATATGATTGGATAACATTATATTTTTATCCGATACTAGAATCAATTTATCAATGACCGTATTGGCATCCAAAGAGACCGTTTGTAAGTCATAAACTTCTTTGGCATTGTGTTCCATTCGCGTACTAATCGTATGAATAGACTCAACAATGCCTGAAATAGTACGATTAATCTCTTCTAAGCTTTTTTGTGTTTTTTCGGCAAGATTACGTACTTCATCGGCAACAACGGCAAATCCCCTACCATGTTCGCCAGCACGTGCTGCTTCTATGGCAGCATTTAGTGCAAGCAAATTTGTTTGATCGGCAATATCATCAATGATGGAAAGCACCTCTTTTGTCTGTTTGGCTTCATTGCTCAACTGATTGAGTTCATTAACTAAAGTGGTCTCTTTTTCCACACTAATCTTTATTTTTGCGCCCAAATCGATAATGTTTTTTTGTGTATCGCCTAGATAAGTACCAATTTGTTGCATCTCATCACGGCTTTGTTGCGCTGTTGCGCTGATGTTTCCAAACACGGTGTTCATGGTCGTCACATTTTTGATACTTTCATTTAAAATAACTTGTTGCTTTTTGGTTTGCGAATTTAAAAATAAAGCGATGTTTTGTAGTTTTGATGAAATTTCATCGTGCGATTTTGAATGTTCTTGAAAGCCGATGATGGCAGTTTTAATTTTATTTTTAAAATAAATAACGGATTGCAACATGCTAGAAGATTCAGAGCTAAAACTGGTATCGATGGAAATTTCTTTCGTCAAGTCCATTGAAGCAAGCGATGTGTTAATCTTTCGACTGACATCGACACCCCATTTTTTCTCATCAATATCATGAATGATTAAAATAGCCGCTAAAATGTATTGAATGGTTGCGCCAATAACACTCTCCGTAAAAAAGAAAGCGTTGATGGGTAGTAGTAAAAATGCAACGATATGAATGGTACGCATTCGAAAAAAAAGTGATTTCATAAAGTCCTCTCAAATAATTTATTTAAGAGAAATATAGTCCTATTTAAAATTTATTGCATTGATATGTATCAATTCCAATACTCTCTTTAAAACATTTCGCTTGGTTAGAAGCGCTTTCAATACAGCGCAGTTGATAGTCAATCATCGCATGAAAAGGGGTGAGAAAAGACGCCAGCTTTTCATGTGAAATCATCTCAATGCGCCACTTCGTTAGCAATTCTAACACGGTGAGCGTGGATTCGATGGTTGAGAGGCAATACTCTAAAGGTTGCTCTTTGATTTTAAATTCAGAACGCTTCGTGGCGTCAAAACTAATATGAGCAAGCGCATGCAGATTTTTACTCTCCCGCATCATTTTTAGTGAACATGCCCATGTTGAATCAATGAGAAAAATCGCCATCGGTTTTTTTACATGTAAAGGGGTTTTCTCAAGCGGATTTTGGTGGCTGAGGTTGATAGCATGCTTAGAAGGATAGAGAATGAAACTCTCATGCGTTGCGATAATCTCATTGATGCGCGCATTGTCACTAAAGTCGATGCCCATAAACAGTTCAGAGTTTGGAAGTGAAAGGTGCGTGAGATGCCCCGTGCCATTTTTGGTCTTTTTAAACTCTTTTGGGTGCATCAAAATGATAAATTTTGTCTGTGTCTCAATAGGGCGAATGTGGCTACATATACACGAACTTTTAGGTCTATAACAGTGGTAACATTTCGCTCTATCGCCGTACATTGTTCGCATCGTCTACCTTAATATAATGGGGGATTATACTAAAAAACGGGAGAAGTCTAGTAAAGATAAAGCTCAGTTACTGTTGTCCTTGATTTCATTCCTCAAACATGTAAAATAAAAAAATGATCAAAAAGAGCACAGAGTCAAAAATATTAGGACATTTTCTGGGTATCTTCGCTCACATATCCATCATTCACACGAATAATTCTGTCAAATAACGGAATCATTCGTTCATCATGCGTGACGACCAAGATGGCAACGTCTTGTTCGGTGGCAAGTTTCTTAAGTAACTGCATGACTGAGAGGGCACGTTCAGCGTCCAAGGCGGCTGTTGGCTCATCGGCTAAAATGATTTTTGGGTTATTGGCTAAGGATCTAGCAATGGCGACTCTTTGACTTTGCCCGCCTGAAAGTTGTGAGGGCATAGCGGTGAGTTTGTTCCCCACCCCCAAATAATCCAACAGCTCTTTTGCCTTCAAAGTCGCTTCTTTGGGATTGGTTTTGTTCATCAGTGGAACGAGCGTTATGTTCTCTTCGACATTTAAAAAGGGGATGAGATTGTGCGATTGAAAGATAAAACCAATTTTTTCACGTCGTAATTTTCGTGTATCGCTGATGCACCACTGTTGATCAAAAATCAGTTCACCATCTAGATATAACTTCCCTTGCGTGGGCTCTGTGATGCACCCTATCATGGTGATGAGTGTTGTCTTTCCCGACCCACTTGGTCCCAAAAGCGCAACGGTTTCTCCTCTGAAAATTTCAAACGAACACGCTTTAATCGCCCTAACAGCATTTTCGCCTTTCCCATAGGTTTTTGAAAGCTGTTCTACTTTAATGACACTTGAATGTGATGATGGCATTTTCTTAGCCTCCAATAGCGCTGGCAGGATCGATTTTGAGTGCGGAGCGCACGCCAAAAAGAGACCCTAGGATACTCACGATGATGACAATCACCAAAAGACTGAGCGCATCAGCACTCATCAAAATAGTGCGTTTTGGAAATAAATCCATCAAGCTGTGTGAGAAAATAGTTCCTGCAATGAATGATAAGATGCCTAAAAGAACCGATTGTTGCACAATCATCTTAATAATCACCGCATTTGAAGCACCGATGAGCTTCAAAATGGCGATTTCTTTGAGTTTGCTCATGGTCATGGTGTAAATAATGAGTGAGATAATCACGGAAGCTACGAGCAATAAAATGACGGTAAACATACCGATCTGCTTGGCAGAGCGTTCGATGAGGTTTTTGGTGAGGAGCGAGGATTGTTCTTCTTGGGTAAATACTTTAACATGTTTCCATCGTTCGATTTCTTGCGCGATTGCTTTCAGATCAGCTCCTTCTTCCACGGTCGCAATGATGGCATTGATGGTTGTGGTGTCGGTTGTTTTATTGCCTCTGGCACGGTCATTGCGAATTTGTTCATTGCTCGATAAAAATTGGAGTTTTTGTGCATCGGGAAGCGAAAAATAGACCATCAAATCGCCGCTGGAAGAGACGGAATCTTTCGTAATGCCTACAACGTGAAATATATCTCTTCCAATCACAATCTCATCATGCAGTTTAAAGCCTGTTTTTTTATCAACAATCATTTCAAAATGATTCGCAAGAATCGGTCTTCCTTCGATGAGAAGATGAGGCGTGTAAAAAGAGCCAACATCGTACCCCATAGCAAAAACTCTGATAGGCTGATTGTTGCGGTAGAGTTGAAGATTTTGAAAGGTGATCGCTGAAACATCTTTGACTCCAGCAAAGGCTTTCATTTGGTATTTCATATCTTCATGCAGGCGTGAATTCTCAGCAAAAGGTCCTAGCGTGTCTTGTTGCACAATCCATAAATTGGCTTGGGTATCTTTGAGTAAAATATTGGCATCATCCACCAATCCTCGATACACCCCAATCATAATTAAAACAACCCCTAAAAGCATCCCAATGCCAGCAGATGTTGTGAGAAATTTACCCAGAGAATGGGCAATGTCTCGTTGTGCTAAACTGATCATAATCGAATCCGCATACCCTCAGTGATATCGCGCCCTGCGGGTATAAGAATGGTGTCTTTATCTGTTACGCCTTCCTTGACGATCATAAGCCCATCGGCACTGATAGAGTGAAACGTCAGTGGTTGAAAATGCGCATGCCCTTGCTTGGCAAGCCAAACACCTTTGATACCTTGGTGTGTTGTTAGTGTTAAGAGCGGAAGCGTTAACGCATGTGTATGCTGCGCCAGTGAAATCGCAGCTTCCGCGCGTTCTCCCACATAAAGAGGTTGCGGTGGCTGATCAAACGCAATGTCGACTTCTCTCTCTTCGGTGGTTCTATCACTCTCCAGTCCAATGCGAGCGATATGCCCACTATAGGGCGTTGAAGGATGAGAACGCAAGGTAATGGATGCAGATTCCCCTACATGTAAAGCGCCGCTTTGGCGTTCATTGATATAGATTTTAACCCAAATGGAAGATGGATTGATCAGCCTAAATACAGGTGAGCCCGCAAGAACCGTGCTTCCCACTTCGGCATCACGCGAAAGAACTACCATATTTTCCGGAGCTTTGAGCGCAAGATCCTCAATTTTGGCGTTATTGCTTTTCACAAGAGCTTCATTTCGTGCGATATCGGCCTGCATAAGGTTCACTTGCCACGTTGCATTTTCCACTTGAGCCTTAGCACTTTGTTCGGCTGAAAACGCCGCATCTAACTCAGCTTGTGCCACAAACCCTTCTGAGATAAGGTGTTGGTAACGTGTCAGTGTCGTGTGGGCTAAATGATATTTGGCTTCCAAATCTTTCAAAAGACTTTGTTGCGAAAAAAGCGACATTTGACTCTTTTTCATTGCCATCGAAGCCTCTTCTTTGGATGCGAGCAGATCCGAAGGGTCCATTATCGCTAGAAGCTTTCCTTTTGTCACCGTTTCACCTTGATCGGCAAACAATGAGAGCACTTTAGCCGTTGTTTTAGGCGCTAATACAATCGTCTCTTTTGCTTCAACCGTTCCGACTCCAAAAGCTGTTTCATTGACATCTTGGATGATGGGTGAGATCGAAGCAAAGGTGATTTTCGGCACATAAACTTTGAAATAAAAAAAGCTTCCGATAGCCATTATTACGGCTAAAATCAATGTGTTTTTCATCATGGATGCCCTGTTCATAGGGAAACTCCTTTAGGAATAAGTCTTTTGATATGTGCTAAAGAGGCTATCTTTTGCAACATAGCAGCACTTTGCGCAATGGTAGCATTGTCGTAAGCGCGTTGAGCTTCAAGCACTTCAATGTAGGTGGCTAATCCCTCTTTATAACGACCTTGGGCAATGGCAACGGTTTTGGCTAGTGCGCGTGCTGCCATGTATTTGGCTTCAATGGTCGCATCCAAACGTTTGGTATCTAAAATAGCTTCATACAACTCTTGCCACAGTGTTAATTCGCGCGCTCGCAGTGCCTCTTCTGAGACTAAGATACCAACTCTATCTTTTTCGATTTGATGCGAAATTCTTCCTCCTGTTAGAAGAGGGATGGAGGCTTTGATGCCAATTTGATTGCTTGAGTAAGAAGAGATGGAGGTATCGCTGCCTATAGAACCTGCAGAAATGATAGTTCCATAGCTTTCTGCTTTTGATGACTCGTATAATGCGTGACTTTGTTTAATTTTAGCGCTCAATGCTTCAAGCTCAGCGTTATGTTCTTTGAGCATGACTCGCCATTGTGTATCGGAAAAAGAAGGTAAAGTGGTGCGTGAAAATGCGGTAAAATCATCTTCAATGATAATGTCCTGTTCCAAAAGGCCTGTTAATACACTCAGTAAATGGATGTATTTGCGTTCTTCATTGCGACTGGTTTCCAATAAATCTTTGGCGTCCAACAAAGAAGCATAAAAGCGTTCGCTATCGGCTTCGGTTTTCAAGCCTACATTTTTCATTTGACGCGATTGATCGTACAGTGCTTGGTAAAAGGCAAGGGAGAGGGCATTGGCGGTGTTCACACGTTGGAGGTATGCTAATGAATAGTATGCTTGCCAGACTTTTTCACCCAGTAATGCTTTGGCATCTTCATTCAGTGCTACGGCAGACTCTGCATCTTGCTGTGCCGCATCAATGCGTTTTTGTGTACGTCCAAAATCCCATAATGTATACGTCATCGTCACATCTAAATGCGTTGAAAAATGATCTCGTGTTATAAAACTGCCATTATTTTGCGAAACGAGTGTTTTTGTAGGATAATATTCTGCATTAGCACTCAGCTCTGGATACGTGGCTGCTTTGGTGATACCTAGCGTTTCGTAAGCCATATTTAATTGATACAGCGCGAGTTTAGCATCAGGGTGCGATAAGAGTGTAGCGTCAATAGCTTCTTGCAATGAAAGTGTTTTTGCAAACAGTGTTTGCAGTGCTAAAAGGATGAAAATAACGGTTCGCAGTAGTGTCATTATAAATACTCCTATATTTTACTCTAAAGCATTGTACACCACGCCATTTTCCCTTGACTTGATATGAATCAATTTTGCACAGTAGTACGATAATAAGTTTGAAGAGCTTCTTTTTTTTGTAAAGTTATGATGTGCTTTTTGTCAATATGAATAAATCCTAAAGATTTCAATTTTGAAAGCATGCGTGAGAGTGTTTCAGGCGTTGTATTGAGGATAGAAGCTATTTCAATTTGTTTGAGTGTTTGAACAAGGTGCTTATTATCGAGTAAAAATTTTATAACTTTCGCTTCTGTATTGGTAATAATTTCATTATGGATGACATTTAAAAAAACTCTCTGTTTTTTTATGAGAGATTGGATGACATGGAGGTTTAAGATAGAATTGTTGAGCATCTCTTTTTGGATAGGGAAAAAATTTATTTTAAGCACTTCCCCTTCTGTTACAAATTGTGCGGTATTAGGATAAGGGCTCTTGGCATACAGAGCGTAATCTCCAATAATTTCACCGGGTTGTGTAAAAAAAAGAATGAAAACATGGTTCGCCTTGGCAGTTGTTTGATACACTTTGAGCATACCTTTTAAAAGGATATAGAGATATTTTGGCGTTTCACCTTCGTAAAAGAGTATATCATTAGATGTATATTTTTTCAGTGTGCAACAATTTTTTATTTTTTTAAGTTCAGTGGAGTTGAGATGCGAGAAATAAGGAAGATTTTCAATTTTTATCATTGTAATTCTTTTTTGACGATGAATTTTTAAAAATATATAATAAAAAATAGGGCATGTCCTTGATAGATATCAAGATTTATGCTATAGAATTTTTTTGTGTAAGCTTTGTTATTCCTTTTAAGCCTAACTCCTATACAATTTTAAACGTATTAACCCACTTCAAAAAGGAGAAAGCATGGCAAAAGGTAAAGATGTCAAAAAAGAAGTCAAGAAGAAACCTGAGAAGTCGTTAAAAGAGAAACGTGAAGAGAAAAAGGCAAAAAAAGCGTAGTCATTCAACCCTTCCTAGAGAGACAAACAAAGTCTCTCTAGCACTCGCTATCGTGTTTTATGCCATTCTTTTAAGAACACATCTCACATTTTAAATATTTTTTACTATTACTTACTTAAAATACTGTAAGGGAATTTTAAGTACATTGCTCCTATACTTCTTTTAGAATTAAATACAAAGGAAAAAGATGCAAAAAATTGTTCTCGTCGCGACATTGACATTAAAAAACTCAAACGATGAAGGTATTTTAGACGCCTTAACCACGTTACATAAGGCAACGCATCAAAATGATGCAGGATGCTTGCAATACGATGTTCATCAAGACATTGACAACAAAAATACCTATGTTTTTATCGAGACATGGGAGAGTGAAGCCCTTTTGGCGGAGCATATGAAAAAAGAGCATTATAATAGCTACAAAGCATTTATGGACGACAAAGTTGAGAGTATATCGCTTCAAAAATTAAAAAAGATTTTATAGGAGACATCATGGAAAATCCAACTATAAAGCAGCTACAAAATCGAAAATCCATCCGCCAATTTACCGGTGAACGTATCAGTGACGCAGATTTAGAACTGATTTTTAAAACCGCACAACGCGCTCCGACGTCCATCAACGGTCAGCAAATCAGCCTTGTGTATACGCGCAACAAAGAGAAGCTCAAAACCATCGCTGAACTCTGCGGCGGACAAGCGCACATCGCTGAAGCGGACGTCTTTGTGGGCATTGTCATTGACTTTAACCGCACGAGTGCCATCGTGGAGAGTGTAGGGCGCAAACACGTCATCGAACAGAGTGCTGAGGGCATCATGGTAGGCGCGATTGATGCGGGCATTATGATAGACCATCTTCAAAGTGCTGCCGGCGCTTTAGGGTACGGAACAACCTGCATCGGCGCGGTACGCAGAAACTCGCCAGCACTTGCAAAGCTGTTTAACTTGCCGTCCAAAACCTTTTTAGCTGTGGGTTGCACCATCGGCGTTCCAACCGAGCGTGCCAAAGGTGCTCCTTTAAAACCCCGCGTTGCCCTCGATACATTTGCCATGGAAGACGTGTACGAAAGTGAAAAAGTCCGAAACGGCGCACTAGCATATGAACACACGCTCAAAGAGTTCCGAGATAAAACGGGAAGCGGCTCGATGCCGACTTACGCGGAGATTACCACCAATTACTACGCTGATGTTTATTACCGAAGTACAGCGAAAGACTTGGTAGCACAAGGTTTTGCGTTTAAGGACGAGTAAGTTAAAAGGAAAATTTTAAATTGAGTATGGAATGAAACACTAAAATTCCTAGTTATAGAATTCTTCTAAGAAGTGTTTCCTCGTCTTCATACTCTATCAATGCAAAATCAATACTCTTAAAAATATACCAAATTCCATTAGCATAAATTTCTATTATAAAATATGCTGACAATGCAATTCCAAATATTACTCCTAATAAAGGTGCATATTGATTTATCTGGAGATTATTGAAATCTATAGTTTTACTAGCAATAAAACTGTAGAGCGACCATAATAAAAAGATAATTCCACGTAAAGTAAATAATTTTTGTTTTGTTCGTAGTTGAAAGTCGTCAAGTATTGCTTTTACTTTTTTGACTTCATGTATCTTAAGATGATGTTCCATCAATACATTTAAGACAAT
This sequence comes from Sulfurospirillum sp. E15m, assembly GCF_059415145.1. Taxonomy (NCBI): domain Bacteria; kingdom Pseudomonadati; phylum Campylobacterota; class Epsilonproteobacteria; order Campylobacterales; family Sulfurospirillaceae; genus Sulfurospirillum; species Sulfurospirillum sp. E15m. Next base: position 142,794 of record NZ_JCAHZS010000008.1, read on the forward strand.
GACAATATCTTGTTGTTGGACACCATAATTACAAAATTTTGAAGGTAAAGGGAAAAAAGACACAAGTATAGATAGTATAGCAACCAATTGAAGATTTTCAAAAAATTGTTTTTCAGTATGAGGAATATGCCATATTATAAAAATTCCAATGATGAAGTAGATGATAAATTTTACAAAATTTTTTATATGGAGCTTAAAACCTTTTGCCATAAGTTCTATCACTGAAAAATCATAAATGACTTCTTCAATTTGTTTAAAAAAAGAATTTTTAATTTGGCGATTAGCTTTTGTTTTTACTAACAATTCCTTCTCTACATCTTGTAGAATTGTAAGGGTTTTTGCAAAACTCATGTGAGCCTTTCAATAAATATTTTAAACACGATATTATAGTAAATGTTTTTAAAACAAGAAAATTCTATTATTTCCGCTAAAATACTTCTCCAAAAAATCTTTACATGTAAAACCTAGGAAAACAAAAATTATGAATCCTCTTATTCCCATTTTAGTCCAAAAAACAGGCATTCCCAAAGAAAACATTATCAACATTTTAAAACTCTTAGATGAAGGCTCAACTATTCCTTTTATCGCTCGTTACCGCAAAGAGATGACGGGCGGGGCGAGTGATGAGCAACTTCGTGAGTTTGAGAGCATTTATGCGTATGCGAAGAAATTGCATGAGCGCAAAGAGGAAGTTTTACGGTTGATTGCCGAGAAAGTTGCATTAAGCGCTGAGGTGAAAAGTGCCGTCGAAAAGGCGGAGAGTTTTCAGGCGTTGGAGGACATTTACAGACCGTATAAAGAGAAGAAAAACACCCGTGCGGCGGTGGCAATTGCGGTGGGGCTCTCCCCTTTAGCCGATGTTTTAGAGCGTGCGGAGTTGGAGCTTGAAGCGTTTGAAAAGAGAGCGCAAAGTTTTGTAAATGAAAAAGTAGGAAGCGTGAAAGAGGCGATTGCGGGGGCGCAAGACATTTTAGCCGAGCGCTACTCCGACGAGCCTAAAGAGCGCGAATATTGGCGCGATCAGCTCTACACTTACGGCGCTTTTGAGATTAAGGCATCCAAAACGCTTAAACCCGATGGACTTTACGCCAAATTGGCAGGCAAAAGCGAACGCATCTCTTTCATTCCCTCGCACCGTTACCTTGCAATGATGCGTGGTGTGAGCGAAAAAGAGTTACATGTAAAGATACTGCACGACATGGAAAGGGTGGAGAGTGCGATAGAGCGTTACCGCATTCCACGCAATGCGAAAAGTTCTAAAAGCTACTTGCTAGAGGCGTATTTGGATGGTTTTAAACGCCTTCTCTTCCCTTCATTGGAGCGTGAAATTCATGCCATTGTGAAAGAAAAAGCCGATACACAAGCGATTGCGACCTTTGGAAAAAATCTCTCACAACTTTTAAATACTCCACCTGTGACCAAGCGCGTCATTTTGGGTGTTGATCCGGCATATCGCACGGGGTGTAAGCTCGCTGTTGTGGATGAGCATGGTACGTATCTGACGCACGCGGTTATCTACCCGACACCGCCGCAAAGTGACTATGAAAAATCTGCCAAAGTTATTAAGGACTTTACCCAAAAATACCACATCACCGCTGTGGCGATTGGCAATGGCACGGGTTCGCGTGAAAGCCAAGAATTTTTTGCACGCCTCAACCGTGAAGAAGGATTGAACCTTGCCTATACGGTGGTTTCCGAAGCGGGTGCATCCATCTACTCGGCTTCTAAAATTGCCACCGAAGAGTACCCGAATCTTGATGTGACGATTCGTGGAGCGATTTCTATCGCCCAACGTCTGCGCGACCCGATGGCAGCCCTTGTGAAAATCGACCCAAAATCACTGGGCATCGGACAATACCAACACGATGTCGATCAAAAAAGCCTAGAGAAGAAACTGCACGAAGTCATCGAAGATTTGGTCAATCGCATTGGGGTTGATCCTAACAGCGCTTCCATTTCTCTGCTTTCTTATGTGGCGGGCGTTGGTAGCAAACTTGCCAAAGCGATTGTCGAGCACAGAGAGGCTCAAGGAGCTTTTACATGTAAAAGCGAATTGCTAAAAGTTAAGGGTTTAGGTGCTAAAGCGTACGAGCAGTGCGCGGGATTTTTCCGTATACGTGAGGGTAAAAGCGTGCTCGATAACACGGGCGTTCATCCAGAGAGTTATGCCATCGCCCAAACACTTTTGAAACGCTCCGATTTGGCAACGCTTTCCAAAGAGCAGATTATCGCTTTAGCCAAAGAGCAGGGCATCGGTGAAGCAACCTTGCAAGACATCATCGCCGAGCTTTTAAAACCAGGATTTGACCCCAGAGAGAGTTTACCGCCGATTGCGTTTCGCTCCGATTTGACTGACATTTCAGAACTGAGTGAAGGTTCCATCGTTTCGGGCGTGGTGCGAAATATCGCCGATTTTGGCGCATTTGTGGACATCGGGCTGAAAAACGATGGGCTGATTCACATCTCACAAATGAGCGACAAACGCATCACGCATCCGCTTGAAGTGCTCAGCATCAACCAGCAACTCACACGTATTCGTGTGCTTGAAGTCGATAAAGAAAAAGGCAAAGTGAGCCTGAGTCTCAAAGAGATTTAAGTGTTTGAAATGATGAGCGTTATCATTTATTTACTCTGACACGTTACAATAGCGAACGAAAAAATTAAAGGAAAAAGATGAAAAAATGGTTCGTTGTGCTTTTGTGCATATTACCCCTTGGTTTATTTGCTGAGGCCTTAAAAGAGGGTTCTGCTATTGTCCCTTTGAGTGTTGTGAAAGACCAGTTTAAAAAGAGTGTCGCGCTTGATGGAAATACTAAACAGATTATTGTTGCGTTTACGAGAGACCAAGGCAATCAAATCAAAGCATTTTTAGATGCCCATCCTAATTATCTGAGTGAAAATAATGCACTCTATTTTATGGATGCGACGGGTGTTCCTAGCATGATTATGAGTATGTTTATGTTGCCAAAATTCAAAGATTATGCATATTCTATCGGAATTGTCGATGAGAAAAACGATGCGGCTTATTTACCAAAACAAGAGGGTAAAATCACCGTCATATCGTTAGAAAATCTAAGAGTCTCTTCCATCGAGTACAAAGAGACGCTTTAAGACTAAAACGCTTAGCGCTGAGAAAGCGTTTTTGCAAGGGCACGGCAGATGCGGGCATATTGGTTGTCTATCGGGTGTCCTTGTGATTCTAAGGATGTGATGGCCGTTTGCGTATCGCTCATGCGTCGTTCATTGACATAAATGCTTTTTTGCTTATTGGCGCGTGCCATTTCAAGCTCTCTGATATGTTTTTGAAGATGGTTTCTATCATTGAGAAGATGGTCTTCTTTGCGGTAAAGTTGTGCCATAAGGGAGCGTCGCTCGAACATTTTCTCCACACCATCTTCAACGAATTTTACCTCTTTAGAGTCACTCGCTTCCAAACGGTCTATCGTCGTGCGTGCTGCTTGTGCTTTCTCTTCTATCTCTTTTAAAAGTAAGTGTTGGCCTTTAAGATGGGCTTCTTGTGTTTTAAGTTCCGTACGTAAGATGTCGAGTCTTTTTTTGAGTGAGCCAAGGTCTTTTTGTTTGGAAAAAAGCGATTGTTTCGATTTTTTGTACTGAATCATGGTTGAGCGAATGGTCGTCATGTTCCACGCACGATTGCTTTCATCTAAAATAGGGTTTGGCTTATAGCGATTGCCTTTGGAGTCGATAGTCTCATGGATACCAAAGTGGCTCAAAAACTCAATGGCATGTCTCTCTTGGTTTGAAAAATGCATCAAAATATCCTCAGCAATGCGGAGCATCATCTCTTCAAACATTTCGCGCAAGAGGTACAAACTAAGGGCTCGAACCTCTTTGAGGTCTTCAATTTCACTGAATTCGATGACAACGATGTCGGTTAGGTTTACCAACACCGAAACAAAAAGACGTTTAAACTCTAAAGGGTTAATCTTCTTAATATTTAAGGTGCTCTCAATGGCAAAAGGAAGCAGCTCTAGAAGGCGCGCTTTATACTCATCGTTTGGAAAACATGTTTTCTTATACGCTAAAAGTGTTTCAGCAGGAATACTGCACGCACGGCGCTCTTCAGCATCTTTGGGAATATCGATTTTAAAATAACGTTTAATGTAGATTTCATCATTGGTGCAAATAAACAAATCGTGACGATCTAGGTTGAGTTTTTGCGTGAATTTTTCATGGAGAACATCCACAAAAGAGGTGTAGCGTTTGGGCAAGCGGCACTGGTCTAGTGCTTCTAAAACGACTTCAAGGTCACTCTCTTCAAAGCGGTATAACACATCTAGGTAGAGGTATTGCTCTGGATTAAATGTTGCAAAAAATTGGTCGATTGTTTTTTCAACGTGGCTAAAAGGCTCTTCTATCATATCTTACTTATTCCTAACAAAGAGTGAATTTTAGCTAAAAATACTAAAAGTAAGATTTTAAGCCTTTTGTTCTGGCGAAAAAAAGGCTTATTTTAAGCAAAACATTTAAACGTTGTAAAATTCTCTTAGATGCGAGATGCTCGCATGTCCCATCGCTAAAATACTCTCTTTAGAGTTACCGCCAAGGTGCGGCAAACAGACAAGATTTGGAAGGTCTACAAGCTCCCAATCGTGCGTTGGTTCTTCTAAAAAAGCTTCCAAGCCCGCTCCGGCGATTTGCCCGTTTTTTAGTGCCACTTTGAGTGCTTCTTCGTCAATGATTCCACCGCGCGCTGTATTGATAATAAACGATGAAGGCTTCATCGCTTCAAACTCTGCGTACGAAAAGAGATTTTTACTCTCAGGCGTCAGCGGCAAATGAATCGAAATAATATCTGCTTCTTTGATGATACGCTCTTTGCTCGCATAGGTGATGCCGTATTGTTTGGCATCTGCTTCACTGTGCGTGCGGTTTGATACAAGAATGGTGCAGTGAAAAGGAGCTAAAAGTTCGACCACACGCTTAGCGATATTGCCAAAGCCAAAAAGACCGATGGTTTTTCCGGTCAGCTCACTGCCGCCATTGACTTTCCAAACGTGTTGTTTGAGCAGTGTTGTTGCGATGTGAAGATTTCTGGTCAGTGAAAGCATCAATGAAAGTGTGATTTCCGCGACAGAATTGCTATTGGTTCCGCCACTCCAGCCTAGTTTTACACCTCGTTTTTGCATCGCTTCGACATCCATATTGTCCAATCCGACACCATAACGTGAGAGAATTTGAAGCTTAGGGCACGCACGTAGAATTTCATCGTCTATCTCTTCACGTCCGACTATGGCGCCATCAACATCGTGTAAAAAAGCGATGATGTCTGCTTTGGTTTTAAGGGTATTATCGGCATTGTGTTTTACATCATCAAAATGGCTCTGAAGTTCTTGCATCAGTTCATTTGAACGAGAGAAAAGAGGAGAAATGACGGCGATTTTCATTGGTTATCCTTTATACATTATCACATTGTATAAAAAAGTATAACATCTTTTAAAAAATATTGGGTTAAAAAAGAGGCATTAGATTTTACATGTAAAACCTTAGGAAAGACTCTTATTCTCCTCATCGGTAAAGATACGTGAGCGTGTGATAAACTGGTATCCTTCGTCAATTTCAAGCGAAAAAGAGTTCCCAAAAGCGGCTTTTTCTTCTTTGACGTCTAAAATGATTTGTGAGTAGCGAAAGTATTCAAACTGGTCTTTGTCGATGAAAAACTCGCATCCGCCGACTTCGCCCATTTTGACATTGCGAGAAGGCACATGAAAGTCTTTTTTTTCATAGCACATCGGTGCTGTGCCATCGCAACAACCGCCGCTTTGGTTAAAGACGAGTTCACCATACTCTTTTTTGAGTTTTTCGATAACCGCTAATGCCTCAGGTGTGGCGATAATGCGTTTGACTTCCATGGTTTCTCCTTTAAGAAGAGAGTGAGTAGCTCTTGGCTACGCACTCATAAAGGCTAAAAGAAGCCTAGTTTATTTTTGTTGTATGACGTCAAGATATTTTTGGTGTGTCTGTACGCATTAAGCATCATCATGTGTGTTTCACGTCCGATACCTGATTTTTTATACCCACCAAAAGAGGCATGCGATGGGTAGAGATGGTAGCAGTTTACCCACACACGTCCTGCTTCAATGCCACGTGACATTTTGTGAAGTTGATGCGCGTCTCTTGACCAAACGCCAGAACCTAAACCGTAAATGGTGTCATTGGCGATGGCAAGTGCTTCATCTTCATCTTTAAACGTAGTCACACAAAGCACTGGTCCAAAAATCTCTTCTTGGAAGATACGCATTTTGTTGTGACCTTTGAAGATGGTTGGTTGGATGTAGTTACCTTTTGGGAAGGTTTTATTTTTGTATTCTCCTCCACCAATTAAGCATTCAGCCCCTTCTTCTTTACCGATGCGAATGTAATCTAAGATTTTTTCTTTTTGATTGACCGAAGCTTGAGCACCCATTTTGGTCGTTGGATCAAGTGGGTTTTCTTGCGTGATCGCTTTAACGCGCTCTAAAACACGTTTCATAAACGGCTCATAGATAGACTCTTGAATAAGGGCACGTGATGGGCATGTGCAGACTTCACCGCTGTTAAAGGCAAATAAAACAAGTCCTTCAATCGCTTTGTCAAAAAACTCATCGTCTTTTTCCATAATAGATTCAAAAAAGATGTTAGGTGATTTTCCACCGAGTTCCAAAGTGGATGGGATGATGTTTTCGGTTGCGTACTGCATGATGAGCTGACCGGTTGTGGTCTCACCCGTAAAGCCTACTTTTTTAATGTCGGGGTGCGTTGAGAGGTGTTTACCGATTTTTCCACCTGCTCCGTTGATGATATTGACAACGCCTTTTGGGAGTACATCTTGGATGGTTTCCATTAAAAGTAAAATAGACATTGGCGTTGCACTCGCTGGTTTTAAAACAACGCAGTTACCAGCCGCAATGGCTGGAGCAATTTTCCATGCAGCCATTAAAAGAGGAAAGTTCCAAGGAATGATTTGAGCGACAACACCCAAAGGCTCGTGAATTTCTTGTGAAATCGTGTTTTCATCGAGGTCTGCTACCGTTCCAGCTTCGCCGCGGATGACAGAAGCAAAATATCTAAAATGGTCAATGACCAAAGGAACATCCGCCGCTAGTGTTTCACGAACCGCTTTACCGTTGTCAAGTGTTTCAGCAATCGCGAGCGCTTCAAGGTTTGCTTCGATTTTGTCGGCAATTTTATTTAAAAGGGTACTTCTTTCAATGACGGAAGTGTGTTTGTAGGTTTCAAACGCTTTGACACCAGCCGCAACGGCTGCATCAACATCGGCAGTTGAAGAGCGAGGAATTTTAGTTAAAAGTTCGCCATCAACGGGAGAGAGGTTATCAAAATATTCACCGCTAAGAGGTGGAACCCACTCACCACCAATAAAGTTTTCGTAACGAGGTTTATACGTCGGTCTAGAATATGCCATTTTTGCACCTTTCTTAATAGAGTTAAAGATAAAAATTATCTTTTACCCAACTTTAGTGTAGCTCCCTTTAACCCCTAAGACAATCTGACAACTAACTTTTTTTTTCAGGTTATGTTTATTTTTATACAATGACGTAGGCTTTTACATGTAAAAAAATAACCTATTAGTATTTCGTTTACGAATGATTAAACCATCGTTTATGCTACTACCGTATACTTTCATTACCAAGACAATACCTCCTTTTTGTAGATAACCTAACCTTTTTAATACAGAAACGCTCAAATTGCCCGGTTTGAGCGTTTCATCTCATCATTTTCTCTTTATAAAACTATCCAGTTTGGCAAACTTCCTCCAACGCTTGTGATATGATATAAATCCTTGAGTCTAGAAGTAAGATAGTTTTACAGTAACATGCTACTATAAAAAGCAATATTTTAAAACAAATTTGGCTATTGTGGATTAGGCGTTAGGAAGAATATAGATGAAAAAATAAAGACTTATGCTATAATTATGAATACAAAAAATACATGTATTCACAAAGGAGGATCATATGGCTACTTCTATTAGACTAGATGATAGTTTTGAAGTGAGGTTAGCTCGTTTAGCAACTTTAACAGATCGTCCAAAATCTTTTTATATTCGTAAATTGTTTGAAGATTATTTTGAGAATTTGGAAGATTACTATTTAGCGGAAAAAGCTGATCAGACACCTGAAAGAATTTATACGTTAGATGAAGTGGTAAAAGAACTTGGCTTGGATCATTAAATTTAAAGAGAGTGCAAAAAAAGAACTCTCAAAGCTTGATAAACCTATTGCCAAAAAGCTTATCATTTTTTTACAACAATTAAGTGATTGTGATGATCCTAGACATAAAGGTAAGCAACTTAAAGGTAAACTTAAAGAATTTTGGCGATATAGAGTAGGTGATTACCGCATTATTACCAAAATTACCGATCAAGAAATTACTATTTTAGTATTGAAAGTCGCACATCGAAAAGATGTGTATGAGGATCAATAAATATTCGGAGACAGTACGTAATATGATAGATTCAAGACTCAATATTAGTGATGAGATTTTAGAAATAGCTAGAGCCGTTATCAAAGAAGAGGCTCCTTCTTTAATTAGAGTCAATGCTTTAGCAGGTACTGGAAAAACTACACTTTTAAAAATACTTGAAGAATACCATACTATGTATTGGAAATCTCCTTTTAAACACCCTGAGGTTATTTTTTTGGCCTATTCAAGACTACTTGCAGATGAAGCAAAGCATTTATTTGAAAATAGTAGAGTAACGTGCTGTACGGTATATGAACTTGCAAAGAATTATTATATAGGACGAAAAGAAGCTACACTCTCTAAAGCTTATTCGTGGGAGTTATTTGCAACATATTTTAATGTTAGCTATTCCGACGCAAATCAAATTTATACACTTTTAAAGACGTGGTTGAGTAGTGGATATGACGAAATGGCTCTATCTACCTATGATTTTAGTGGTAATTTTGATAGTGCAACTTACTATAACGTGCAAACATTTATTACAGATGTGCGTAGTCATCAAAACGGTACTTTTATGACGCCAGAGTTTATATTAAAAGAGTTTCAGCTAGATCTTTTAAAAAATCAATCTATGGAACCAATTGATCTTCTATTAGTCGATGAAGGTCAAGATTTATCTGATGCAGCATTATCAGTATTTCTTCATTATCCTGCGAAAAAAAAGGTGATTGTCGGTGATACCAATCAAAAAATTTATGATTTTGTATCAACTAAGAATGCATTGATTCAAGATATTAAAAAGCAAGATATTTTAGATTTTACATTATCAACAAGTTATAGACATGAGAAAAATGTTGCGCAAAAAGCTGAATGGATTTTACAAACATTGAAAGGGCAAAATACAGTTTTTTCTATATATGAAAATACTCAAAAGCTAAATCCTCCAGCAAGAACTGCCAATAAAGGAATTCTCTGTGGAACGAATATTGGTCTTTTAAAAGCTATACAATATGCAAAAGAAAATACTATTGAAAGTCTTGATTTAACATCGTTCGTGTTACAGGATCTTTTTAAGTTACCTCTTGAAATCTATAAATTTAGTACATTAACATTGAATGATGAAGTACCTGCTGATATGTCATATGCACTCAAAGAACAATTCAACTTTTTTAAAGATTACGCTGTCTATGATAAATTCTTCACTTTTTTAGATAAAAAACCTATAGAAGCCTTTAAAGGAAATTTAAATCGAGCTATGAGTATTGTTAAGGCATATACAAATGAAGAATTAAGAAGCCTACATACGTATGCTATTGTTGCTTCATCTGAACCAGTAACGTACAATTCGGTTGCAATTTGTACAATACATAAATCTAAAGGATTTGAATTTAATGCTGTTGTAATTGTTGATGACCTAAAAGACTTGGCATTACATATAGCAGAATATTTTATTTCAACCCAGAATACGGTAAAAAGAGGGGCAAAATATGATTTTGTTAAAGAATTTGGAGAATTTATTAATAAGCGAGAAAAAAGTATTTTCAATGACAGAGATATAAGTGCAAGAAGCCATCCTATTAATCTTTACTACACAGCAATTACAAGAGCAAGAAGAGAATATATAGATTTGAGTATTAATAGTAATTACCAGAATAAAGAAAGCCTCAATGAAGCAGTTTTCAAATTTGTTGAAAGATCAAAAAGACGAAGTAAATAAAGTTTATATATTATATTTTAAAAGGTATACTCAATGGAGGATATGAAAAATATATTTAGAGAAAATGAAAAAATAAATAAACAAATTATTTTAGAGGATGACACTATTATCATTAATGTTAAATATAAATATTGTATAAAGTTACATAGTTGTAATACGGAATCTAAGCTTTTAGGTGTTATCTATCAACTAAGTCAAAAAAAATGGATGACGACACAGCTTATAGAAAGATTTATAGAAATTGTTATTAAAGAAAATAGACTTATATTAGAATTTAATCAATACTTACATAGCGGTAAAACTATAAATCTAAATGATCCATATGATTTTACATTGGAGAATGTGAGAGCTTTAATTGCATCTAAAGATGACTCACAAAATAGGCAGCTACGTGTAACAAAACATGGTATTGCCTATCTCTCAGATGTTGTTGGCAATGTTGATATTAATGATTTAGTCTGTAGATTTGAAACTTTTTCTCAAGGTAATGATGATGTTGGTCTTAATGCCTCCAAGAATGATTCATGGGTCAGAGAAATTTACAATATGCTGAAAGCAAATTGGCCAATCCCCAAAGACTCATATATCGATTATTAATTATCAAAAAATAAAACTAAATCTTTAGCTTTTAGACTTCATTATGGTTTTACAAGTAAAAGACTTATTGTTTCATTTCATTTTGCAATAAATCCTCCTCCTTTTTTCTGCTTGTTCTATAATCTTTTTATGTTTTACATGTAAAGGTTGGTGCGTGATTATTCATCTTGATTTAGACTGCTTTTTTGTCTCTGCCGAGCGTACACGTACCCCTTTTCTAAAAAATAAACCCGTCGTTGTTTGCAAAAGTGGCGATACTAAAATTTTTTCACGTGAAGATACCGAATGTGTTATGACAGACTCCGTGGGTGGATTTAACGGTCTTTTTCAGCATAAAAAAACCTATCAGGGATTTGATAAAAATGCTTGGAAAGAGGAGTTTATGGATGAAGAGGGCAGAATTCATGGCATTGTCATCGCTAAAAGCTATGAAGCTAAAAAGTACGGCATTAAAACAGGCACACTGTTAAAAGATGCGCTCATCCTCTGTCCTTCCTTACTTGTAGTTTCAAGCGACCATCTGTTTTACCAACTGCTTTCAACAAAGCTCAAAGCGTTTCTATTGACGAAAATCCCTGTACTAGAGCAGTACAGCATCGATGAATTTTGGGGAGAGCTGAAAGGTTGGGTGAAAGATGAAGATACCCACGCCTTTGTGGCAAAATTACAGCGCGAAGTGCTAGAAGTGTTTGATTTGCCTATTTCCATTGGAGCGTCTAGCTCTAAATGGATTGCAAAACTGGCGACAGACTTTAACAAACCTTATGGTTTAACCATCGTTCCCAAAGAAAAAATAGGCACGTTTGTCTCCCCGATGCCAATTGAGAGTTTTCCAGGAATCGGCAAAGTGTTGGCAAAAAAATTACACGGCTATAAGATTGAAACATTAGGTGATTTGATGGCATTTAAGCGATTGGTAATTGGGTGGGGCAGAATGGGAAAAGACTTGGTTGCTAGGGTTTTAGGCGAAGATAACGAGCCTGTACTTGCTCATAGAGATAGAAGCTCCATTGGCATTTCACGTAATTTTGCTCCCGTGCAGGAGCGCAGTGAGATTAAAAGGCGCATTATCATTCTCTCCCGTCATCTGTCGCATACGATGGCGAAACTTGATTTGCATCCGATGACTTATTATTTTAAGATACGTTATGAAGGCGGTACAAAGTCAAAATGCTCATTCAGCGTAGAGCGAGAATTTAGTGAAGGATTTTACAGAGAATTGGCGTTACAAACGTTTGAAAAACTCGATACATGCCCTCATTTGAAGATTCACCATCTTAGTCTTGCTACATCCAATTTTATCACGAGAGCTCAATTAAAAACGTTTTCACTTTTACATGTAAAAGATGATACCAAAGCTAAACAGTTGGGTGAAAAGCTTACGCAACTGCGTGATAAATACGGTGTGGATATCATAAGAGCCGGCATTGAGAAATTATAATGCGTCTCTTAAAAACTTCAAACACGCTTCAAAATTTGACGCAATAACGATGTTGGCAAACATAAGATTGTGGCTGAGTCCAAAGTCTTCAAGATGCATACCTTCATGGTCGATGGTGTTATCACCTAAATGAAGCATCGCTTGCGTTCGCTCTTTGAGGCTTCGCCTATCGTTAGAATATGCGACCACTCTCTTGCCAAGTCCCTGAGCAAATCCCACTTCCCAAACCGTTCCACTATCAGGTTCAGGGCCTCGAAAAGGAGAGAGATTGGCGATGACAATGTCGCAGGTGCGAATCATCTCTTGGTTGGCTTCTTGAATTTTAAGTGCGATTTCACTCAGAGATGCTCCTGAAATAACATTATCCAACGGAAAATTTCCCTCAAATCCATACGCTAAACAGCGTTGTTTTAATGTTTCACCTATTTCAATGGCATTAGGTAAAAAGACCTCAGGCCCTGCGAGGTAGATTTTTTGCATGGTGTATTCTTTAGCGTAAAATAAAAATTGAGTGTAACAAAAAAGCTTGCAAAGATAAATAAAAAAGGAGGGCAAGCTCTTTTTACATGTAAAAAATTGATTGCTTCATTTCATACAAGTAGCTTATCGCTTTCTTGGCACCAAAGTGTTGATACACTTTGGTTGCCCTTGTTTATTGGAATTGATTGAGCTTGTTGTTAAGATTTTCAGCCAAACGCGAGAGATGGTCTGCGGCTGAAGCTATCTCCTCCACACTGCGTGCATTCTGACTGGTAAGAGTATTGATATTGGTGACCATATCAACTATTTTATCAGTGTCTTGCGATATCTTGCGTGAGTTGGATGCACTGGTCGTTACTGCTGAGACACTCTCTTGCATGACATGGGTTGTTCCTAAAATGGTTGTCTCAACACCACTGGAAACATCAGAGAGTCTTTGGATGTTTTTAGCATTTTTCCCCATTTGCTCTGATGAATCAACAATGGATTGTACAATGACATTAATCGTGGCATTGATTTCTGTCAGTGAGCTTTGTGTACGTTCTGCTAGTTTTCTCACTTCATCCGCAACAACGGCAAACCCTCGTCCATGTTCTCCCGCCCTTGCTGCTTCAATAGCGGCATTGAGTGCTAACAGATTGGTCTGGTCTGCAATATCAGAGATAACCGTTAAGATTT